>NZ_CAJAXH010000308.1 GCF_903946935.1 uncultured Thiodictyon sp.
A
This sequence comes from uncultured Thiodictyon sp., assembly GCF_903946935.1. Classification (GTDB taxonomy): domain Bacteria; phylum Pseudomonadota; class Gammaproteobacteria; order Chromatiales; family Chromatiaceae; genus Thiodictyon. The sequence goes on from NZ_CAJAXH010000308.1 coordinate 2, forward strand.
CCGACCTCAGTCACCGTTAACCGTTCCGACCATCCGGCCGGCGCGCCGATGTGCGGCACACGCGCTCAAGGGCAGGAACTGGGAATAGCATAGGCGGCATCATGACCAAGGCTGCCTATCAAAAGTAGGAAACTTCAGCTTGACAATGTCACCGGGTTGATCTGGGAGGTCAAGACCGCTGATGGCGGGCTGCGCGACCAGAACAATACCTATTCCTGGTACAACCCGGACCCCGCGACCAATGGCGGCTCGGCCGGATTCCTCAATTTTGGCGTCTGTACTGGCGGTATCAGTTGCGATACCGACGGCTACGTCCAGGCGGTCAATGCGCAGGGGCTGTGCGGGGCGGCGGATTGGCGGATGCCTGATCCGCGGGAGTTGCTGTCGATCGTCAGTAATGATCGTGTCTCGACGATTGACTTGGTATATTTCCCGAATTCACCCGCCGGTTCGTTTGTTTGGTCGTCTTCGCCCTATGCCGGCTACTCGAACGCCGCGTGGGCCGTAAACTTCTACGATGGCAGCGTCAACGGCTACGGTAAGGGCGGCGGCGTGTCTGTGCGACTCGTGCGCGGCGGGCAGTGACGAACGTGGAGTCTTCGCGTTCGCGGTGGTTTATCGCGGCTATCTTGGTTGCCGTCGTCGTAAATGGGGCACGGCCAATGGCGAGCGCCCGACCTGGTTCCTGCAACTGGACGTACGCAACTTTGTTAACAGCATCGATCAGGCGCTACTGTTCGGGTTTATCAATTGGCGTATCAAGACCTTATGAGCTTGTGCCGGTCGCTACGCGCCATCGGGCAGCCCTATGCCTTCATCGGCGAGGAGGTCAGTTGGCCGGTGGGATAAAGCGTCGGGTATTGAGGTATCTCTTCCTCGGCAGCGATGACAATAGCTATAAGGTGCAGCGGGCGATCACCGCGTATTTGGACGCGGCGCGCCGCGACGTTTCCTCTCGACCGACGGAGAGTACGTGAGATGAATGAGCGGTTATGGCGGCTAGCGGCGATTCTTTTGCTGTCGGCGGTCTGCGCCGGTGTCTCGGCCCAAACCTGCCGCAACGACATTGCGCCAACAGCACCCGACAGCCGATTCACCGGCCACGGCGACGGCACCATCAGCGATTCCGCCACTGGTCTGCTGTGGAAGCAATGCGCCGAAGGGTTAAGCGGGGCAGGCTGCGCGATCGGTGTTGCTGCGGCCTTCATTTGGCAGGCTGCACTGCAACAGGCGACGGACGCCAATTTTGCCGGCTATATGGATTGGCGTCTGCCGAATAAGAATGAGCTTGAATCACTGGTCGAGCGGCATTGTTATGACCCCGAGATCAATGGCGCGTATTTTCCAAATACGCCATCGGACGGGTTTTGGTCCTCGTCGCCCTATGCCGGGTACACGAGCAGCGCGTGGTACGTGAGCTTCGTCGATGGCGGTGTCGGCAGCTACAATAGGGGCTATCCCCTTTACGTGCGCCTCGTGCGCGGCGAATAGTGACTTGGTCTTTTTTGAGAAGACCGGGGGTGCCGTCGGGGTTTGGGAACCCCCTAGGGCAGAACGCCCCAGGCGGTTCCGCCTTTTGGCCGTCAGGTTCCGCCATGGTGGAGGCGGTTTCATGGCGGATCGCCTTGCGGGCCTCCGCCCTGCAACTGACGAATAGCAATGCGCTTGAGGATCTGGGACATGAAGACAAGCCTGATGGCGACGGCCGGATGCATACTGATGGCCCTGTTGACGCTCGGCACTGCGGACGCCGCGGAGCAAGTCATCACCCCGGACCCGCTCCAGCGCGCCGCGGCACCGAATCAGTCGGTCGCCTTCACTCTGGGTTATACTACCGCAAACCCCTGTTCGGACCAACTCACCGGCCTTGGCCTGCGCATCCATTGGGACTCCAGCCGTCTTGCCTTTGCCAGCCTTAGCGGCGTGCTGCCAACGGCCTTGGCCCAGGGACCGGTGGAGGACGACACCGCTGATGCGGATGGGGATGCGGCTACCGATAAGTTCGTCCAGGTGGCCTGGGCCGACGTCGACGCCGCCTGGCCCGGTGGCGGATGCACGACCACCAACCTCTTCACGGCCAATTTCAGCGTGCTGGCCGGATGGAGCGGTGTGACTCCGATTCGATTCAGCACCAGCTCGGCCGCCACCGGATACGAGTTCGGTTCAGTCCCTGCCGTGGTCACGTTGGCAATCTACGCCATTACCGCCAGCGCCAGCCCGGCGGTCGGCGGAACGGTGAACTGTACGCCTAGCTCGGTGGACTACGACGGCACCAGTAACTGCACCGCCACTGCCAACCCCGGCTACACCTTCGCGGAGTGGAGCGGCAACTGCACCGGAACCGGCACCAGTTGCACCCTGACCAATGTCACCACGGCCAAGACCGTGACCGCGACCTTCACCCTCAATCAATACACCTTGACCGTGAACATAGCCGGCACCGGAACGGGCACCGTCGGCGGTGGCGGGACCTATGACTACAACACGCTGATCACTCCTACCGCTAGCGCCGCGGCCGGGTCCACCTTGACCGGCTGGGAGCCGAGCACTTGCGGCAGCGCCTTCGCCCTGACCGCCGATACCACCTGCACTGCCATTTTCACGCTGAGCCCGACTAACGGGGTCTGGGCCACGATTGCCCCCATGCTCACAGCCAGAGCGAATCCTGGAATTGCCGCGATCGATACACACCGAACCTTGGTGTGCGGCGGTGGTCAATCGGCTAGCGACAGAACCTGCGAAATTTTTGATGTGCTGACGGGGCAATGGAGTTCGGCCGCCAGCGCGAATGCCGTCAGCTGGAGCGTAAGGATGGTCCCACTCGACAACGGCAGGATACTCGCGGTCGGCGGTAATCTGGGTACGCAGGACAATATTTACACCGAGATCTATGATCCGGTGACCAACGCTTGGCAATATACCGGTAATCTTCAGAATAATGGGGGAAGTCCATATAAGTATGGCGGGGTTAGTGTCGTTAAACTGGCGGATGGCCGGGTGCTGCTGTCCGGCAGTCGGATGTATCCATGGTGTACCAGCTCCTCCGCGGCACAACTCTATGATCCGGCCACGGGCCAGTGGACCGTGACCGGAAATATGAATATTGCACGGCAGCAGCATAGCCTGATATTGCTCAACACGGGCAAAGTACTGGTCGTTGGTGGCTTTCTTGAAAACGGGTGTAACGGCGCTAATTTGCTTTCCCAGACTGAGCTGTTTGATCCAGTAACCGGAGTATGGACCTTGACCGGCAACATGTCGGTGGCGAGACTTGCCGCTGCAGTTGCGAAGTTGCAGGATGGGCGGGTACTGGTATGCGGAGGCAGAAGCGTTTGGGATGGCGCCTACCTGAATACGTGTGAACTCTATGATCCGAATAATGGACTCTGGTCTAATACCGGGAGTATGAAAACATCCGGCGCTGGTTGGCGTTCGGCAACGGTATTGTCTGATGGTCGGGTCCTGATGGCCGGTGGTTATGGGAACAACAACCTGCCGATTGAAGAGGCGGAGATTTATGATCCGGCCACCGGTCAATGGACGAACATCGCTGCGATGAATATCGCCCGCCAAGACCACGGTGCGGTATGGTTGAGCGATAGCCGGGTGATGGTAATCGGGGGATATGACCCCTCGATTAGTGCGCCGCTCAATTCGGTGGAAACCTATTCCTTCGCAGGTTCACAGACCTACACCTTGACCGTGACAAGATCCGGTACCGGTGTTGGAACCGTCACCGCCGATGCCGGGACCATCCTCTGGAATGGCAATGTCGGTACCGCCACCTATAACAACGGCGCCACTGTCATGCTGAGCGTCAGCCCGGCTACCGGTTCCGCCTTCACCGGCTGGAGCGGAGGGGGCTGCACGGGTACCGCCCCCTGTCAGGTCACCATGGATGCGGTCAAGGACGTCACCGCCACTTTCATCCTCAACGACTACACCCTGACGGTGATCAAGGCCGGCACCGGCGCGGGCACAGTCACCGGCGGCGGGACCTATGCCTACAACACCACCGTCACCCCTGGCGCCACGCCAGCGACGGGTTCGACCTTCACCGTCTGGACCCCGGCCAGTTGCGCCAGCGCCTTCGCGCTGACAGCCGATACCACCTGCACCGCTAACTTCACCCTCAACACCTATGCCATCGCCGCCAGCGCCAGCCCGGCGGTCGGCGGCACGGTGAACTGCGCGTCCAACCCGGTGGACTACGACGGTAGCAGCACTTGCACCGCCGCGGCCAACCCCGGCTACACCTTCGCGCAGTGGAGCGGCGACTGCACCGGGACCGGCACCAGTTGCACCCTGACCAATGTCACCGTGGCCAAGAGCGTGACGGCCAATTTCGGTTTCAACATCGTGACCAGCGTCAGTCCGACCGGCGCCGGAACGGTGAGTTGCATGCCCAACCCGGTCGCGCCCGTCGGCACCAGTACCTGCACAGCCTGGCCCAGCCCGGGTCATGTCTTCGCCGGTTGGCGCGGGGACTGCGCTGGCCGGGTCGGCACGATCTGCACCCTGAGCAACATCAACTCCGCCAAGGCAGTCGTGGCGACCTATGTCGAGATGGCGCTGGTACTGCCGAGCCGCGGCGGTTGGCGGGCCGTCCTGGGGCGGTGAGCTGAGGTCGAGTGGCGGATCGCCCTGCAGGCATCCGCCCGAGGGCGGTTTGGGGACTGCGGGGCGCAACGTTGCGGGAGGTGCCCCCGTGCGGTGTGCTGGCCCGGGTTCCCAAGTTCCACAATCGTCCCGCAGCGGGCCGCGGCGCCGGTATACTGCGCCCCCATGTCACTGCTCAAGAAAAATCCCGCCTGCCCGATCCACGGCTGCGCGCTGCGACTCTCCCACCACGGCAAGAAGACCAACCCGGGGCACTACTGGATCGAGGTCCAGGGGGCGCCGCTGCTCTACTGCCCGGAGTGCCACGAACGCGGTACGGATACCTCGGTGGAGATCGCGGCGGAGGCCTCTAACGCCTTCCTGCGTCAACTGATCCGGCTCTACGACGGCTTTGAGTTTCCCCCGGAACTCGGCAAACCGCGCATTCGCCTGGACTTCAACCCGGGGCGGGCCGTCCCCGAGGGTCTGCCCACGGGCGGTCAGCCGCTCTATCAGGTGCTGGCCCCGGCCTTCGAGCCGGCTCAGGTGGCTGCCCCCAGCGCCCCGGCCAACCCCCCGGCCCATCCCGCGGCCAACCGGTCGGAGGCGCCGCCCGAGGATGCCCAGACCTTCGAGAGCTTTCAGCCGCGTCAGCCGCGTCACGGCCTGGACCAACTGGTGCTGGACCCGGAGACCCTGGCCCGCATCCGCGAGTCGGTCAACGTGCTGTTGTCACAGGACCTGCTGTTCGGCTGCTGGAACCTCGGCGCGGTGGCCCGCACCGGCCGGCGGATGGCGCTCAACTTTTATGGCCCCCCGGGGACCGGCAAGACCCTGGCCGCCGAGGCGATCGCGGCCATGCTGGAACGTGAGATCCTGGTCATCAGCTACGCGGAGCTGGAGTCCAAGTATGTCGGTGAGACGCCCAAGAACATCCGCGCCGCCTTCCGCCGCGCCAGCGAGACCGGCGCGCTGCTGTTCTTCGACGAGGCCGACTCGATCCTCGGCAAGCGCCTGACCCAGGTGTCCCAGGCCGCGGACAACTCGATCAACGTGGCCCGCAGTACCACCTTGATCGAGTTGGACAATTTTGACGGGGCCGTGATCTTCGCCTCCAACCTGGTGAAGAACTATGACACCGCCTTTCTGCGCCGGGTGCTGGCCCATGTCGAGTTCCCGCTGCCCGCCACCGAGCAGCGCCGCCAGATTTGGGAGCGGCACATTCCCAAGGAACTGCCGATCGATGACGACGTGGATTTCGCGCTACTGGCCCAGTATTCGGAGCACGCGGCCGGCGGCGACATCCAGAACGCCGTCCTGCTCGCCGCCTCCTATGCCTCGCTGCGCCAGGGCGCCGAGCAGGTGGTCGGCATGGCCGACTTCAAGCGGGCCATCGCCTTTGTACTCGATGGCAAGCGGCGCATCCTGGAATGAGCACCGCCCCCCTCGTTCCCACGCTCTGCGTGGGAATGCACCCCCTCTCGTTCCCACGCTCCGCGTGGGAATGCATCCCACCGGAGCACCACCGATGAGCATCCCCTATGACCTCTGAGCCGCGTCTCTACCGCCTCGGCTACCTGACCCTGGCCCCCGGCATCCTGCCGCGGCACGCCTGGAGCCTGCTCGTCGCCGCCTTTTTCTCCATCGGCCTGATGATCTTCATCAGCGTCGGTCAGACCTATGTGCTCAATGCGTTGCTCAAGGTGCCCGTTGAGCAGCAGGGGTCCATCAGCGGTGATCTGGTGTTTTGGACTGAGCTCATCACCCTCGCGCTCTTTATGCCGGCCGGCATCCTGATGGACCGTATCGGGCGCCGCTCCATCTATGCCGCGGGCCTGCTGCTGCTGGCGGCGACCTATATACTCTATGCCCAGGCGACCTCGGTCCATGACCTGTATCTCTACCGCATCGTCTATGCCTGCGCGGTAGTCGCCGTGGCGGGGGGGCTGTCCACGGTCATGGTGGACTACCCGGCCGAGAACTCACGCGGCAAGCTGGTGGCCACGCTGGGCTTTCTGAGTGGACTCGGGGTCGCCTTCATCCAGGGCTTGGGCGCGCTGCCCCATGCCCTCATCAAGCACGGCTGGAGCGAGCAAGAGGCCGGGCTCATTACCCATCTGGGGGTCGCGGGGCTCGCCGTCGCCGTCGCCGTGCTGGTCGCCGTCGGGCTCAAGGGTGGGACCCCGATGCATCGCAGCGATCGTCCGGGGGTGCGCGAACTCTTCATCAGCGGCTTTGCGGCGGCGCGCAACCCGCGCATCCTGCTCGCCTATGGCGCCGCCTTCATCGCCCGCGGCGACCAGTCGGTCAATGCCATCTTCATGATCCTGTGGGGCACCACCGCGGGCCTGGCCGCCGGGATGGGGAATGCGCAGGCGGTTAAGCAAGGTATGTTCTTTTTTGTCATTGCCCAGGTCGCCGCACTCGTCTGGTCGCCCGTGTTGGGTCCACTGCTTGACCGGCTGGACCGGGCCACGGCACTGGCCGTCTGTATGCTGCTCGCCGCGCTGGGTAACTTCTCACTCCTGTTTCTGGAGAGCCCGCTGGCCGCCAATGCCTGGGTCTTTTCCATCCTGATCGGTATCGGTCAGATCAGCGTCTATCTGGGCGCCCAGTCGCTCATCGGCCAGGAGGCGCCGACGCGGCAGCGCGGCTCGATCATCGGTGCCTTCAACGTCTCCGGGGCCATCGGCATCCTGGCGATCACCTGGCTGGGCGGACGCCTGTTCGACCATCTGGCGCCGAGCGCGCCCTTTGTGTTGGTGGGCCTCATCAACCTGCTGCTGGTCGCGGGGGCCCTCTATGTGCGGGCCAAGGCGCCGAGTCCGCCCATTGACAGGGGCGGCGAGAGCCAGCCGGCGGCTGGGTTGCATTGACCATCCAGCGCTCGCTACAGCGTGTCCGCGACGTATTGGAAGCAGCGCTTCTGGGGTTGAGGCGACCAAGCGGAGCGCTCACCGTTCACAACGATGAACTCGCCGCGTGGGGACGAGATCAACGAGGTACCCCAGATGATGCGTAACGCCACCAAGTCCTTGCTCCCCTTCGCCGCCGCGGCCCTGCTGTTGCTCGGGTCCACGCTTGCTGCCGCGGCAGCGGACCAGCCCCCGCCCATCGTCGCGCCGCCTCAGGTTGCCGCGGCGCCCGCCACCGCCGGGAGCCGTATCCGCGCCGAACTGCGCCGCGAGCTCGCGCGCGTCCAGCCCTGGCTCGACCGCTACGGCGACGGCGCGGTGGCGCTCGCGGTGGGGGTGGAGGGGGCCGGCATCCCGGCGCCCGGACAGACGCTGCTGGTTGCCGCCGCGCTGGACGCCGCCGCGCGCCCGGGGTTGCGCATCGGTTGGCTGCTGCTCATCGCCTTTCTGGCGGCGGCCATCGGCAACAGCCTTGGGTATTTGATCGGCCGGGTGGGCGGGCGCGCACTATTGCGGCGGGTGCGGCTGGATGCGCGCCACCTGGAACGGGTGGAGTCGGCCTTCGCGCGCTGGGGCGGCTGGCTGATCGTCGGGGCGCGCTTCTTCGACGGGCTGCGCCAATTGAACGGCATCGCCGCGGGAATCCTGGAGATGCCCTGGTGGCGCTTCACCCGGTTCAATCTGCTGGGTGCGGCCCTGTGGGTGGGCGTCTGGGGGCTGGGGGTGTATTTCCTGGAGGGGCATCTGCACGCCATCCTCGCCCTGATGCACCGCGTAAACCCCTGGGTGGGCGGTGCAACGGTCGTTGGCCTGGTCCTCTTGCTCGTTTTCCTATGGCCGCGTGCCCGGCGGGGGCCTGAGTAGGGTCCGCTGCGCGGACCGACCCCTTGGCGGGCAATTGGCTGTTGCCGAAGGCGGACGGTCCGCACAGCGGACCCTACAGGGCGCGGGCGTGGTTAGGCGCAGGTCCCTTCCGCGTGGTCCAGTGCGTCCTGCGGGGGCTCGCCACAGACCCGGTTGCGGCCGGCGCGCTTGGCTGCATACATGGCCGAGTCGGCCGCGCCCAGCAGCTCGTCCATGGTGCGGTGGCGCTGATCCGTGCCGGCGACGCCGAACGAGCTGGTGATCCGCAGGGGCGCCAGTGGCTCGATGATGGCCGGGGTCGCCGCCAGGGCGGCCCTGATCCGTTCGGCGATCACGCGTGCCCCAGCGAGCGTGGTCTCCGGAAGCAGGATGATGAACTCCTCCCCGCCGAAACGGGCGAGTAGATCGTTGCCGCGCAGGTGCCGATGGGTCGTCTCCACCACATGTCGCAGCGCCTGGTCGCCGATCCCGTGACCATGGGTGTCGTTCACCTGCTTGAAATGGTCGACGTCGAAGAGGATCAGCGACAGGGGGAGCGCGGTCTGGCGATGTCGCAACAGTTCGGTCTCCAGCCGGGTGATGAAGACCCGGCGGTTGAAGGTCCCGGTCAGTGCGTCACGCTCGGCGAGTTGGGTCAGTTGGGCGTTGGTCGAATGCAGGCTGGTCTCGGTGCGCACGAAATCGAACAGCGGGAAACACAGCGCCAGCATGAAGATCCCCATCAGGTCGAGGAGCAGCATGGTGTAGAGGACCTGGCGGCGCAGCTCCGGCCCCAGGGCATCGCTCACCGCCACGCCGTACATCAGGAAGACGGTGCGCAGGATAAAGGCCGTCCCGATGATGACGATGGCGCCGATGATGATGTTCCCGATCAGATTCTGCGGGTACGCATGGACGTAAAAGAGCCGGGCGACCGCCAGGTAGGCCGCGCCGTTCAGACTGGAGGTCATGGCGCCGGGTACGGTCTCGTTGTCGATGAACACCACCAACACCCAGAAGGCCAAGGCCAGGGTCACGGCCGAGCCGAGCAGCGTCAGCCCGAGTCCGGGCAGGCGCAGGAATTCGAGCGTCGCACACAGCAGGCACAGCGGCAGCATGAGGAGCAGGATCTCCGCCACCGGCATAGTCACTGTCGTTATGCCGTAGACGTACTGCGACAGGTTGAGCGCCCACCCGGTGGCGAAGGCCAGGGCGCCGACGGATAGCCAGTTGTAGGCGCGCTCCCCGCGGATGTGCCCGGCAATGGCCATGAAGACCCCGGTGAGGGTGAACACCGCGATGGAGACCAGGAGCAGGGTCGGCGGATCGATCAGCGAGAAGGGATACATGGCGCCTCGGCTTGGCCGCTATTCCTGTTTGGTCGGGGCCCGCGGGGGCGCTGACTTGAAGGGGTCACTGTAACGTGAAAGTCGCGCCGGGAGCGTGCTCCAAGTCTCCCTCCCCTATTGGGTGAGGGCGGGGTGGGGGAACGGCCATGGCCGTTACCGCCCATGGTCGTCCGTGACCCCGGGGTCGACGATCGCCTGGACCAATTCGATCAGCGCGCGGGGGTCGAGCGGCTTGGTCAGCACGCGCGCCAGCGGGTCCAGGGCGGCGGCATCCTGGGCCCCCGCGGCGTCGCCGGTCATGAGGATGACCGGGAGTTCGGGCCGATTGCAACACAGTGCGCTGTAGAGTGCGAGGCCATCCAGGCGGGGCATGGCGATGTCCGACAGGACCAGGGCAATACTGGGTGCAGCGGCCAGGCGGTCGAGTGCGTCGGAGCCGTCCACCGCGGTGATCACGGTCAGATTCGCGCCCTCCAGTATGCGGCACAGTGAGTCGCGTACCCGGCGATCGTCGTCGACCAGCAGGACTTGGGGTAGCCGCGGCACGCCGGGCCCTTGGGTCGGCGGCGCAGTTGTGGGTGCGGCGGGCGCCCGGTGGGGCAGCGTCCGGGGTGTGGCTGAGGCGGCCCCCGCGGGTGCGTGGGTCAGGGGCAGCCAGAGACGGACTTCGGTGCCGGCGCCGGGTGCCGAGCGGACCTGGATGGCACCATGGCTGCGCAGCGTGAACTCGCGCACCATAAAGAGCCCAAGACCGGTCCCGTGGCCCCGCGACTTGGTGGAGAACAGGGGTTCGAAGATGTGCAAGCGCACCGCCTCGGTCATACCGGCCCCGGTATCGCGGACGCACAACTCTGCACGTTCCCCGCCGACCAGTTCACCAAGGTCCGGGGGGGCTTGAACGGGGTCGGTGTGGGCGCCGACGCACAGTGTGAGACGCCCGGTGGCGCCCATGGCGTCGCGGCTGTTGAGCGCCAGGTTGAGCAGGGCGGCCTGGAGCAGGGCCGGATTGGTGAGTGCGGTGACCCCGGGTTGCAGCTCCAGGATCAGTTCAATGCCGGGTGGCAGCAGGCGGCTCACTGCCGGTGCAAAGGCCGCCACCAGCGCGCCCAGATCGCAGGGGGAGACGTCAATCTCCTCCCCCCGCCCCAGCGAGAGTAGGCCCGAGGTGACGAGCTTGGCCTGGTCGATGGCGGCCTCGGTCTCGGCGAGGACGCCGTGTGCCTCGGCGCCCACGGTGCCGGTGGGCAGCAGGCGCTCCAGATAGGCCAGGTTGTTGCCGATGGCCCCCAGGACGTTGTTGAAGTCGTGCGCGACTCCACCCGCCAGGTGGCCGATGACCTCGCGCTGGCGGGCCTGGAGTAGGCCGTCCTGGACCGCCAGCTCGCGCAGGTTGGCACTGATGCGCTGAGTGACCAGTTGCAGGATCTGCTGTTCCGGTTGGCCGCAGGCGGGGCAGCGGTGGCGATCCGCCAGGTCCAGCACGCCCTGATGGACCTGATTGTCGGCGTCGCTCCAGGTGAGGGTCGCCCGGCCCAGGAAGCTCAGGCCGGTGCCGAAGGCCGGGTGGCAGAGCGACTCGGGTTGGGGTACGGCGTGGCAGCGGACGTCGGCGGTGAGTCCTTCCGCCAGTGGAACCTCGGCGTCGATGGCGAGTCGGGTGTCCCCCACGGCGGCGAGCAGCCGGTAACGTCCACCCCGGACCTCGCCCAGGGCCGCGAGTTCAACTCCGATGGCGCTGCAGCCGTAATGCAGGAATTTGGTCAGGTCCTGGGCCGCGGGTTGGTAGCGCGTGGCCAGTTGGGAGAAGGCCTCGAGCTTGGCGCTGTAGCGTTGCAGGGCCAGTTCAGCCGCGGCCCGCGCCTGTTCCGCCTGGCGCCGTTCGGTGATGTCCTGCAGCAGGGCCAATGGGAGCGGCGCCCCCCCGGCGCTGTCCGGCAGCAGGGTAACGCTCAGCTCGGCCCACACCGGGGTGCCGTCGGGTTGGCGAAAGCGCTTGGTCAATTGGTAGCTGTCACGGCGGCCCGCCATGAGCTCCCGAAACAGGCCCAGATCGGTATCGATGTCCGCGGGATGGGCGAAGTCATCGAAGGGCCGCGACTTGATGGCCGCCCCCGCGCGCCCCAGCAGTCGCTCCAGTGCCGGGTTGACGAAGCGTGCCTGCCGATCCGGCCCGAGGATGGCGATGCCGAGCGGCGCCTGTTCGAAGACGGCACGAAAGCGCGCCTCGCTCTGTTCCAGGTCCTTGAAGTTTTGCCGCAGGGCAGACTCCATCCGCGCGAATGCAGCCGCGAGTTCCGCGGGTTCGCGCAGTCGGCTCGGGCGCGGGGGCGGCGGCGGGTTCGCCTGCTCCAGGCGGGACGGGAGCTGTCCGGCGGTCTGCGCCAGCGCCGCGATGGGGCGGCCGATCCGGCGACTGATATAGAAGGCCGCGGCCAGGGCGAGCAGGGTGATGGCACCCAACTGCCAGAAGCCACCGAGTTGGACGCGTTGCAGTGACTCCACCGCCTGGGTCGCCGCCAGTTCAGCCACCAGTTGCACCGGCTCGCCGCCCAGGGTCAGGGCGGTCTGCATCCGGTAGTGGCCCTTGCGCCAGCGCACCATGTGCGAGTAACCGGGGCGTTCGGCGAGTTCGACGGCGAGCGCCCCCGGGGGGGGCGGGACGTTGCGGCCGGCGGGCGGCGGGGTCGCGTCGATGGCGAGGTCGATCGCCCCGGCCTGTGGCAGCAGGGCCGCGATGCGTTCGGTGATCGCGGGCAGGTCGGCGCGGGCGGCGGCCAGGGTCGGTGAGGGGGGGCGGGCGGCGAAATCGGCGGCGGTGAGTCGCGTCACCAGGGTGAGGGTCTCGGCAACCTCCAGTTCCATCGTCTCGGTAAGGCGATAGTTTTGCCAGACGGTGACCCCCAGTGCGGGGGCCAGGGCGGCGAGGACCAGGGTGGTAAACAGGAACTCGCTAAACGAGACTGGTACCGGCTGGCGGCGCAGCCGCCGGATGCCGATCGCGAGCGCCCCGGCCAGGCTGGCGTTGAGGACCCCGTTGATGGCCTGTTTCAAGGCCACCAAGAGGACCTCGGTGTGGGTCATGGCGAGCGCTCCGCCGTAGCACAGCCACACCAGGGGCATCCCGAGGCAGAGCCAATAGAGGGCATCCAAGGCGGCCAGGGGCAGGACCTCGCCACGCGGGCGCAGGTGTCGGCGCAGCCACCCGACGCTGGCGGCCTCCGCCACGACGATCAGCCAGGCATAGGGGTGGTGCCAGAGCACCAGGGTGTAGGCGCCGCTCACCGCGGCGACCAGGACGCCCGCGCCGGTGCCCAGGCACTCGATCGCCAACATGGCGAAGATCGAGCCGAAGATCAGGTCCAGCCCATAGGGCAGGTGCAGATGCGCCAGGTTGCCGAGACCCGCGGCGACCGTGAGGCCGGCGAGCATGGCGATATTGTGTATAGTCCGTGGTGGCCTGGGTTGATCCGTGTCCGGCACGACAGTGAAGCCTCAGTGGGGCGGGCCGCCCGTAAATTATGTAAATTATTGGCGTCGTCGGCGCCGCGTCGGGTCATAATGGCAGTCCGCGCAACGCGCTGCGGCGATCATACCGGATGCAGCACCTTGAGACGCTACCTTTCAATGTTCAATGTCGCCACCATCATCGCAGCAAGCGACCACGCGGCGGTGCGCTCCTCGCGCCGCCGGTCGTGGGGTGAGACCAATCGGATCCGCTCGCTGCCATCGTGAACGAGTTCCCACGCATCATTATCGTCGAGGACGATGTCCCCCTGGCCCAGAGTCTGCGGCGGCTGTTGATCGGCGATGGCTGCGACGTGGCACTCGCCTTTAGTGGGGCCGAACTGCGGCGCCTGCTTGATCGTGGCGATGCCGACCTGGTGCTGCTCGATCTCAATCTAGGGGTCGAGGACGGGATGGATATCGCCCGCGAACTCGGCGAGACCCGCTCGGTTGGGCTCATCATCGTCACCGGACGGGGGGGTAAGTCCGATTGCGTCAGCGGCCTGGAGGCCGGGGCGGACGACTATGTGACCAAGCCCTTCGATCACCAAGAGTTGTGTGCCCGCATCCGCGCCGTGTTGCGGCGGCGCGACCGGGGGCGGGATGGGTTGACGGTGCTGGCGCTCGGTCCCTACCGCCTGAATACGGCGCAGCGCTGTCTGAGCCGCGAGGGCCGCTCCAGGGGGCTCGAATTGACCGCCCGGGAGAGTTCGCTGCTCGCCTATCTGATGGCCCGTCCGGCGGAGTCGGTCCACCGGTCGGAGCTTACCCTCAACGAGTCCTGGAGCCCGGACGACCGCGCGACCGATGTCCATATGAGTCATATCCGCCGCAAGTTGCAGGATGCCGGCATGGCGGAACTCCGCATCCAGCCGGTGCGGGGTATCGGCTATCGGCTGTCCCTGGTCCTGCCGGGCCAAGCGGCGCCGGACGACGGCGAGTATTGAGGCGCTGGAACGCTGCAAGGAGGCTAGCGCGGATTTCTCAGAGTCTCACGCCAAGGCGCCAAGCTCGCCAAGAAATACATAGAGGGTAGGCGAAGTCGTCAGATCATCCGCCAGGTTGATCGGCCAGCGCAGATAACGCACTGAAAGGCCTTGGCGCGCTTGGCGCCTTGGCGTGAGATATTCGAGCTAGGCAGCCGGGTACCGAGACCCAGTCGGGATGGGTGACGGGGGTTTCACGCCGGCTCGCCGCTGATGGTCAGCAGCACCTGCCGCCCCCGGGTGCCGGTGCGGTGCTCATAGAGATAGAGCCCCTGCCAGGTGCCCAAGGCCAGGCGGCCGGCGCGCACCGGCAGGGTCAGATCGGTCTTGGTGAGGATGGTGCGCAGATGGGCGGGCATGTCGTCCGGCCCCTCATTGCAGTGCGCATAACGCGGGTCGCCGTCCGGTGCCAGGCGTTGCAGGAAGGACTCCAGGTCGCTGCGCACCGAGGGGTCCGCGTTTTCGCACAGGATCAGTGACGCGCTGGTGTGCTGGAGGAAGCAGTGGCAGAGTCCGGCGTGGATGCCTGACTCGCGCACGCGCCGCCCTACCTCGGCGGTCAGGTCGTAGGTGCCGCGGCCGCGGGTGGTGACTGAGAGGTCGTGTTGGACGATCATCTTGGGGCCTCTGACTGGAAATGGTGCTACCGTTTCCCGATTGTCCAGCCCAGTGCCGATAAACGCCAGCGATGCCCGATCCCGCCACCCCCGCCACCCCCCTGGATCGTGTGCCGGTCGCGGACCTGCAACGGGTGGGTCCGCGGCTGCTCGCGCGACTCGCGCGTCTGGCTATCCATAGCGTCCAGGATCTCCTCTTTCACCTCCCGATCCGCTATCAGGACCGCACGGCGGTGGTG
The DNA here is from genome assembly GCF_903946935.1 of uncultured Thiodictyon sp. Taxonomy (GTDB): domain Bacteria; phylum Pseudomonadota; class Gammaproteobacteria; order Chromatiales; family Chromatiaceae; genus Thiodictyon. The sequence goes on from NZ_CAJAXH010000308.1 coordinate 15,054, forward strand.
CCGTTGCGCGAGTTGCGCCCCGGGGTTACGGTGCAGGTGCAGGGGCAGGTCAGTGAGGCCCAAATCGGCTATGGGCGGCGGCGCTCGCTCAAGGTCTGGCTCACGGATGGGGCCGGCGCGGCTGATCAGGGGTCGGAGTCCGGTGTGTTGCTGCGCTTTTTCCACTTCTCGCCCCAGCAGTTGGCCGCCCTGCGCCCGGGGGTACGCCTCGCCTGCTACGGGGAGGTACGCCAGGGGCCGAACAGCCTGGAGCTGGTCCACCCCGAGTACCGGCTGTGCGGCGCCGATGAGGACGCGCAGGCCGCGACCGAGCCGCGTCTGACGCCGATCTATCCCTCCACCGAGGGATTGCAGCAGTCGTCCTGGCGGGGGCTCACCGATCAGGCCCTGGCGCTGCTGGAGCAGTGTCCCCCGGGCGCATATCTGCCCGCGGCGGCCATGGCCGGCTTCGTGTTCCCTGACTTGCGCGCCGCACTCAACTATCTCCACCGCCCGCCCCTGGAGGCGAGCCTGGAGGATCTCACCGAGCGTCGCCACCCCGCCTTTCTGCGCTTGGCCTTTGAGGAGCTGGTGGCCCATCAGGTGAGCCTGCGGCGACTGCGGCTCGCCCATGCCCTGACCCCGGCGCCGGTGCTGGGCGGTGACGGCGGGCTGCGACGGCGCCTGCGCGAGGTGCTGCCCTTTGACTTGACGCCCGATCAGGAGCATGCCGTGGCCGAGATCGCCGCAGATCTCGCCCGGCCGCTGCCCATGCAGCGCCTGCTGCAAGGGGACGTCGGTTCGGGCAAGACGGTGGTGGCGGCCCTGGCGGCGCTCCAGGCGATCGAGTCCGGCCGTCAGGCGGCCCTGATGGTGCCGACCGAGCTGCTCTCGGAACAACACTGGAAGGGTCTGGGGAACTGGCTCAAGCCCTTGGGGGTGGAGCCGGTCTGGCTCACCGGCCGGCATAAGGGGCGCGAACGCACCGCCATCCTGAAGGCCATCGCGGAGGGTCGGGCGCCGCTGGTGGTGGGCACCCATGCACTGATCCAGGAGGAGGTGCGTTTTGCGGACCTGGGGCTCGCCATCATCGACGAGCAGCACCGCTTCGGCGTACACCAGCGAATGCAACTGCGGGCGAAGGGCGCCCAGGAGGGCGGGGCGCCCCACCAGCTCATCATGACCGCGACCCCCATCCCGCGCTCGCTCGCCATGACGATTTATGCGGATCTGGACCTGTCGGTGATTGCCAAGGCGCCGCCGGGGCGTACTCCCATCGTCACCGTGGCGCTGCCCGACGAGCGGCGCGCGGCAGTGATCGCCCGTGTCCAGGACGCCTGTGCGAGCGGGCGCCAGGCCTATTGGGTCTGCACCCTGATCGACGAGTCGGAGGCGCTCCAGGCGCAGGCGGCCGAGGAGACCGCCGCACAACTCAAGGACCTGCTGCCCGGGGTGCGGGTGGGGTTGGTGCATGGCCGGCAACGGGCCGCCGAGCGTGAGTCGGTGATGGCGGCGTTCGCGGCGGCCGCGCTGGACCTGTTGGTAGCGACCACCGTGATCGAGGTCGGTGTGGATGTCCCCAACGCCAGCCTGATGATCATCGAGAACCCGGAGCGGCTGGGGCTGTCGCAACTGCACCAGTTGCGCGGCCGGGTCGGGCGCGGTGCGGCGCAGAGCCATTGCGTGTTGCTCTATCGCGCCCCCTTGACCGCCCAGGCCCAGGAGCGGCTGGCCCTGATTCGCTCCACCTTGGACGGCTTCCGGATCGCCGAGGAGGATCTGAAGATGCGCGGGGCCGGTGAGGTGCTGGGCACCCGCCAGACCGGCACCCTGGCGTTCCGGGTGGCCGATCCGTTGCGCGATCAGCACCTTGTCAGTGCCGCCCAGCGCGCGGCCGACCTGATCCTGGCCAGCCATCCGGACCTGGTGGAACCACTGATTCAGCGCTGGCTGGGGCGGCGGGAGGCGTTCGGGGTGGTGTGATAGACCGGCGCGCGCATGAATGCCGCATCTGTGCCCGTCAGTCGTGTGATAATCTCGTCAGCCGCGCCCAGCCACTCGGCTGCCTTCGATGACCTAGTGTTCCGGATGATGTCCAACACCGAAGTTCCCCCAGTCAAGATCGGCGATAGCCGCACCGCTGCCCGCCCGCCAGCGTGGCGCGAGCGCCTGCGCAACTATTATTTTCTGGTCCGCCTGCACCGTCCTATCGGCGCCTTCCTGCTCATGTGGCCGGCCCTGTGGGCACTGTGGCTGGCGGGGGATGGGCATCCGCCCTGGCCCGTGGTCCTGATCTTTGTGCTGGGGGTGGTGCTCATGCGCTCCGCCGGCTGCGCCATCAACGACTTTGCCGACCGCGATTTCGACGGGCATGTGGCCCGCACCAATCAGCGACCGCTCGCCACCGGGGCGGTCAGTCCCGGCGAGGCGATCGGGGTCTTCGTGACGCTGTCGCTGGTTTCCTTTGCGCTGGTGCTGCTGCTGGATTGGTACACGGTGGCCCTATCCACGGTGGCGCTAGGTCTGACCGCGGTCTACCCCTTCATGAAGCGCTTCACCCATGTGCCCCAGCTCTTCCTCGGGGCGGCCTTCGGCTGGGCGATCCCCATGGCCTACATGGCCGTGGCCGGCACCATCCCGGTCGCGGCCTGGTTACTCTTCGTCGCCACCCTCATCTGGGCACTGATATATGACACCCAGTACGCGATGGTGGACCGGCCGGACGATCTCAAGATCGGCATCAAGTCCACGGCTATCCTGTTTGGCGACCGGGATCGGTTGGCGATCGGGGTCCTCCAGGTCGCGATGCTGGGCCTGCTGCTCGGGATCGGATTGGATGCCGGGCGGGGTATCTGCTATCTGGGTGGCTTGGCGATCGCCGCCGGGCTCGGGCTCTATCAGCAATGGCTGATCCGCGACCGTGAACCCCGGGCCTGCTTCCAGGCCTTTCTCAACAACAACTATTTCGGCCTGGCGGTGTTTGTGGGTCTGGTGCTCGACTATGCCGTCGGCGGTTGAGGCCAGCGCCGCGGTGGGATCGCCGCCCCATTGCCTGCCTTGCTCCGCACATCAATTTGTACACATGAGGATTTAGACCATGTTCCCTAGCCTGCGCGTCCCCTTCCTGGTCGGCATCGTGGCCGCCTTATCCCTGTCGATTGGCGCGGCCTGGGCGGCGGATGAGGACCTCGGCTATGCGACTCTGAGCCCCCCTGTCGCGACCGCGACCGGGGATCAGGTCGAGGTGGTGGAGGTCTTTTCCTACAGCTGCCCCCATTGCTGGCACCTGGAGCCGATGATGAACAGTTGGGTCGGCACCAAGCCCGCAGGTGTTGCCTTCCGTCGGCAGCCGGGCACCGGTGGCCGTTGGGAGCCCTACGCCCGCGCCTATTATGCCGCCGAGTCGCTGGGCAAGCTGGATGAGTTCCACACGGCCCTGTTCAGGGCCCTGCAGGTGGACCGCAAGCCCATCCTCAAGGAGGAGGACCTGGTCAAGTTCGCGGGCGAGATTGGGATCGACCCTCAGGAATTCCGGGCGGCCTACAACTCGTTCACGGTCGAAACCAAGGTCCGCAAGGCCACCGATCTGAATGCACGCTACGGCATCGATGGGGTGCCGACGGTGATCGTCAATGGCAAATACCGCACCAGCCCGGCCCAGGCCCAGGGTGCGGCGAAGATGTTTGAGGTGCTGAATACACTGGTGGCCCAGGAACTCGCCGCCAAGACGCCGGCGGCAGTTCCGGCCGAAGCGCCAAACGCAGCGCCAGCGGCGGTTGCGCCTAAGTAACGACTGGGTTGCTCCTACCCCGTAGGAGCGGCCCCCCGGCCGCGACGGGTTGCCGCCAGTGCCGGTAGCGATCTGGCTCCCGCGCTCCTGCGTGGGAGCAAGTGCGGGCGCTCCGCGTCCAGCACAACGACCAATAGGAGACAGAATGCGTGCTGCAATCAGTTACGACCACGACGTCATGGCTTGGGCCAACGAACAGGCCCGGTTGCTGCGCGCCTGGCGTTTCGAGGCCCTGGATATCGAGCACATCGCCGATGAGATCGAAGACGTGGGCAAGAGCGAACAACGCGAATTGGCAAATCGGATGGCCATACTCGTGGCCCACCTGCTCAAGTGGCAGCTTCAACCACAGCGGCGAGGCGCTAGTTGGGAAATCGCCGTCGTTCATCAGCGCAAGGCGATTGCGTTACATCTTAAGCATGTCCCAAGTTTGAAGGCTAAACTCGGTGATGCTGAATGGTGGGAGGTCGTATGGGGCGATGCGATCTCGCAAGCGGCAAGGGAAACCGGGTTAGGCGATTTCCAGCAATCCTGTACCTGGACGTTCGACCAAATCATGAATCCGGAGTTTTGGCCGGCGGCACTCGACTGAGGCTTTGATTACCTTGGAGATATCAAAAGACACCTACGACACCGCCCCGCCTAATCTTGCGCCTACTCAAGCCCCGAAGGGGCGCGACATACCAGCCCAGGGCAACGCCCTGGGTATCACGTAATCACAGACCCCGGCCCTGAAAGGGCGTTACATAAGGAGCCCCGCCGTTATGTCACGACCTTTCAGGGCTAGGCCAAATACGACGTTAACCCAGGGCGTTGCCCTGGGCTGGTATCTTCGACCCCGTTGGGGTCGGTATGCAAGATAAGGTGGAATTGGGTACTACGTCTCGACCGACCTGCGCTCGGTCTACTCCGACTTGGTCTATCGCCTGAGGTATGGCGACGGACGCTTGAACCTGTACCTGCTGTTTGAGCACAAAAGTAGCCCCGAGCACTGGACCTTGCTGCAACTGTTGCGCTACATTTCACGAGTTGGTTGCACCCTTGCCGTCGGGGTTGGCCCCATTCGTGCCGCAGTTCACCTACGCCCTGCACGACATCTCTGCCCGCACCGACGCCTGCTGCACTCAGGATGAGTGTCGTAGCAGAATCGTGAAACCCGCCTGGGTGAAATGGTGATCGGTGGTGAAGACCTGCGCGATGCCAAGATCGGATGCGACGACGATGCTGATCGAGTCCGTAAGGCTCCAATCCTTGTCCGCCATTTTCCTGAACAGCGTCAGCCCATTTTCTAATAAGCGCGAGTCGAGCGGAAGACAACGCCAACGAGGCGATTGGCGGGCCGTCTCGATCAACCGCAGCGCCACGCCCTTAAATTGGGCTCGGCTGAAGGTGTTTCCGACCTCAAGCAGAACCGCCTCGGTGGTGACGAAACGGCACCCCGTCAACGTGAGCTGACGGCTGACCTTAACCGCTTGTGCGTGCCATTGATCATCCTTGTTGCCGAGCGCAACGAGAGCGGCGGTGTCGACGAGAATCGTTTTCATTAAATCGCGCCGAGGTAATGGTCATGTCGCTCGGCGAGGTCTGTGACGCCGGTATCTACTGCGACCCCTTCGATATCTTCTAACAGCACCCACCATTCATCTTGACTCAGGCCGCCGGTCAAGGATTCGGCCAGGAGATCAATGACGAATCGACGCGGGTCAGGGAGGGCAGCCAACTTCTCTGCCAACTGATCGGGAAGGTCTAATGTGATTTGCATGTTAACCACCTAGTGTTATGGCTGGGTTAGGCGTTGTTCTCTTTGCGCGTGATAAGCGTCTCGATCGGTCTGCATTCGCCGCCCCTATGAATCATCGCATGGCAGTTTGCACAAACCACGGCGAGGTCTTCGAGTCGAGTCAGTATGGGGCTTAAGGATTCAGAAAGTGGGCGGAGGTGATGTACGTGTGCGAAATCGGCGCCAACGTTTCCATACCTTTCTTGAAAGTCAAATCCGCAGCCTGCAACTGCACAGCGAATCCGTCCGTCGAGATTCCTCCTCTTGACGTCAGCAAGCTTTGCGTGGCGTAAGGCCCTTTCTCGCGAGCGATGAGTCAAGAACATTGAGCGAGTTATGCCCTCGAAGGCCGATAATTCAGTATCCGCGCTGGCCAATAGAAGTCCGTGTGTGACCAGATGTTTCTGCCATTGCTCAGCCACGGCTGTCGCGCAATCGGAGATATCAATCCCCCCTGCTGCGGTATTCATGGGAAACTGAGCGAGCGGGCCGATCCGGTGAAGGCGCGGATCAAGAAGCGGCTGAACGTCCGGATTTAACAGGACATCGGGTTTGAAGGCGATACATCGCTGCAGCGTTCCTATCTTTGCAAGCTTGGGATCTCGATGCTCGCAAAGGAACGGTTCTTTGCTGATCCAGCCTGATCCAATAATCCCCTTTGGTTCAATCCCCTGTCGCAGTATGAACACGCGCGAGCCAATGGGGAACGTCTTGCGATTTCCACAGCTCCAGCGTCTTTCATGGGGAATGCCCTGGCGACATTTCTCTATCATATCCGGCAAGTCGTCCCAGGAGTAATCGTCGGGATTCCAAGTCAGTAGATAAGTTTTCATATAGGATACGCGCTTGTTCACGCCTTCAGCAGTTCGATAATCTGGCGCTTTGCGTCATCGAGCTTGTCGGGGCCCGTCTTTACCGATAGATTGTTGCGCGGCTTGCGTCCGAGGAAATAGGCGATCCGTTCGGCGTTGGCGCCGGATGGATGAGGGAGCCCCCGCAGGACCATGGCGGGGCGGATTCCGTGGGTCTGCGCGACCCAATCCAGTGCCAGGGTCGGCTTGGGTCCCAGCGGGATGACGATGGCGTGCGCCAATGTCTTGATGAGTGGGACGAGGTGTGATGTCAGCATCTTGGTCAACAGGGGGTGACGCGTCATGGTAGGCGCGCCATTGTAGTTGGCTCCGTTGACAAAAACCGGAAACACAAGGGCTGAGGCGGCCTGCAACCAATTGGCCTTTGCGTCGAACAGCGCTGCCGCGCTTTCGATGCCCAGGCGTCTCTGTAGGCCGACCGCATCAAGCATCTCAACCAAAGGTCCCCGCATCTTTCCACTGAACCCGGCAGCGCGTTGTACTCCCACCAGTGCCTCCTGATCCGAACACCCTTGCGCCAGGGCGGTTTGCGCGGACTCGATCGCATTTACAGCCTGGGTCAGTCCAGGAGTGATCCCGAGTAGAATCACTTTCGCATCGGGGTTCACATAATCGGATGGGACATAGTATATGGAGAGGTCGCCATCACGTTCAAGCAGGAACTCATTCGGCAAGACTTAGCCGGCGCCCTCTTGGCGGGTATTGCCTTTCTGATACCCGACGATTGCGGGACGAAAACGTGTGAACAGTTGCGTTGACATACTCGTTACTCATGTTGATGAACACGGTCTCGCGATCGATGTGATGGGCAAGGCATACCCCATCTCCAAAACCTGATGACGAAATCCCTGACGCAGACTAAAATCGCCATTCCCAGGAATCGGCTATACTAAACTCATGAGTCTGCTCTAAATACAATGAATACAACTTGGCGTGGAGGTCCTTGTCGATAATCGAAATGTCCACCAACTGTGGCTCAGGTGGCGCATCGAAGCCTTTGTCGTAGCGCAGTCCACCCTTGCTGGTCAATAAATACCTTGCATGGAACGACTGGTCGGAGCTTGTGCCGTCAACGAAATAAAAGAAGACGCGAAAGCCGCTCAAGGATCGGCGACTGAGGCGCTTCTCAAAGTTGTCGCGGGCGTTCGATCCGCCGTCCTTCGCGCAGTAGTCTGACTTTGTATACACATGAAAAGTCTTGCACTTGCCGGCGTCCAGCGCCAGCTCTGCAAGTCGGCAAAGAACGCTCAAGTAACCGGGGCTTCCCGCGCGGAAATAGGGGTCAACGATCGCGGCGTCTGAGCTTTCATGGAGGAAGACCGCGCCGGCCTGGGTAAGGTTCTCTGCATTGTTCATGCAGCGGATTTCGCGTGCCGTTTCGAAAAAATCCTCGTCTACGTCTCCGACTGGGGCAAATGCCACGCCGTTGGCTGTCCTTTGTTTTTGTTCCTGGACGATAATTCGGTCGAATGCAGATGGCTCGGAGCGTTCGGCATTGGTTATCCAGTCGAGCGAACTGTCATAAGGCATCCGCGACGATACCATCCGGTCTTCTTTGTATTTCTTCAGCCTCTCCACAAACTTCATCCGCTCGATGTCCCCGACATCCAGTGAATCGAGTAGCGCGCGGGACCAGGATTTCGGGAAGCGAACCAAGACCCGGCCTTGGGCGAAGCTGAGTTTTTCCATGACATAACGGAAATCTTCCCAACGGGTCAATGCGCTCGGCTGAACGGCGAATTTCTTAATCATCTTCGCCAAATAACTCCACTTCGCGCTCGGCAAAGAAGCCTCGTGGCCATCGGTCAATGAACTCGCCTTCAGCCGATACCCGCAGATGCACGATGTTCGTGCCCTCAGTGGTTGGATTAAAATAATAGAAAGCAACTTGGTCGGGTTCCAGTTGAAATTCCCGGTGTCTTATATCCGCCACGCTGGTCTCCCGGATGCGCCGTAGAAGCCGAAGGGCAAGAAATTCGCTGTGCGATTCGATCACAAATGACGTTTCTGCGCTGTTGTACCGGCTGATGAAATAGTCGGCGATCTCGGTCTGAAGGCTTGGGTGCAGATGCAGTTCCGGTTGTTCGATGAAGATTTGCTCCTTCAAGAAGCCGGCAGTGAGCACCGGAACGAGCTGTGGAATGCCGGCGCCGACATTGCTGACACTCACCTGCTCGTTCAGCCCATCTTCATGTAGGTTTATGAATGTGATGCGATCTGGGACAGTGGATGCAGGGCGTTGTCCGCTCGCGGCTATCTGGTTGCAATGGTCGGTGCCGGGTTTACGTACGTCTGAATGGGAAACGCAAATTCTGTGCTTCAAATTCAGTCGTTGAGGCGCATTCAGCCAATCGTTGACAAGGGTTATTAGTGACTGATTGTATCTGCTGTCTGCGAGTTCTTTCCATGCTTGACCACCGTCACGCCAGGACCACTCGGAATGACTAAGATCGGCATATATCTCGAAAGAGTCTCCGTCAGGACTGGCTGACAAGAAGGTCAGGTCTTTGTCAGTTGGCATTTTCCGGACAGGCCCAATGTGGGTGAAGTCGAGTGCCGATGACGCAATGTATTGCAAGGGCACCATTATTAGCGCGCGAATCACTGTGCGTGCAAGCAATAAAAGAATTTGATCGGCGGTTGTTGGGTTGCCTGGGAGTCCACCTTGAAGATCAAGAAAGCCGTTATCAAAATAATGCCATAAGGATACGCTGAGAGTGTTCTCGTGCATGCGTATAGCTTCAGGATCGGGGCCGAATAATCGCTCGATGAGGCTCGGTAAGCTCTCGCTATGATCTTGAAGATCTTTATTGGCGATTGCGATGACCGGATGGATCAGGTTAAATTTTAGCGTATCCCGGGTAATCGTGGCCAATAACGCCCCATTGATGCTTATTTCCACGGGATAAGCGCACGGCCCGCGGCGCGTTTCATGAAGCCGACCAGCGCCGGAATCCCAGCGCTCGTCTAGGTAATTTACTGACCAGTCCACACGTATATCTATTGGATTGTTCTCGCGATGCGGCTGGTTCATTTGCTGGGTTCGCTGAAAGAGGTACCACGCAAGGCGGGGTAGGTTTTCTTCTAGTGTTCGAGCAAACTCGGCGATTTGACCGGAATTATTGGTGCGGCAATAATCAAACTCATAGAATTTCCCTGATAGTCCAATCGTCATTGTCTGGGTATAATCATGATTACGCATCGCGCGTAGCAAATCTTCGTTGTCCTGGAATGTCGCATCACCATGCGAGCATAAGCGACCAACGAGATCGATCACTCCGTATACAGCGCTTTTACCCGCAGAGTTCGGCCCATAGAGAATAGTAATAGGCGCCAGATTGATGTCGACCGGTCCGGCAATGGCGCGAAAATTCCGGATATGGACCTGGGTGAGTCGATTTTTCATGAAATGCGGGAGGATACGAAAGTGCGGTCGTTGGCGGGACGGGGTTTTTGTGCCTTGGGAGGGTATGGCCGGACCTCGTCGGGGCTGTATGATCGCTTTCCCCGAGCACCTGACAGACCAGGTTCGCGCGATGGGAGGCTTTATGCTGAAGCTTCTAGCTTAGGAAGCAGGATGACGGGGCAGGCGCCCGACGTCACGGCTTTTCGCTCGGTCTGGCGCAGATTTCTGCACGACAAGGAGGGCAGGCTCGAATTATCGTTTGGCCTGGCAGAAATTCTCGAACAATGGCATGAGAGACGACGACCTGGAAATCACGCCGCCTCGAGCCGGACCTGAACACGCAGGCCGAGTACAGCCGCGATGTTTACCAGGGCATCAAGCGAGAAGCGAGAGATGCGCCCTCGCAGCAAGTCATTCATGCGGGGCTGGGTGACTCCGCAACGCGTGGCCGCCTCGCTCTGGGTCCACCCATGTTCGGTGACGATGGCGGCAATCTGATCCATCAGTTCGGAACGCAATTTCAGGTTTGCGGCCTCTGCGGGTGTATCGGCGATAGCATCCCACACACTGGCAAAGGTCTGAATGTCTTGTTCGTTGGTTGGGTTGCTCATTGCTCACCCCGTATCAGTCGAGCGAAACGCGCCTTGGCGATATCGATGTCGCGCTTCGCGGTGGTTTGGGTCTTTTTCTGGAATGCGTGAAGGACGTAGACGGCATCCGCCAGGCGCGCCGTGTAGATGACGCGAAAGGTGCCCGCGTCATCCCAGACTCGGATCTCCTCGACACCCTTGCCGATCGTCGGCATGGGTTTGAAGTCATCGGGAGGCAAGCCTCGCTGGACCAGGTCAAGTTGGCGCCCCGCGTCTTGCCGGGCATCGCGCGGAAAGGCCCGGAGGCATTTGAGGGCATCGCCCAGGAATCGCACCGGTTTCATGTGTCGGACTATATCCATTCCAATATACGAGTGCAAGGCGTCTTGTTAGAGAGTGATCCCGCGTCGCGAGTGTCCCGGCGCTCGGGAATCGCTGTTCACTCTTGCGGACAACTTTCTTTTCCGTTCCCCCAAACGAAAACCGGCGCCCCCCGGATTGCTCCAGGACGCGCCGGTGAGGTCCCCCCCGACTGAGAACCTTGAAACGATCGTCAGCGGATGCGGATTCCTTCCAGCGCAGCGGTCAGATCGGACATCAGTACCTCGACCACCAGGTCCTTCGGGTCCATCTCATCGCTGCAGGAGGCCACGGCCCGCCGTACCGCTGCCAGCGCGGCACGGGCGCAGACGGCGGCGACCTCGGCCCCGCTGAAGCCGTCGCTGGCCTTGACCAGGGCGGCCACGTCGATGTCGCCGGTGACCGGCTTGCCCTTGAGATGGACCTTGAAGATCTCCTGACGCCCCTCGTCGTCCGGGAGGGGAATACGGATGATCTCATCGAAGCGTCCGGGTCGCAAGATGGCTGGGTCCAGCATGTCCGCCCGGTTGGTGGCGCCCAGCACCAGTACGCCGCGCAGGTCTTCGATGCCGTCCATTTCGGACAGGAACTGACTCAACACCCGCTCGCCGACCGGGTTGTCGCTGCCGCTGCCGCCACGGGCCGGGACCAGTGCATCGATCTCGTCGAAGAACATGATGCAGGGGGCGGCCTGGCGGGCCTTGTGGAAGATCTCGCGCACGCCGCGCTCGGACTCGCCCACATATTTGGACATCAGGGCCGGACCCTTGACCGAGATCACATTGACCTGGGTCTCATTGGCGACCGCCTTGGCCAGCATGGTCTTGCCGCAGCCGGGCGGTCCGTCCAGCAGGATGCCCTTGGGCGGGCGCACGCCGGCCTGCTCGAACAGGTGCGGGTATTTGAGCGGCCAGGTCACGGCCTCGCGCAGGAGGGCCTTGGTCTCGTGCAGGCCGCCGACGTCCTCCCACTTGACGTTGGGGATCTCGATGAAGAACTCGCGGACCGCGGACGGCTCCACCTCATGCAGTGCGTCGCGGAAGTCGTCCATGCGTACTTCGAGCTGGGCCAGGCGCTCGTAGGGCACCGTGTCCAGACCCAGGTCCAACTCCGGCATCAGGCGCCGCAGACAGCTCATGGCCGCCTCGCGGCACAGCCCTTGGAGGTCCGCGCCCACGAAGCCGTGGGTCACGTCCGCCAGTTGGCGCATGCTGACGTCCTCGGCCAGCGGCATGCCGCGGCTGTGGATCTCCAGGATCTCCAGGCGTCCGTCGCGATCCGGGATGGGGATCTCGATCTCGCGGTCGAAGCGCCCAGGCCGTCGCAACGCCGGGTCGATGCTGTTGGGGATGTTGGTGGCGGCGATGACGATTAGGTTCTGGCGCGCGTTGAGCCCGTCCATGAGGGCCAGCAACTGGGCCACCACGCGCTTCTCCACCTCGCCCAAGGTGCCTTCGCGCTTGGGGGCAATGGCATCGATCTCGTCCAGGAAGATGATGCTCGGCCCCTTGGCCGCCGCCTCCTGGAAGATCTTGCGCAGGTGCGCCTCGCTCTCGCCGTAGAACTTATGGATGATCTCCGGCCCGCTGACCGAGAAGAAGTTGGCCTCCGCCTCGGCGGCGATGGTGCGGGCGATCAGGGTCTTGCCGCACCCGGGCGGGCCGTACATCATCACCCCCTTGGGGGCGTCGATGCCGAGCCGCTCAAACAGCTCCGGATAGCGCAGCGGCAGCTCGATCATCTCGCGGATGCGCTGGAGTTGCGGCTTGAGACCGCCGATGTCCTCGTAGGACACAGGGTTCGGAGCGGCGGAGGCGGCGGCACCCTTCTGGCCCTTGGGTCCGCTGATCACCAGTTGGGTGGTCGGGTTGATGATGACGGTGCCGCGCGGGCTGGTGCCGACCACCCGGAAGTCGGTGGAGCGGCTGCCGAACAGCGTGACCCGCACCCGGTCGCCCTCGCGTACCGGCAGGCCGTCCAACAGGCTGCCGATGTAGGGTAGGTCGCGCTCGCTGGGGGTGACGGTAGTGGGGGCGAGCGTGAGGCGCTCCGCCGGACTGTGTTCAGTCACCCGGATCATCACAAACTCGTCGAGCCCGGCCCCGGCGTTGTCGCGGCTGATGCCGTCGAGCTGTACCCGGCCCTGACCGCGGATCTCCTTGAAGGCCGGCAGCACCTTGGCCACGGCCCGGCGCTTGCCCTCGATCTCCACGATGTCGCCGATGGCCACGCCCAGGCGGGCCATATCGGCCGGGTCCATGCGCGCGAAGGCGCGCCCCACGTCCTTGCTTAGGGCCTCCGAGACCTTCAGCCTCAATTCGCCGTGCTCGCTCATGTGCTTATCCTTGTTTGGCATCGCCTGCAACCTTGGGGCACTTGATCTCCACCACCCCGTTGTTGCAGGTGATGGCGAGACCCTCGCTGGTGCAGTGGGCGGGGAGGACGACCTCCTTGTAATAGGAGCGTTCGCCCTTGCCGGCGCGCAGCGTCAGGATGTCCTCGGCCACCTCGGCGAGGACCTCATTGGCGGCGATTCCCGGCATTTCGGCGACCAGCACCACCTGATCCGGCTCGTCGAAGATATCGATGATGGGTTCGCGGACCTCTTGGACCACCGCCTTGCCCGTGACCTTGTCGCGTTTGATGTTGCCGAAGGGTTCTACCTTGACCTCGTCGCGGTCGCCGCCGATGCCGGAGCGGACGGTGAATCCATACATGCCATTGAATTTCTTTCCGTCCTTCCCCTCGAGCTCGAAGTTGCCCTCGCGCTTCATCTGCTCGCCCTTCTCGGCCAGTTCGCCGAGCTTCTCGACCAGCGTGGTGAGCCCGCCGAGGAAGCCTTCGACCGATCCAGCCTGATTCCGACGGTTGTTGCTGTGGTTGAACATGCGCGTTTACCTCTTGTGCGTGATTGGCCGCGAGTGGCCGGCCTGGCAAATGTGACCGCGTCCGCGCCGGTCGTCGCCAACTGCCCGCCGTTCTGGGGCGGGCCGCCGGCCAGGGTCAGGCGTCCACGTCGCCCTCCGCGCGGGGGGCGACCGTGTCCGACCCGACCGGGGTGCCCAGCGGATAGGCGACCTGGATGTCCGGGTCCAGCCAGGGCGTGATGTCGTGGAGCATCCCTAAAAACAGGATTCCTAAGTCCCCGGGGGCCAGGGTCGCGTTGATCCGATCGGCGATGAAGCGGTCGCGGGCCTTGAGTAGCTCGCGCGCATGCATCTGCAATGCGTCGCGTCCGTCGCTGTCCAGGCCCCCCTGGTCCGGGCTCAACAGGCGTTTGGCCAGGTTGTATTCCTGGAGCAACAGCGGGGCCGACTCGGTTCCCATCAACTGGGCGCCCCGCGTGTGCAGGCGCAGCAGGATGCGATGGTTGCGGCTGCCCTTGTAGGTCATCTCCTTGACGATATCGAGTTCGTGTTCGCAGATCGGCAGACCGTCCTGATAGAGCCGGGTGCGGGCGGGGTCAAGCTCTATGTCCCCGATCAGACGCTCGATCTCGCCCCACATCTGGTCAACCGTGTGGACGCGCCGCCGCCAGGCCTCCGCGCCCAGCGCGGTACTGGTGGCGGTCTGCACCGGCTTACCCAAGGCCCCCAGGTCCACGACACTGTGGATGATGGGGCAATAGATCAGGGTGCGCGGAGCGGTGAGCGCGTGGGAGGCCCTCTGCGGATCCGGTTCGGCGTGTCCGGGCATGGGTGTTGGCCTACCGCGAGGCAGGGGCCTCGGCGGCGGCGGTTTGTTTCAGCAGCAGCGACTCCAGCCGGGCCAGGCGATCCTCCAGCGCCGCGGTTTGCGACGTGGGGATAGCCGCGGGCGTGGCTTCGGGGGCGGGCAGGGCGCCGGTGGCGTCCTTGTTGGTCAGGCCCTTGAACATGGCGTTGTCCGACCACCAGTCGATGCCCATCTCGCGCGCCTTGTCGACGGAGCAGATGACCAGGCGTAACTGGATGGTGAGCAACTCGATGTCCACCAACTTGATGCGGATGTCGCCCGCGATGACGATGCCCTTGTCCAGGACCCGCTCCAACAGGTCAGCGACACTGGTACTGTTGGTCGAATGGGTGAGTGTGGCGCGTTGTACGGACATGGTGACGTCCTCAAAAAAGCTTTCCGAGCGGACCGAGGTCGAGGTTCAAATCCTCCTCCTCAAGGTCGAATAGGCGGCGCAGGCGGTCGATCTCCTCGGTCTGACGCATCAGGGTCAGGCCTACCTGCTCGATCTCCTCGTCGCTCAGGTCGCCCCCGTCCATGCGCCGGATCGCCTGGCGCTCCAGCAGCACATGGAGCAACTTGACCAGGGTCAACACCAACTGGCCAAGACCCTGTTGGACGCGTTGCGGATCGATGTCGATGCGCCGACTGGTGGCGGCGACTTTGGTCTCCAGCAGGTCTGCCAGCAGGTTGATTGGGCGTGCGGGCTCGCTTGGGTCCGTCTGGGGCTCGGTTGGTGGCGGTGCCGCGTGAGGCTTCACCGGTGCCGCTGTCGGTGTATGGTGGAGTTGGTTCAGGCTAGACATGACCGAACTCCCGCCGCGCGGTGGCCACCGAGGTGAGGACCAATTGCAGGCTGAGATAGAGTAGGTCGACATTGGCGACGGCGATGGTCAGTTCGCCGGACACCACGGCACCCTTGTTGAGGATGCGGTCTAATGCCTCGCACAGGGAGACGCGCTGGAGTTCCTCGAAGGTCTCGGCGCTGTCATGGGTCTCACCGATCGCGAGCATCATGATTGGGACCCTCCCGGCTCCGAGCGATCGGGCAGAACGGTACGGGACACATGCACTCCGTCGCCCTCGTCGTCGTCCTCTTCGTCATCCTCATCCTCATCCTCATCGTCCTCGGAACCCTCGGCATCGGCCTGGGCATCCAGTGCGTCGAGATCGTCCAGCAGTGACTGTTCGCGGGCGTCGAAGACCTCCTCGGTGATCTCGCCTTGCTCCAGCGAGATATACAGCGCGCTCAAGGATGCCATGATCGCGTCGCGCCGCGAGCGTTGTTCTTCTTTGGCCGCATTCTCGATCTCGCGAAAGACCCAGAGAATTCCATTAATGGGAGCGGCCAGCAGGTCATCGACCAGCAACACGGAAAACCTCCAATGGGGGTGGCCGGCTGCCCTGCGGCGCCGGCCTGTATGTCATCGCGTGAGGGGCGGGGCACTCACAGTTGGATATCCATCTCCACGAAGTTGTGGGGCGCCCAAGGCCCGTTGAAATCAAAGGCGTAGTTGTTGTCGAAGGGGCGCGCTGCCGCCAGCACCGCCTGCTCGAATCGCTTCACGTCGGCCCGGTCCACCAGGCATGCCAGGTTCATAATCTCCTTTTCGGTGCGGCACTTGTTGCGTTTGATCTCGCGGCAACAACTGCGCATCACGGCCTCGACCTGATCGGTATAGGCCTCCCGGTCCTGCTCGAGCAGGCGCTCAAAGCTGCGTCCGAGTGTGATCATTTCGTCCTGGGTGAGGTTTGCGCCGTCGCGGAAGTAGTCGTCGCGCAGTTCCCGCAGCTCAGGGTGACCGCCGACGAAGTACTCGAAGATGTTGGGGACGTCCCAATTCACCCGCAGGCCCATCTCAATTTTATCGTTCACCCGCGCCAACTGGTCCAGGAAGGCCGCCCGATTGTCTTTGAGTATTCGCGCGATGGCGGCGTCGTCGTCCGCGACCAGGCCGAAGGCGGCCGGCAGCGGGGTCAGGTCGTGCAGCAGCTGCTTCAACACCTCCTGGTGTGCGGCCATGTTACGCCGCTGCGGGCGTATGCGTCCGTCAGCCAGGTCGCTGACGACCGCGGCGACGCGCCCGTCGCCCATGCTGTAGACCTCGCTGTCCTCCAGTCCGATGTTACCCAAACTACGGCGGCCTTGATCGGGGATGATCGCATAGATGTAGCGCCCGACCGCCGCGGTCTGCGTGTTCGCCTGTTGCATTGCTTGACCTCTTGCTCCGGTACTGGCCGTGGGCCGTGCCTGGTTTCGCCTGGCGCTTGCCGGTTTGTCGCCTTAATCGGGACTAGCGGGGCGTGCCTTGAGCGCTGCCGGTGGTGCGGCCTTGGCGGTGGCGGCCTTGGGGGCGGCTGGGGCGGCCGCCTTGGGGGCCGCTGGGGCCGCGGCCGCGGGGCCCGCGTCCATGCCGCGCAGTTGCCCGTTCTCGACCCGGACCATCATCAGGCTCTTGCACACCGCGCAGCGCACGGGGCCCTGATAATCGTCATAGGCCTCGCTGAGATCGATGGTGTGACCACAGTACATGCAATGAATAATCATTATGTCGCGCCTCCGTCGGCGGCGGCTAGTAACGGATTCTAACGGGTTCGGAGCTGACTGCCTCGGTCTCCGGCGTCGCTTGGTCGCCACGGGCCCGAGCGCGCCGCGGGTCAGGGCGCGGTACGGCCCGCGACGGGCGGCCGCCAGCGGAGCGCGAACCGCCCGCATCGCCGGGCATCGTCAGCGGGATAGACTCTACACCGAGAAGGTTCAGCAGTTGTTCTTTTTCGATGTCGATCTCGGCACACCGCGCATCGATGTTGGTCACCCGCAGCATCGCGCTGGCCCGCTCCTGCAACCGCCGATGGCGCTCCGTCTCCAGTGAAAACAGGCGCATGTACATCTTGTGTGGCGTGTGCAGGTCATCGGCCTTGCCCGCGAGCGTCTTGATGTCGCGAACCGTGCGTGCCGGTTGGGCGCGATTGGCCATCTCAGTTCTCCGTGCCGACCGCTTTGGGGCGCCGCGACTTGCCGCTGCTCAGGCGCGCGACGACTTCATCCACCGGCGATTCGCCCAGGCTGTTGCCGTCGCGACGGACCTTGGCGGTGTCCATGTCAAGGATATCGCGGCAGATGTCACGGAAAAAGAGGTTGTCTGAGCGGGCGCTGAACTTGCGGGTGGCCATGACGCGCGCAATGGCGATACAGGCGCGCAGTGTCGGGCGATGATGGTTGACGCTTTGGCCGCGTAACTCGCGCACGATATCCACCACGATGGCCGCCTCGCTGGCCGGCAGACCGGACTTGGCCTGGGTGACCTTGATCTCGGTCTCCCGGTCATAGTGGTTGATCTTCATGGTGATCATGCGGTCCATCAGGGCATCCTGGGTCTTGTGGGTGCCCGCGTACTCCTCCGGATTGGAGGTGAAGATCACCCGGAACTCGGGGTGGACCTGGAGATAACCCGCGCCCTGATGGCGCCGGTTGGGCAGGTTCAGGATGCCCTCGCCCAGTATACTGAGAAAGAGGTTGTTGACCTCCGGACGGGAGCGGTTGAACTCGTCGTAGATCAGGGTCTCGCCGTTGATACAGGCGGTGGTGACCCGGTTGTCGATCCAGAAGGTCCGCACCTCTTCCTCGGTCTTGACGACCGAGTGGATGTAGTTATCGACCAAGGTGTTGCGTCGGTAGCCGTTGTCCTGGCCGACCAGATCGGCCACGCCGAACTCGTCGTTGCCATGGATCAATTTGACCGGGCGCCCACGCTTGGCCGCGGCGTGGAAGGCGAGGGTGGTCTTGCCGGTGCCGGCGGGACCCGCCAGATGAACCGGGTAACCGGCGTCGAGATACGCGGCTGCGCGATCGGCCAAACTCTCCACGAGCGGGGTACAGACGAACTCCTCGCTGGCTTCGGGTTGTACGTTGTCACTATTCACCGCGGGAACCTCCATGGCGTGTTCCAGGTTCTGGGCGCTCATCGATTCTATCCTGGCATTAGGGGCGCAGGGTGCCGCGATTCGGCCGCAGGTCCCGCGCGATGGTTTGTATTCTGATTGGTTTGGTCCGCGTGCGTCCCGCGTCGGGGTCCGTCCCTGGACCCTATTAGATGGGGGCCTTCAGCGCAGCAGTCAACGGTTTCGCGGTGTCCGCGACGCTCCGTGCCCGCCTTGCTAGTGCTGCGTGGACTCCTCGCCCATGGGATGGGCGGCTGGCCGCATCTCCTCTGCGGGTTTCTCGGCCGGCTTCTCCGCCGCTTTCACCGGCGCCTCAGCCTTGGCCTCGCCCTTATGCCGGGCCTTCGGTGCCGGTTTGGCCGGCTCCGGCTCGACTGCGGCCTTCGCCCGCACCGGCGTCGGCGCGAGTGCCGGCTGCGGGGCTGCCCCGCCCCAGGCCTGGCGGCCGGCGCTACGCTCACCGGCATAGTCATTGACTAGCGCGGCGGTCTGACGTTGGATGTCGGCCACGGCCCCGACGATGTCAGAGACGAACGCCTGTCCCGCGGCCCGTACCTCGACGGCCATGACGCCACGCGCACGCTTGAAACCGTCTTGCAGGTCGGCGACCTCATTGCGCATTTCAGCCGCTGACTGCGCCCGCTCGGTGCGGGCCTCAGCGGCCGACAAGGCGAGTGCCTCACGGACGGTGGCCTGGCGGTTGGCCGCCGAGATGCGGATATCGGCTACCGCACCCCCCAGCCGGGCCAGGAAGGCGTTGCGATCGGCGCGCGCACTCTCGGCCATGTCTGCATGTGCTTCGCGGAAGTCGGCCTGCAGCGTTCCTACGCTGTTCTTCAGGTTATTCATGAAGGCCTGTGCGGACTCCGTGACCTCCTGGCGGGTGTCCGCGATCAAGGTTTGGCGGGCGATGCGATCCGACTCGATCTCGTCGCGCAGTCGCCCCATGTCTTCGGTAAAACGGCCCATTGCTTGCTCCTCGTAATCACGTTGCGGTAGGTCGGCCTGGAGTAGGCGGGTCCCCGCGCAGCCGTAAGGCCGGGTTCGGCGCGGCTTGCCACCTGACCCGGCAAAAGATGCCGCTCAGGTTCGATGCTTCGGGCATCGGAGCGGCATCCCTTTGGAGCTAGAAGCTCGATCAGGCCGGGGCCGCCGCCGGGGCGGTGAGGCCGATCGCTTCGGCATACTTCAGGTAGGTCTCGACGGAGGCGATGACCACGCGGGCTTCGACGGCGAGCAGCTCGATACCGACCAGAGAGACCTTCAACCACGCATCGATCACGATGCCCTTGTCCAGGATGCGGTCAACAACTTCGGCCAGACTGGAGGAATCAGTGGAGTTGGCGACTTTTGCCATTTTGTTTACCCTCTGAGAGATGAGAAATGCACATAACGTGCGCCGGAAGCGGACCTACCGGGCCTCAAGTCAAATCGTGATTCCATTCGCACCGGCCCTCACCGATCACATCGCCTGTACCTTTCAATATGGTTGATTGGTTCAGTGCTTCTCGGGGTGGCATCCTGCCGGTGTGGTCGCTTGACTGTAGTGATGCACGCTGCGTGCCAGTGCCGGTGGGTACGTGCCCGAATTAATAACTGCTTATAAAACAGATGGCAGGGGCATGGTGTCTGGCCGCTGATCGGGTGTCGTGGGGAGTTGACCAATCCGGGTTATGGAATGCATTCCATATCTCTGGCATCGGCTCCCTAGCGTACCGGGCACCGGGCACCGGGCACCGGGAACTTGATGGGCTAGCTTGGTTTTCTCAGGAGTCTCACGCCAAGGCGCCAAGCACGCCAAGAAATACAATCGGGAGGGGGACGTCACCGGATCATCCGCCGGGTGGCGCTTAACGCTGATAACGCACTGAAAAACCTTGGCGAGCTTGGCGCCTTGGCGTGAGCCATGCGGGCTAGGGTCACTCCGACCAGGTGGCCGCGATCCGGTCGATCAGGGCCAGAATCTCCGCGTGGAGGAAGGGCTTGGCGACGAAGCCCTGGATCAGGCCGCTTTGCAGGGCCTGGTCGACCGCC
Source organism: uncultured Thiodictyon sp. (assembly GCF_903946935.1). Taxonomy (GTDB): domain Bacteria; phylum Pseudomonadota; class Gammaproteobacteria; order Chromatiales; family Chromatiaceae; genus Thiodictyon. The sequence continues at coordinate 35,521 of NZ_CAJAXH010000308.1, forward strand.
GGGTCGTCGGCAAAGAAAAATCCGGAAATCAAGACGATGAATGGATCGTCCAGGAGGTCGCGCAGGTGCTTGATGAGGACCAGACCGGCGATATCCGGGAGCTTGGCGTCGACGAAGACGGCACGGTAGGGGGTCTGGCGGCTGAGGTCGATCGCCTCTTGGGCGCAGAGTGCGTGATGCACCGGGAAGCCCCGGCGGGCGATCAGGCGCCCGAGTATCCAGTTAATGTCCGGTTCATCATCGACGGTGAGAAAGGCCGGCGTCGCTGGCGTACCCTCGGCGCTCACCTCAATTGCCGCGTCAGCGGGAGGACTCATAATGCCAGCGGCAAATGGACACGGAAACGGGTGCCGATCCCGGGTGCGCTCTCGACCTCAATGCGTCCGTGATGCTGCTGGATGATGGTATAGCAGATCGAGAGGCCGAGCCCGGTGCCCTTGGCTGAGGAGCGCGTATAGAAGGGATCGAAGATCTTGCTGATGTCGGCGGCATCGATGCCCACCCCGGTGTCGATGACATGCACCAGGACCTGATCGCCGTCGCGATCCAGGGTCAGGGTCAGCAGGCCGCCATTGGGCATGGCGGCGATGGCATTGAGCAGAATGTTGATGAAGGCCTGCTCCAGCAGGCTCGGTACCCCGCGCACCCACAGCGGCTGCTCACAGAACCGGGTCTCGACATCGAGTTGATTGAGCCGCGCCTGGTGGTTGACCACCGACAGCGCCTGGGTGAGCAGCGCGACCGTGTCGATGCGGGTCATCTTGTCGGCGCCCGCGGCGCCGGCGGCGTCCGCCGGGCGGGCGAAGCGCAGCAGATTCTCGATGATCTCGGACGCCTTATGAACCCCGGCGATGGTCTTTTGCACGCACTCCAGGCGCAATTCGGGTGCCAGGTCCTCATCGAGCAGGAACTGGGCGGCGGACGAGCAGACCGCCAGTGGGTTGCGGATCTCGTGGGCAATGCCGCCGGCCATCACGCCCAGGGCGGCGAGCTTTTGCGATTGGAGCAACTGGGCCTCCAGCCGATGGCGCTCGGTGAGGTCCCGTCCGGCGGCGACCATGCCCGTGGTCTCGCCGTCGGCATTGAGCATGGGTGCCAGCGTCCAGGAGACCGAGATACGCTCCTCGGACAGCGTGGTCAATTCCCACTCGGCGGCGCGACTGGCGGCCAGTGCCGGACCACCGACGAGTGCCTGTTCGATATCCGGCCGGTCGGCGGGGGCGAAAAATTCGGGTAGACGCCGTCCGATGGCCTCGCACGCCTGATACCCGGTGAGCCGCTCTGCCGCCTTGTTCCAACTGAGGATACGGCCGCGGTTGTCGGTGGAGAGCAGGATGTCGCTGGCGCTCTCCACCACGCTTGCAAGGTGGCGCTCAACCCGCTGGATATCCTGGCTCAAGCGGACCTGCTCGGTGATGTCTTCCATCAGAAACAGGGCGTATTGGACCTGATCGTTCCAATTGAATGGCAGGGCACGAAAATAATAGGTGCGCATCGGCACGCCGGGGGCGCGGAAGGTCATGCGCTGCGATGGGCTTTGCTCGTTGCGCTCAAAGACGCGGCGCACGCAGTCGAGGATACGGGTGCGCTCGACGATAGTCGGCGGAAAGACATCCTCAAAGCGGTGGCCGATCGTGTCGCGGGGGGTGCGATTGCCCTTCTGCAGGAAATTGCGATTGGCCATGGCAATGCGCAGCCGGCTGTCGACGAGCAGGATCGATGACGGGATGGCGTCGAAGAGCGTCCGAAACAGGTTCTCGTAGGGTTCGCGGGCGTTGCCCCCATCGGCGACGCCCGGTTCAAGCCAGGGACCGGAGGTCATCATCAATCGCTCCTACAAAATTATAGGGAGGCCAGGGGCCGGTGATTAATCCCGCCCCCGGAACGGCCGCGGGGTCTGCCCGCAGGGCCTCGACGAAGGCCTCACTGTGTTCGCGTGGGACCAGGAAATAGAGTGAGAGCAGGGAGCGCCCGCCGATCTGCCCGAATTCCTGGCGTAGGTCACGGTAAAGACCCGCCACGACCCGCTCAATGGCGCCGCGCGCCTGCCCGGCGTGGGCGGTGGCGCGGGCCTCGGCGTCGAGGCGCCGCCGGATCGCGGCGAGGTGGCCGTGACCGGGCCCGCGCCCCCCGCCGTCGGCGGTGCCGGGGGTGTCCTCGTCGGGGGGCGTCGGGAGCAGCAGGCGGATGCCGAGTTCCACACAATCGTCCAGTCGATCGAGCATGGCGAGCAGCCGCTCGCGGTGTCCGGCGAGCAGTGTGCGTACCGCGTCATCGCAACCAAGCACGCAGCCGAAACGCATTGGAATCAGGGGCGTCGCGCGGTGGATCTGGGCGACCAGGTCGGCATAGGTTTGCAGCCGGGTGCTGTCGGCCGTGCGAATCCGATGCGGGTCTACGTCGGCCACCACCGCGATCAGGCCGTCCACTTCCAGGCCGCGCAGCCCGTCTGGTAGCGCGCCGTCGCGCGGCCGATCGCGCAGGATACAATGGAGCATGGGGCGTGCGTCGACCGTCATGGTGTAGCGCAAAAGCTGTAAAGGGGCCAGGGACCGGAACAGTGTAGCTCCAAACCCTGTGCTACGTAGGGGGCGCCGAGTCGGTCAAGGGCCGCGCGCAATGCCTGGCCCCCTCCGGGCCCCACCAGGCAGGCCCGGTTCGCGACGGCTGGATCGCGTGCGGGGCGGGTGACGATCGCCTCGCTGTAGTCGCGCAGCGCGGTGTCGAGGTCGGCGACGACCGCACTCAGCCAGGGGCCCAACGCCCGCTCGGCCTGGACCTTCTGACGTTGCGCCAAGAGATAGCCACGGCCGCCGACGGGGGCGGCCACGCTGTCAGGAAAGAGCTCGGCCTGGCGCGCGGCGATCGCCCGGTCGCGGTCCAACAAGACCTTGACCGCCCATTCCTCGCGCCCGTCCATCCGCTTGAAAAACTCGAGCAGGGTGTGGCGGCGCCGGGCGGCCTCCATCGCGAGCGCGGTGACGGAGGAGAACAGGGTGCCGAAGGGCAGCGGGAAGACGGTGGTGGCGGTCATCGCGTGCGCGATCACCCGGTCGTGGGCCTGGACGCGTGGCAGCAGCCAGTCCAGGTCGCCGAGCCGCTGTTCGGCCTCGTCGCCGGCAAAGCGTTCCGCGGGGCAGTTGCTCAGAATGGCCTTGAGGCCGGCCGTGGGACTGATATAGACCGGGTCCTCCCAGCCGCAGGTGTCAAGTCCCAGGTCGGCCGACAGATCCAGGGATGCTGGCGCAAAACAGAACGCATAGAGCGCGCGCATGCCGCCGACTAGGCCCCCAGACCATAGGTCTTGAGCTTGGTGTGAACCGTCTTGTAGTCCACCTGGAGCATGCGCGCCACCGCCGCCTTGTTACCGCGGGAGCGCTGTAGTGCCTCGAACAGCACCTGGCGCTCCACATCGGCCATGCGCGTGCGCACAATCTCTTTGAGTGACAGGCCCATTTGGTACAGGCTGCTGGTGCTTGCAGCAGTGCCAGGCAAGGCCCGCTCGGATTCGCCCTCCGGCAGCGCCAGATGGTGGGTGTCGATGGCATAACTGGCGATCAGGACCGCCCGGCGCACGACGCTGCGCAATTGACGCACATTGCCCGGCCAGGGGTAGGCGAGGAGGGCCGCCGCCGCCTCCGCGGTGAAGCTGCCGACCTGCTTGCCCAGTTCCCGATTGGCCTCGGCGAGAAACTGACCGGCGATGTGCAGGATGTCGTCTTCTCGCGTACGCAGGGGCGGGATGGCGATCCGGTAGTCGCACAGCCGATAGAGCAGGTCCTCCCGGAAGGTCCCCTTGTTGACCGCCTCGGTCAGGTCCTGGTTGCTGGCGGAGATCAGGCGCACGTCCACGGCGATCGGCTTGGTCCCGCCCACCCGGTAGATGACCCGCTCTTGGAGCACGCGCAACAGCCGCGCCTGGGCCGGCCAGGCCAGGTTCCCGATCTCATCGAGGAACAGGGTCCCACCATGGGCCGCCTCGAACTTGCCTGGCTGCTGCCGCTCGGCACCGGTGAAGGCGCCGCGTTCGTGACCGAATAACTCGTTTTCGATCAGCGAATCGGGGATCGTGCCGCAGTCGACGGCGACGAACGGGTGCCCGGCCCGCGGGCTCAGGTCGTGAACGGCGCGGGCCACCACCTCCTTGCCGGCGCCGGTCTCGCCGAACAGGCTCACGGCGAAGTCAGTGGGTGCCACCCGCTCCACGTCCTCAATGGTGCGGGTGATCGCTGGGCTGGCGCCCATGCGCTCACGCAACCCACAATCGCCGCCCGGGGCGGCGGGGGGCTCCTGGCCGTAGGCCAGCGCCTCCCGCACCTTGCTCAACAATCCCTGGTTATCAAATGGCTTGGCGAGATACTCGAAGGCGCCTTCCTTGATCGCGGTCACCGCCCCGGCCAGGTCGGCGAAGCCGGTCAGCAGGATCACCGGCAGGTGCGGGCTCGCGACCTTGAGGCGACGCAGCATGTCCAGGCCAGTCATATCGGGCAGGCGATAGTCGAGGATGGCCAGACTTGGACCGCAGGTCCGCGCCAGACACAGTCCCTCGCCGGCGTCCTGCGCGGTGATGACCCGAAAGCCGGCGCGCTGCAGGACCAACTGGAGGATGCGCCGCATGCTCTCGTCGTCGTCCACGACCAGGATGACGTCTGATGAATCGCTCATTGCCCCGTTCATGCTGTTGCCCCGGCCTGTTGTTGTTGCGTGTGCCCGCTGGCGGGAGGCCGGATCGAGACCGGCAGACTGTGTATGGACCCACGCCTCTTAGGGTCCCCGTCGCGGCGGGCGATCACGGCGATATTCTACCGCGAACCCGGCGCCCCATCCGGCTGACCGCGGTCGCTCCAACCGCGCGATGAATCGGGGTCGACGCTACCTGGATATGCCCTGGCCCCGCTGTCTCGTTGGCTACTATGGACCAGTTGGCGGCTGACGAGCCAGTAAAGTTTAGTAAATTGGCGGTGCGGCTGGATTTGCAAGGCGGCGTGCCGGTCGGCGCCCCTCAGCCGGCGAGTACGCGGGCGGGTCGCGCCGCCACGGACCGGGCATTAGAATAGCCGGGCCATCCCCACCCACGGATACCGCCCATGCCACCTCGCTTGTCTCCCTCCTCCCTGCCGCGGCGCTGCGCGCCGGGGCTGGACCTGGCCGTCACCGTCGCGCTGCTCCTGCTCGGTGGCTGTGGCGCTGAGACCTCCCAGGGGCCGGCCGCCGCCGCACCCCCTCCCGCCGTGGTGGTGGTGGCCGCCACGCAGGGTGCGGTGGAGGAGCAGGGGCAGTTCGTCGGCCGGGTGGTGGCGCCCGAGCGGGTGGAACTCCAGGCGCGGGTCCAGGGGTTTCTGAAGGAGCGTGCGTTCGCCGAGGGCCAGCAGGTCAAGGTCGGAGAGCTGTTGTTTGTGATCGAGCCGGACCAGTATCAGGCGGTGGTGACCCAGCGCGAGGCGGACCTGGCCAAGGCCGTGGCCGACGAGCAAAACGCCCGCGCCCAGTTGGCCCGCGGCTTGGAGTTGGTCAAGCAGAAGAATATCGCCCAGTCCGAGGTGGACAAACTCCAGGCGGCCCAATCCATCGCCAAGGCCGGCATCGCCCAAGCCCAGGCGGCCCTGGACGCGGCCAAGCTGGACCTCAACTACACCCGTATCCTTGCCCCGGTGGCCGGGCGGATCGGGCTTTCCAAGTACAGCGTTGGCACGCTGGTCGGCCCGTCCAGCGGCATGCTGGCCACCATCGTGAGCAGTGACCCGATCGACGTGCAGTTCCCCGTGACCCAGCGCGAACTCTTGGAGGCGCGCCGCGACATCGAGGCGGGGGGCGGCGACCCCTCCAAGGTGGTGGTGCTGGCCCGCCTCTCGGACGATTCGCTCTATCCGCAGAAGGGCAAGCTCAATTTCATCGACGTGACCACCGACCGGGGGACCGACACCGTGACGCTGCGCGCGGTCTTCCCCAATCCCAAGGGGCTCCTGGTGGATGGTCAGTATGTCGGCGTCCTGGTCCAGGACGATACCCCGACCATGGCGATCCTGGTGCCCCAGTCGGCCCTGCAGATGGATCAGCAGGGGACCTCCGTGCTGATCGTGACCGCTGAACACAAGGTCGAGGTGCGGCGGATCGAGACCGGCGCGACGGTGGGCGCAGAGGTGGTGGTGAGCAAAGGCTTGTCCGTGGGCGATCTGGTGATCACCGAGGGGATCCAGAAGGTCCGGCCCGGCGTGGTGGTGACGACCGCCCCGGCGCAGACCGCAACCGCACAGCCCGCGGGCACGGTGGCACCATGATCTCGGATGTATTCATCGACCGCCCACGGCTCTCGATTGTCATCTCGGTCGTCATTCTGCTCGCCGGGCTCATCGCCATCACGGCCATCCCGCTCGCCCAGCTCCCGGATATCGTCCCGCCCCAGGTGCAGGTGAGCGGCAGCTACAGCGGCGCCAGCGCCTCAGTGGTGGAGTCCACCGTGGCCCAACCCATCGAGGCCCAGGTCAATGGCGTGAGCAACATGCTCTATATGAGCTCGACCAGCGGCAACGACGGCAGCTATACGCTCAATGTCACCTTTGCCCTGGGTACCGACCCCGATATCAACACGGTCAACGTGCAGAATCGGGTCAGCCTGGCCTCGTCCCAGCTACCGCAGGAGGTGACGCGCGCGGGCCTCACGGTGCAGAAACAGTCCACCGCCATGCTCCAGGTCGTGGCCCTGTACTCCCCACAGAGTACCTATGACGCGTTATTCCTGAGCAATTATGCCAAGATCAATGTCATCGATACCCTGGCACGCATACCTGGGGTCGGCCAGGTCAGCCAGTTCGGTGCCCTGGATTACAGCATGCGCATCTGGCTCGACTCGGCGCGTCTGACCGCGCTCGGTATCACGCCGTCGGATGTCATGACGGCGATCCAGAGCCAGAACATCCAGGCGGCGGTCGGGCGCATCGGCGCCCAGCCGATGTCCAACGACGCCCAATTCCAGATCACCCTCCAGACCAAAGGACGGCTCTCGGAGGCCAAGGAGTTCGAGTCCATCGTGGTGCGCGCCAACCCGGATGGCTCCACCGTGCGGGTGAAGGACCTGGGCCGGGTCGAGTTGGGCGCCAAGACGTTGGACTCCATGAGCCGACTGGATGGGGCGCCCTCCGCCGGTGTGGCGATCTATCTCTCCCCGGGGGCCAACGCCATCAAGGTGGCGCAGGGGGTCGCGGCGGCCATGGCGGACCTGGAGCAGCGTTTCCCGGAAGGACTCAAGTACCGGTTGGTCTATGACACCACCGATTTTGTCAACGCGAGCCTGGAGAAGGTGGTCCATACGCTGTTGGAGGCATTCGCGCTGGTGATCGTCGTCGTGTTCCTTTTTCTGGGCAGTTGGCGGGCCGCCCTGATCCCCCTGGTCGCCGTGCCGGTGGCCCTGGTGGGTTCCTTCATCTTTCTGTTCGCGCTCGGCTTTTCGGCCAATACCGTCTCGCTGCTGGCCGTGGTGCTGGCCATCGGCATCGTGGTGGACGATGCGATTGTGGTGGTGGAGAACGTCGAGCGCATCATGGAGGAAGACCAGCTTCCCCCCCGGGAGGCGGCCAAGAAGGCGATGGGACAGATCGCCGGCCCCATCTTCGCCATTACCCTGGTGCTGCTCTCCGTCTTCGTGCCGGTCGCCTTCATCCCCGGTATCACCGGCCAGATCTTTGCGCAATTCGCCGCCGTGGTCGCCTTCTCCATGCTGATCTCGGCGGTCAATGCACTGACCTTGTCACCGGCCCTGTGCGCGGTGTTGCTCAAGCCCAGCCACCAGCGACGCGGCGTCATGGGGCGGGTCTTGAATGGGATCGACGCCGTGCGCGACGGCTACGCCGGCATCGTCAAGCGCCTGGTGCGCGTCGCCATGCTGGTGGTGGTGCTGATTATTGGGATTAGCCTCAGCACCGGGTGGTTGTTCAAGGCCACCCCCACCGGTTTCCTGCCGGTCGAAGATCAGGGCGCCTTCATGGTGGAGATCCAACTCCCCCAGGGGGCCTCCTTGAATCGCACCCTGGAGGTGGTCAAGCAGGTCGAGCACATCATCAAGTCCGATCCTGCGGTGGCCCATGTACTGGGTATCCCAGGCTTTAGCATCATCGATAGCGCCGTGGAGTCCAACGCCGGCTTTGCCATTGCCCGCCTCAAACCCTTTGCGGAGCGCACCATGGCGGACCTGACGGTCGATGCGGCCATTGCCCGCGTCCAGGCCCAGACCAACGCTATCCCGGGCGCCATGATCATGCCGTTCAATCTGCCAGCGATCGTCGGGCTGGGTACCGGCAGCGGGTTCCAGTACCAACTCCAGGACTTGCAGGGCCGCACGCCCGAAGAACTGGCGGCGGCGATGCGCGCGCTGGTCGTCGCCGCCAATCAGGACCCCCACCTGCAAAATGTCTACTCCACCTGGTCGACCAACAACCCCCAGGTCTTCCTCGATATCGACCGGGAAAAGGCCCAGACCCTGGGCGTGAGCATCAGCGACATCTTCACCGCCCTGCAGGCGACCCTGGGCGGCTACTATGTCAATGACTTCAATAAATTCGGCCGTATCTGGCAGGTCAAGATCCAGGGCGACACCAAGGACCGCAACCGCTTCGAGGACGTTTATCGCATCCATGTACGCAATAGCCAGGGTGACATGGTGCCGATCCGCGCACTGATGGCGCCCAAGCTCCTCCTTGGCCCCCAATTGATCAAACGCTACAACAACTATCGCAGCGTCAGCATCCAGGGGGAACCGGCCCCGGGCCGCTCGACCGGCGATGCCCTGGCCGCCATGGAAGACCTCTCTGCCACGACCCTGCCGAGCGGTTTCGGTTATGAGTGGACCGGCACCGCCCTGCAGGAGAAGGAAGCCGGCGGCAAAACCGTGCTGGTGCTCGGGCTGGCGGTCCTGTTCGCCTATCTCTTCCTGGTGGGCCTCTATGAGAGTTGGTCCATGCCCGCGGTGGTGCTGCTCTCGGTCACGGTCGGCATACTCGGCGCCATGATCGCCCTGCGGGTCACTGGGCTGCCCAACGACCTCTATGCCCAGGTGGGCCTGGTAGTGCTGATTGGACTGGCGAGTAAGAACGCCATTCTTATAGTCGAATTCGCCATGGAGCAGCGCCGCCATGGCAAGTCCATCCTGGAGGCCGCCAGCACGGCCGCCCATATGCGTATCCGTGCGGTGCTTATGACCAGCTTCGCCTTCATCCTCGGCCTGATTCCGCTGATCATTGCCAGCGGTGCCGGTCAGGCCAGTCAGCGCGCCGTCGGCACTGCCGTCTTCGGTGGCATGTTGGCCGCCTCGCTCCTGGGTATCTTCCTGATCCCCATGCTCTATGTCGTCTTCCAGCGGTTTAGGGAAGTGGTCCATGGGCAGCCGAGCGGCGGCGATGCGCAGGACCCGCCCGGTGCGACTGCGAAGCAATGACCAGTGGCTGCGTCGCGGCCGGGGGCCGCTCCTACGGGGGCAAAGTCAATCGACTGCCGTGGCTTGGTCCTGTCCGGCGCGCGCGTGCCGGATGGCCGCAATCCGTGCCCGGCGGATCTGTAGCGGGATGCGCTGTGGATCGGCCGTGGCCGTGGCGATGGCCTGCACCTCCACCGCGGCGGCCGCGTCCCGCAGTCGGCGCAGGGTGGCGGCTTGCGGATAGTGCCGCTCGGCACAGCCGCCGCGGCCGCGGTAGTCGGCCTCGCAGGCGAGGAGCATCTGCGCGAAGCGCGCGGGGCGGCGGAAGGCGTCGGTGCGCTCCAGGAGATCCAGGATGGTGGCGTGACGCAATTGGTCGACGGTGTGGACCAGGCCGTGGTCGCGCGCGGTGATGCGGGCCAGTTCGCGGTGACGGTTGGGGACGCGGAAACGATCGCAGATCCCTTCCAGCAGCTCGACGCTGCGCTCCTCGTGCCCGTGGTGGCGGGGCAGGACGCTCCCCGGGGTGGTGCCCTTGCCAAGGTCGTGACAGAGTGCGGCGAAGCGGACCGTAAGATCCGGGGAGAGGCGCGCGGCCATGTCCACCACCATCATGGCGTGGATGCCGGTGTCGATCTCGGGATGCCATTTTTCGGTCTGCGGCACGCCCCACAGGCGGTCCAATTCAGGCAGCAGGCGGGCCAGGGCGCCGCAGTCGCGTAAGACCTCAAAAAAGCGGGCGGGCCGCTCCTCCCCCAGGGCCTTGGCCAGTTCCTGCCAGACCCGCTCGGGGACCAGCGCATCCACCTCCCCGGCGGCGACCATCCCGCGCATGAGCTCCTGCGTCTGCGGGGCGACCCGGAAGCCCAGGTTGGCATAACGGGCGGCGAAGCGCGCCACCCGTAGGATGCGTACCGGGTCCTCGCTGAAGGCGGGCGAGCAATGGCGCAGGACGCGCGCCTCCAGGTCTGCCTGGCCGCCGAAGGGGTCGGTGAGGGTGCCGTCCGGGGCCTCGGCGAGGGCGTTGATGGTGAGGTCGCGCCGGCGCAGGTCCTCCTCCAGGGTCACCGCGGGGTCGGCGTGGACGACAAAGCCGCGATAGCCGGGGGCGGTCTTGCGCTCGGTTCGGGCCAGGGCATATTCGGCCTTGGTCTGGGGGTGCAGGAAGACCGGGAAGTCGCGACCGACCTGCTTGAAGCCGCGGCGCAGCAGGTCGTCGGCGGTGGCGCCGACCACCACATAGTCCCATTCGGCCGGCACCCGGCCGAGCAGCCGATCACGCACGGCCCCCCCGACCAAATAGACCTGAAGGCCGGTTGCGGGGTCCGCTGCTGGGCGGTGGGGCAGGGCGGACATGGAGGTCAGACCCTGGGGGGCTGGGCGTCAAGCCGCGGCGGCGCGCCGTCGCCGGGGTCGGCCGCCGGGGGTGCGTCCAGTGCCGGCGGCTCAGTCGCCGCCGTGCCGCCCCCGCCGAAGCGCCGACGCAGCCCCTGGCCGACCCGCTTGATACCATGCCACAGCATCGGCAGCAGCCAGATCAGGAGCAGGAAAAAGAGTGCGAGGCAGATCAGGAAGATTCCGGGATTGGTTAGCGCCAGCAGCAGCCCGCCGACCACGCCGACGTCCTCGGTCACCGAGGCAATCCAGTTAGTGAAGGGTTCGGGGGAGGTGTTGAGCATAATCCGGGTGCCGGCCTTGGTGGCGTGGCTGGCCGCGGCCACCCCGCCGCCCAGCAGGGCGATGAGCGTATCCCCGACGGGTCCGACGTCGCCCGCCGCACCCATCGCCATCAGTGCCCCGGCCGGGATGCGGATGAAGGTGTGCAGGCCATCCCAGGCGCTGTCCACCCCGGGGACCTTGTCGGCGAAGAACTCGACGATGAACATCAGGCCGGCCGCCGCCAGGACCCGCGGATCGGACAGGATGTCCAGGCCGGGCGGCAGGTCCACCGTGCCGGTGGCCCCGGCCAGGCCGAGTACCAGCATGGTGGCGTAGAGATTGATGCCGCTCGCCCAACTGGCGCCGAGGGTCAAGGCAAGGGTCTGGGTCAGGGTGTCCACGACGACCTCGTGCGGATGGGGATGGTGGGGTGAGTATAGGGCAGGCGGTGGGGATGAGTGGATGATTATAGGTCCGGCAAGGGGCGGTGGGGCGCCGCTGGTCGGGTGCCGATGAGGGCCGGCGGTGTTGGTGGCGCCGTCGTCGCCTTGGGGCGCTAGAATGCTCCACCTGTCATTACCCCTGAGTGGTCCCCGCCATGCGCTATCTCGTCTACCTGCTCCTGTTTGTCCTGATCGCCTTCGGTGTCTGGCCCTACTACGCCATTTTCAGGCTGGACAGTGCCTTAAGTCAGGAAGATACCACCGAGCTCGCCAAGTTGGTCGATCTCCCGGCGATTCGTCACAACTTCAAGACCCGGGTCGCGGCCGGCGCCGATCAGTTGCTGCCGCCCATCGACCCCAAGAGCACCATGGGTTGGATTCGGCAAAACCTGGAGCGGCTGGGCGACTCGGCGCTGGAGCAGGCGATTACGGTGCCTTGGGTGCGCGATACCCTGCGCCAGTCGGTCGCCGAGGCGACCCACCAGAACCCGCCCTACCTCCTCAGCGGCATCGACTTTGCCTTCTTTGAGTCGTACAACCGCTTCCTGATCCGCATCGGCGACCTGGGCCACAATCCGACCCATGTGCGGTTGAGCCTAGAATGGTCCGACGCGAAGATCCCCGAGTGGAAGATCACCGATATCATCCGATAAAGGCGAGCTTTTTTTCCATCAGTTGCGCATCGGTCATGGTCGGGCCTCCAGCGCGGTGCTGCCGAAGAGGTAGGCGCAGACCAGCGCGGGATCGGCGGTTGCCAGCGCCCGCCGCAGTGCCTCAATCCGGGCGCCGATGACCGGCGACTGCTCATCACTCATGCGGCCCGTCCCGCAGTCGCTGGATGGTGTCGGTGGTCGAGACCCCGGCGAGGAAATCCAAGACCACCACCTGCCCGCCATTGGCCGTGACACAGGGTCCGCCGGCAATGTCCTGTGGGGCATAGTCGCCGCCCTTGACGATGACATCGGGCAGCAGCCGGCAGTAAAGACGCTCAGGAGTCTCCTCGGTGAACGGCACCACCCAATCGACGCTCTTGAGCGCAGCCAACACGGCCATCCGGTGCTCCAGGCGGTTGACCGGCCGACTGGGGCCCTTGAGCGCGGTGACTGAGGCGTCTGAGTTGACCGCGACGACTAGTCGGTCACCGAGTCCGCGTGCCTGCTCCAGGTAGTGGACATGCCCGGCATGGAGGATATCGAAACAGCCGTTGGTCATGACGATGCGCTCGCCGCGGGCGCGCGCCTGCCGCAATTCGGACGCCAATTCGTCCGCGCTTACCAGACCGAAGCCGCCGGCCTCCGGTTCATGCAGCGCTCGGCTCAGTTCGGCGACCGTGGTGGTGGCGGTGCCGAGCTTGCCGACCACGATCCCCGCCGCCGCGTTGGCAAGCCGGACGGCCTCCGGCGGGGGCGCACCGGCGGCCAAGGCCAGTGCCAGGGTCGCCACCACGGTGTCGCCGGCACCGGTGACGTCATAGACCTCGCGCGCGCGGGTCGGCAGGTGCAGCGGTGGCTGTCCCTCCCAGAGCAGGGTCATCCCCTGCTCGCCGCGGGTGATGAGCAGCCCCTGCAAGGCAGTCGTGCGGCGCAGGTGCTCGCCGCGCTCCACCAGTTCCTCATCGCTGGCACAGCGTCCCACCACGGCCTCGAACTCGGCGCGGTTGGGGGTCATGAGGGTGGCGCCGCGATAGCGTGAAAAATCCGTGCCTTTGGGGTCGACGATGACACACTTGCCGAGCGCGCGGGCGCGATCGATCAGTGTGCCAACCGACGCCAGTGTACCCTTGCCATAGTCGGACAGGACGATGACCGCGGCCGCGCGGGCGAGCTGTGCGTAACCCGTACCGTCGCGGTCGAGATCCCGGTCCAAACCCAGGTTCAGGTCGGTGAGGCCCCCCTCGAAATCCGCGCGCAGTAACTGCTGGTGCTGGCTCAGGATGCGCAGTTTGGTCGAGGTTCGTCCGTGCGGGTGGCGTTGCAGATGGCAGCCGATCCCGGTGCGCCGCAGCAGGTCCTCCAGGGCCGCGCCCGCCTCATCTTGGCCCACCAGCCCCAGCAAGTCGACCTGACCGCCGAGGGTCAGGATATTCAAGGCGACATTGGCCGCCCCGCCCGGCCGCTCCTCGATCGCGGTCACATGCACCACCGGCACCGGTGCCTCGGGCGAGATCCGCGTGGCGGCGCCGCTCCAGTAGCGGTCGAGCATGACATCGCCGACCACGAGCACCCGGGCCTGGTGGAAGGGGGGGATGGTGATCCTCATGGGCGGGCCTTGATCCTGGTCGTCAGTCGGCGGGGTTCCGGGGGCGCGGTCGCCGCGCGCCGGCATCGGCCGCCATGCTACGCACTCGACCGGCGACGCTCAAGGCTACGGCAGCGCCTCAACCGCCGCCACCCCCTTGCGATAACGGTCTTTGAGCTGCTCCGCGAGCACCCCCTCCTTGGCCGCTTTGCAGCCATCGGCCAGCAGTGCGGCGGACTGTTCCAGCAGGCGCTGCTGCACGGCGCGGTAGTTGCGCTCCGGGAACATCTCGTCCTCGACCGTGACGATGGTCAGGCGCAGTTTGTTCACCAGTAGCTTGTTAAGGTCGTTGCTGTGGCGGCCGGAGCCGTCGCTGCGGCAGCGGGCGTTGTAGAAATCCAGGGCGGCGGCGGCCTCGACCGCCTCGACCAGCACCTGCTGGGTCGCCGGGGGCAGGGCGAGCGCGGCCCCGCCGGCGGGCAGGAGCACGGACAGGAGCAGGATTCGGGCCAGGATCGGGAGCAGCCGGGTGCGTCTGACGACCGTGTCGGTGCAGGCTGGCATGGGATGACTCCTCAAACGGTGGCGGTGGATGTAGGGCCGGGCGCGGTCCTGAGGGCACATCCTGCACCGGGTGCGGCGGCCGGATCAAGCGCGCCCGCACGGCGGCCCATGCGAGCGCGCGGCGATGTCTGTATCATGGGGCCGTGAATAGGCTTCCACCCAGAGTCGGCATCGGCGGCCCCGCAGCGTGCGGGAGACCCCGGCTTGTCCGCGCGCTCGGGATGCGGTCGTGATTGAGTTGCAGCAGTTCCTGCTGTTCCTCCTGCTGCCGGTGGCCGCTGCCTCCGGGTGGTGGTTCGCGCGGCGCGACCCGCGCGCCCAGTCCCGAACCGTGCCGGGCAACGGGCCGGCCTTTTTCCGCGGGCTCAACTATCTGCTCGATGAGCAACCGGACAAGGCGATCGATGTCTTCCTGGAACTGGCGGAGGTCGACGGGGAGACGGCGGAGATCCACCTGGCCCTGGGGAGCCTGTTTCGGCGCCGCGGCGAGGCCGATCGGGCCATCCGTATCCATCAGAATCTCATCGCCCGCAAGACCCTGAGTGCGGAGCAGCGCGGCTTTGCACTGTTCGAGCTGGGACAGGACTATATGCGCGCCGGCCTGCTCGACCGCGCGGAACTACTGTTTCGTGAATTGGCCGAACTGGGGCTGCAAGCCGAGCGGGCGCTGCGCGGTCTGCTCGACATCTACCAGCAAGAGCGCGACTGGGAACAGTGCCTGGAGATCGCCGAGCGGCTGCGGCCCTTCTGCGAGCGTTCGCCGGATGCCGAAATCGCGCACTATCACTGCGAGCTGGCTGAGGATGCCCGGCGTCGTGCCGACCCGGACGCCGCCCGCCGCGCCCTGGAGCGGGCCCAGGCGGTTGACCCGTTGTGCGTGCGTGCGAGCATCATCGCCGGTCAGATGGCCCTGGCGGACGGTGAGCTGGCCGCGGCCCTGGAACTCTTCCTGCGGGTCGCGGAGCAGGGTGTACGCTATGTGCCGGAGGTCCTTCCCGGGCTGATGCAGGCCCTGGATGAGCTGGGGCGCACTGACCTGATCCAGGTGCTGGAGGCGCTGGCGGCGCGCCATCCGTCCGGCCCCGTGGTGCTGGCCCTGAGCGAGGCCCTACGCCGCGCGCGCGGCCCGGCGGCGGCCTTACAGACCCTGACTCAATACCTGGCCCGGAATGTCGATCTGGCCGCGCTGGAGCGCCTGCTGGACCTGGAGCAGCCCGCGGCCGCCGGCGACCCCGCTTGCCGCGCCGCCGTGGTCCATGAAGTGGTGCGGCACCTGCTCACGCGCCAGCCGGCCTATCAGTGCGATCATTGCGGTTTTAGCGCGCGTGCCCTGCATTGGCAGTGTCCGAGTTGCAAGCGCTGGGGCTCGGTCCAGCCGGTGCAGCCAGAGCGTATCCCGGGGGATGAGGTGCTGCATGAGCGGCGGCTTGCCTGACTGACTCGCCCGGCCTTTTGTCAGCGGCGCCGGCCGCCGCCAATCAATGCGTATGAGCGCGACTGTTGGAGATTGATCAACCATGAAGAATGTTCCGATCCGCAAGGCCGTATTCCCCGTTGCCGGTCTTGGCACGCGGTTTCTGCCCGCCACCAAGGCGAGCCCCAAAGAGATGCTGCCGGTGGTGGACAAGCCGCTGATCCAGTATGCCGCCGAGGAGGCCGAGGCGGCCGGGGTGGACCAGTTGGTCTTTATCACCGGTCGCCACAAGCGCTCCATTGAGGACCATTTCGACTCGGCCTACGAGTTGGAGTCCGCGCTGGAGCAGGCGGGCAAGAAGGAACTCCTGCACATCGTCCAGAACATCCTGCCGTCCCACGCCCGTTGTATCTATTTGCGCCAGCCCGACCCCCGGGGCCTGGGGCATGCGGTACTCTGTGCCGAACCGGTGGTGGGCGATAACCCATTCTATGTGCTGCTGGCGGACGACCTGATCACTGGCGACGACCAGGGCAATGGGGTGGTGGCGCAGATGGCCGAAGTCTACGCGCGTCATGAGTGCAGTGTGCTGGCCGTGCAGGAGGTGCCGCGGGAGGATACCCGGCAATACGGAATCGTCGAGGTTGAGCCGGGCCCGGGCGGTTGCATGCGCGTCATCTCCATCGTTGAGAAGCCCGCCCCGGAGGATGCACCGTCGAACCTGGCCGTGGTCGGGCGTTATCTATTGACACCACGCATTTTCGATCTGCTCGGGAAGACCGACAGCGGGTCCGGCGGCGAGATTCAATTGACCGATGGTATCGCCGCCCTGCTCGAATATGAGACGGTGATCGCCTATCCCTTTAAGGGCAAGCGTTACGACTGCGGCAGTAAGCTCGGTTATCTGGAGGCCACGGTCGAGTACGGCCTAGCCCACCCGGAACTGGGGGAGCGGTTCGGCGCCTATCTGCGGAACTTTTGCGGCTGAGCGCGGCGATCTTGCGACGCGCGCGTGCGGCGGCGCGTCGCGTCGCGGCCGGGGGGCCGCGCCTACTGATTCACACGTTCTGCTGCCGGGTCTGCGGCAGTGCCGCCGCCGGTCCCGGCCGCCCAAACAGATAACCCTGAAAGGCGCGGCAGCCGCTCGCGATCAGAAACGCGCGCTGGGCCGGCGTCTCTACGCCCTCGGCGATGACCGTGAGATTCAGATTGGGCGCCAGGGCCAGAATCGCGCGGATGATCGCCGCGTCGTTGGGGTTGTCGAGCGCGTCTCGGACAAAGGACTGGTCGATCTTCAACTGGTCCAGGGGCAGGCGCTTCAGGTAGCTCAGTGAGGAATACCCGGTACCGAAGTCATCGAGTGAAAACCCCAGGCCGAGTGATTTGAGCGCGGTCATCTTGGCGATGGTGTCCGTGACGTCCTCCAGCAGCAGACTCTCGGTGAGTTCCAACTTGAGCCGGTGCGGATCGGCGCCGGACGCGGCGAGTGCCGCGCGCACCTGATCGACAAATCCCGGGTCGCGGAACTGACGGGCGCTCACATTGACCGCCAGGGTCAGGTGGGCGCGCGGCGGTTGGTGCGCCCAGGCCGCGAGTTGGGCGCAGGCGCTCTCCAGCACCCAACGGCCCAGCGGCAGGATCAGCCCGGTCTCCTCGGCCAGCGGGATGAACTCACCGGGCGCGACCAGCCCACGCTGGGGGTGCTGCCAGCGCACCAGTGCCTCGGCCCCGGTGAGGTCGCCCGCGCCGTCCACCTGGGCCTGGTAATAAAGCAGGAACTGGCCGTCCCGCAGCCCGTCGCGCAACTGAGTCTCCAAGGCACTGCGGGCCTCCAGTGCGGCCTGCATGTCGGGGTTGAAAAAACGCAGCGTGTTGCGGCCGGCCGCCTTGGCCTGGTACATGGCTAGATCGGCCTGTTTCAGCAGGTCCTCGACGGGCGTGTGGCGGTCGGCGATCAGGGCGATGCCGAGGCTGGCGGTGCTGTGACAGCGGTAACCTGCAAGTTCGTAGGGCTCATTCAGTGCGGCCAGGAGCTTGACCCCGATGCCCTGGGCCTTGGCCGCGGCCGCCTCGGTGCGTTCGCTTAAGCCCTCCAACATCACCACGAACTCATCGCCGCCCAGTCGGGCCACGGTGTCGGATTCGCGCACGCAGTCGAGCAGACGCCCGGCCACCTGCTGGAGCAGCAGGTCGCCGACGCTGTGTCCGAGCGTATCGTTCAACACCTTGAAATTGTCCAGGTCGACGAACATCAGCGCGCCCGGCCGCCGACTGTGGGCGCCGGTCTCCACCGCCCGATGCAGCCGCTCCAGCAAGCGCCGCCGATTGGGCAGCCGGGTCAGCGGATCGTAGAAGGCGAGTCGCTCGATCTGCTCCTCTGCGGCCTTGCGTTGGGTGATGTCGGTCAGGGTGACGACACTGCCGAGCTTCTCACCCAGCGGACCCACCAGGGGGCCGACGCTGACCACGAGATGGAACACCTCGCCGCGTCGCTCCAGCCTGGCCTCGACCCGGCGTTGCTCCCCGACCCTGAGTAGATCCGCGAGCGAAACGCCCGCGCCGTCGGGTTGTTCCAAGGGGAAGACACGCTCGAACGGCTGATCGAGCGGGTCCTCGCCGCACAGCCGGTACGCCACCGCGCTGGCGCGAATGATCCGTGCGGCATTGTCGCAGACCACAATGGCCTCGGCGGTCTGGTCGAGGATCAGGCGTGCCAGCCTTTCTGCGGCCAGGATCGCCTCGCTCCGTTTCTGCTCAGTCAGATCGGTGGCAACCAGGCAAAATGAGCCCAGCACCTCGCCGACCAGCAGGTAACTCACCGAGAGATAACAGGGGACACCGGTCCCGTCGCTGGCCCTCAGGGTGAGCTCCATGCGCTGGCGGCTGGGTGCGCGCGTGCGGTTGAGCAAGGCCCGGAACGGGGCCGCGTCGGCGGGTGCGATCCAGCGGTCGCAGGCGGAACCGATCACCTGTTCGAGGGGGGTCTTGAGCATTTCGGCCAGACGCCGGTTGGCGTAATAGATCACCCCCTGCGCGGTGAGGATGAGCGCCCCTTCGCTCATGTCCTCGACCAGTACCCGGTAGGGATAGTCGGCGCCCTGGAGGGTAAAGACCTGGTCGCCGTCGCTGCCGGAGACGACTAAGGCATCCACCTCGCCATTGCGGATGGCGCGCAGGGTCTCCTCGGCCTCCGCCAGGCGGGCGCGCAGGGCGGCGTTCTCGGCGGCCAAGGTGTCCAATGCGAGTGTTTGCGTCACTTACCCATGCCTGCGCAGATCCAATCCGACCAGTACGCGTTCCGTGCTCGATAGATCGCCAATGATCCGCCGTAAGGGCAGCGGCAGTTCTTTGATGAGGGTCGGTGCGGCGATGATCTGCTCGCCGTGTGCGAGTTGGGGTTGCTGATAGAGGTCGATGACCTCCAGCCGGTAACGTCCTTGCAGGTGTTCCTCGCAGATGGTCTTGATGTTGGCGATGGCCCGCGTCGATTTCGGCGTCACGCCGGTGACATAGAGGCGCAGAACATAGGTCTGCGCCGGCTGATCGAGCCTTGGGTCGGCCGTCGTCGGGGGCGGCGTCGGGGGATTTTCGGTCGGCATGGTGACAAGGTCCTCAAGTGAGATTCGGCCTGGGCCCGGCCGCCGTCCGCGTTGCCCAGACCGGGCAGGCCCGCGGGGCGGCGGGTTGCTTGGCGTCAGACGCGCGGCAGTATGTCTAATCCAATGAGTACTTTATCTGTGTTTGACAGGTCGCCGATGATCTTGCGCACCGGCTCCGGTAGCCGGCGCACCAGCGTCGGGATCGCCAGGATCTGGTCGCCCTGCGCCAGTTGCGGTTGTACTAGCAGGTCGATCACCTCGATCCGATAGCGTCCAGCCAGGTGCTCCTGACAGATGCGCTGGAGGTTGGCAAAGGCGGTGATGGACTTTGGGGTCTGGCCGGCCACATAGAGCCGCAGGGTCCAAAACTCCGGTGTGTCAGGGGCCGGCGGCGCGCCCGGTTCGGTGGGTGGCAGGGTCATTGCGCGCCCTCCATCGCAGTCGGCGTCGCGGTCGCCGCATCGGCCTTGCGGCTCCAGGCCATATCCTTGCGCTCCTGTTCCAACTGCGCCTCGCGCGCCCGTTCGCGCTCGATCAGGGCCAGCGCATCGGCCTCTTGGGCAGCGAAATCCAGCCGCAGTGCGGCGATCTGTGCCTCCAGGGCCGCGCGTTTGCGCTCCAGCTCGCGTTGCCGACGGTCAATGTCTTGGCGTCGTACCAAGTCGTCTGCCCGCTCCTGCGCCTCCTGGGCCAGCCGCGCCGAGCCGGTCAACACCCCGCCCGGACCGGCATAGACATCGCGCACCTCGACGCCTGCATTGGTGATCAGGAACTCGCGGGTCTGGTTGGAGTGGGCCATGCCGCGCGATTTCAGGATGCTCAGGGCGCGATTACGCTCGCCGCCCGCCTCGACGGCGACGAGCAACAGCCAGGTGTCGATCAGGGATGAAATGGCGGCATCGGTATGATCGAGCGCACTGCCGCCGGTGGTCAGACTGGTGAAGAAGCCGGTGATCTCGTTCATCTTCAGATAGTCGACCAGGCGGATCAGCATGGCCTTGACCTCGGTCTCATTGCCCGCGCTGATGAAGCTGTTCAAGGGGTCGACGACCACGATCTGTGGTTTGAAGCGATCGATCGCCTTGTGCATGGTCGTCAGGTGCAGTTCCAGGCCGGCAAAGGTCGGGCGGACGGCCTGAAACTGGAGCAGGCCTTGCGCCACCCAGCGCCCCAGATCGATCCCGATAGAACCCATATTCCGGACGATTTGGTTGGGGGATTCCTCGAAGGCAAAATAGAGCACACGCTCGCCCCGGGCGCAGGCCGCCGCGGCAAAGTGACCGGCCAGACTGGTCTTGCCGGTCCCCGCGGTCCCGGAGGCCAGCACACTGGTGCCGCGGTAGAAGCCCGCCCCCGCCAGCATGGCGTCGAGGCGCGGGACGCCGGTGGAGACCCGTTGCGTGGAGACGTGATGGTCCAGGCCGAGTGAGGTGATGGGCAGGACTGAGATGCCATCCTCGTCGATCAGGAAGGGGTATTCGTTGGTCCCGTGGGTCGAGCCGCGGTATTTCACCACCCGCAGTCGCCGGGTCGAGATCAGGTTGACCGGGCGGTGGTCCAGCACGATCACGCAGTCCGACACGTACTCCTCCAGACCCTGACGGGTCAGTTGACCCTCGCCGCGCTCGCCGGTGATGATGGCGGTCACGCCCTTGTCCTTCAGCCAGCGGAACAGCCGGCGCAGCTCCGCGCGCAGGATCAGCGGGTTGGGCAGGCCGGCGAACAGGGTCTCGATGGTATCGAGCACGACGCGCTTGGCACCGATCTTATCGATGGCATAGCCGAGACGCACGAACAGGCCACCCAGATCGAACTCCCCGGTCTCTTCAATCTCACTGGGCTCAAGGTACACGAAATCCAGTGCCAACTGCCCCTGTGCGACCAGTGCAGTGAGGTCGAAACCGAGTGAGGCAACGTTCTGGGTCAACTCCTGCGCCGTCTCCTCGAAGGCCATGAACACCCCAGGTTCGTTGAAGCGGGTCGCGCCGCGCACCAGAAACTCCATACTCATCAGGGTCTTGCCACAGCCCGCGTCGCCGCAGATCAGGGTCGGCCGCCCCGTGGGCAGACCGCCGCCGGTGATCTCGTCCAGCCCATAGATGCCGGTTGGGGTCTTAGGGAGTTGTGGCCTCGATGGGTCCATGTCTTGACTCCGGAGTCGTCGCTGATCGATTGCCGGGGCCGCGGGCGCGTGTGCCCGGGTCGCCGACGCGCGCCGGTGAGGATAACGCAGCGGTGCCGGCGGCGGCCAGTCGATCATCCCGAATGGAGGGTGCGATAGGGCGCCTCGCCCGCGCGTTGCGTGATCTCCTGGCCCAATGTGTGGGCATGTTGGGCGGCCGTCACCAGGATATCCAAGGTGAGGGGTGAGGGCTCATTGACGATATAGGGAAGGGTCATTGCCTTTTCCATCACGGCGCGCAACGCCTGCGTATCGTCCGGGCCCAGTCCGAGTTGGCCCAAATGGACCGGGAGGCCGATCATTGCGAAAACGTCTACCTGTTTGGATTCCTCCGCGTGGCCCTGGACCACCAGTTGCGTCAGCAGTCCCAGATTTGGGTATCGACGACCACCATGGCGGGCTGTGGGGGAAACACTCAACGTCGGCGAAGACACCGGCCGGGGCATATGTCACCGACAGCGCAGCGCCGGGGGCTTCATTAACAGCCGTGCCCCATCACGTCGTTGACCGCCGGCCGAAGTGAGAATGGCGGCGCTGGCGCTCGGGACGATGGAAAGGTAGCGTCCCAGATGTTCCAATACGCCCTGGCCTGGATGTATCTGGGTGGGGCGATCAGCGCCGGAGGTGCTTGATGGGGTATGTCATCTTCAGCGGCAAAAAACTCTAGGGCTGGTAGGGAAGAGACGCAGGCGTGGCTGGCGTGACCAAGGAGGCTGTTGAGGGCGAAGTGTAGACCATTTTCCGGCGTTTGGGCGAGCGCCACCGCAGGCGCCCAGCGGCCTGTGGGCACCGAGGCGGAGCGCGGTCGCAGAGGCGCGCGGCGCGCCGCTTCACCCCTGTCAACCATCGAAGGGTCGCAACCAGGACCGGTAACAGGAGACCGGGCACGGTCAGGGTGCGCAAGGACGCAGTGACAGGGGCCGAAGGACCGCGCGACAGCGATCAGGATGCAGGGCAGCTTGATGGACACGAGGCCCCAGGGATAGCAGCAGGAATACTTGCGCAGTACGCGGGCGCAACCGGATTGACGGCGGACGCGTCGCTACCGAAGGAATTTCAGCTAGGGCGGGCGCTGCTC
This sequence comes from uncultured Thiodictyon sp., assembly GCF_903946935.1. GTDB lineage: Bacteria > Pseudomonadota > Gammaproteobacteria > Chromatiales > Chromatiaceae > Thiodictyon. Next base: position 58,104 of record NZ_CAJAXH010000308.1, read on the forward strand.
AGAACCGCCGATAGCGTACCACCAGCCGACTGATGGAGAGTGCTGCGCTTAGGCATACAGCGCATGCACAGTAGCAGGGATCGACGGGGCCTAACGACGCATAGTCAATCAGGTGACGGCCCCGCTCAATGCGGGGTCGCCACCGTCTTGACGTTTTGTTGGCATGTGATCGGCGTTTACACGCCAGAGCCACCGAGGGCGTAGGGGACCAAGGGCACCAACATGATGCCAATGGCGAGCCACATGGCGCGGTTGCTGCGGGTACTGAGGTCTTGGTCGCTCATGATGTTCACCTTGCTTTAGATGTTTCGTTTACCGTTATCGTGTAGCACATCGGGCAGTCTGCTGAACCTGGGGGAGCGATCCACCGACGCCGTTGTGTGCCTACGGTTACGAAGATACAGACCACGCCGTTGCGCCTCCAATGGGTATTTCCGACTACAGCGATAGGTTTTCGCCTGCCCTCTGAATTAGCTGGAAAAACGACGCGCAGTGACGCAAGTGCCCGGCCCCTGGCGCCACCTCTCGCGACCGCCGGTCGCACTTCTGCACTGCGGCCGAACCAGTCCCTCGACGCTTCGTCCTGGCCTTGGGCTCACCGGGCCACGGCTACGCTGGCCCGCTTCCGGTGGGCTTGGCGTCCCTGTCTGAAGACCGGTCGCCATCCTGGCCACCTTCGGACCCATGGGCGGCTCGCAGTCGCTCGCCTGCCCCGCTCTGAGCGGGGCCAGGTCACCGCATAGACTCCTGTCCGTTCCGCGCTTCGGTTCACTCCGCACCCGCTGTATGCCAGCCTGGGAGAAACCGACGAGGCGCGCCGCGCCGCTTATCGGGTTCTAGTCGCCACGGCGATCGCCCAAGACGTGCTGACGGAGATCCGTACCGCGACGAACGGCGGGTTTGCCTTGGGCAGCGAGCGCTTCCAGCGGGAGATCGCGGCCATCCTCGGGCGCCGGACGTGGCGCGGCCGACCGGGGCGACCGCGAGCTCCAGAGCGGGAGGCGGGGCAAATGGAACTGCCAATCTGACGAAGAAATCGTTGTCCGTCCCCGTTTTCCCAGCTTGGTTCGTGGAAAAAGAACTTGAGCCTGGCCTCGTTGCTCCCTATCCTTACTTGCTGCGGACTTCACGCTGCAAACCGCTCGACGTCAATCATCCGTGCCTGATGCTGCTGACGTTCGCGAAGTTTCTCGATTTCGTGTAGTGTTTCGGAGGCGATGTATTGTTCGTGGCAAGTGCGACAAACGATCATAGGAATATCTTCAATAACCAGAAGGCCATTGCCACGACCAAAGGCTTTAGCGATCCGCTTTATTTCAGCGCGCTCACCGCAGACAGGGCAGCTTGTTTCATTCATAGCAGATACACCGTAATGATAACCACAAGACCTTTGATCTTTGCTGCGACTTCCGCCTCGAAGCCGTCACGAGAATTGCCAAGGATCACAAATTTTCGTTCACCGCTGTCCCGGTCAGCTTCCACTCGAATGACCGAACCAGTCAAGACGATGTGCTCAATGTCCTGAACATGTAAATCATCCGCAATCATTTCGTCTAGGGCATGGTGGGTCAACACGTAGTGGCCTTCTCGCATCATGCGACGAATTGAGATCAACTCCCTCCTAGCCAAACTCATTTGCCTCCTCCCCAAAAGCCCCAGTGTAACACGAGCAGAATACAATGGAATCCGAGAATCACTGATCACTGATCCTCGAATTCGGTTTATTGCCTGGGGAACTCCGGCTTACTTTACAAAAACAATCCCAGCGCTGAGGGTCTTGCTCGGGTAGGCCAACGGAAAATGCACCGCACTCCACCCCAGGCCGATGGCATGACCCACTGCCCACTCCTTGTTCGTCTGGCAAAGGTTGCTGTATTGCCAACCGCTTATCTCATTCGCGATCTCGACCATGTCCTCAGTGCTGCGCCAAGCCACGCCCTGTTGGTCAGTGACTTCTGGTGGTGTAGGAAACTACTTCTTCGCCATCGGTTTTTCCTCGTGCTTCTTCGTGTGCCTCAGCCGTAGGGACGCCGGTTACCCGGCGCCCCCGGCGCAGTCCCGGACGTGCAGTTTTCCCGCATCCGGTTCCTCGGTTGTACTCGCTTTCGCGCGAGCAAAGTCATGCGAACACCAGTTGTGCGGGAGGCTTCT
>NZ_CAJAXH010000309.1 GCF_903946935.1 uncultured Thiodictyon sp.
AAAGGCCCGATGGCGCTCAACTGGTTGTTGGGCCTGCGCCCGCTGGACCAGGGCGCGCGCCTCCTGATCCTGGTCGACCAGTTCGAGGAGCTGTTCCGCTTTGCCGACCAGGGCGACGAGCAAACCCGCGACGCCGCCGCCCGCGAGGCCGGGGCCTTCGTCGCACTGCTGCTCGCCGCCGCCCAGCACCCGGCGGTCTATGTGGTCATCACCATGCGCTCGGACTTCCTGGGCGACTGCGCCCGTCACCCGGGCCTGCCAGAGGCGGTGAACGCCGGGCTCTATCTGGTCCCGCGCCTGGCGCCCGAGCAACTGGCCGATGCCATCCGGCTCCCCGCCCGGCTGTGCGGCGGTGAGGTGGAGGCGGACCTGGTGGGCCGTCTGTTGGACGACTCCCGCGGCGAGCAGGACCAACTGCCCCTGCTCCAGCACGCGCTGATGCGGCTGTGGGACCTGGGGGCCGGCGACCACCGGCTGACCCTGACCGGGTACAAACGGCTGGGCGGGCTTGCCGAGGCGCTCAACGCACACGCGCAGGCGGCATACGCGGAGCTCGCCGAGGCCGAGCGACCCGTTGCCGAGACCCTGTTCCGGAGCCTGAGCGGACGCGGCGAGAATGGGCGCGACACCCGCCGGCCGGTGCGTGTCAGCGAGGTCGCGGACCTGGCCGGGGTGGACGCGGGGCGGGTGATCGCGGTGGCCGAGTCATTCCGCGCCGCGGGGCGCAGCTTCCTCATGCCCCCGCCGCCGGGGAGCGAGGGCGGGGCCGCGCTGGACGCGGACGCCATGCTCGACATCGCACACGAATCACTGATCCGCCAGTGGCGCAGGCTCCAGCAATGGGCCGAGACCGAGGCCGACCAGGCGGCCATCTACCGGCGGCTGGAGTCCGACGCCCGCCGCCGCCGCGACCGGGGCGAGGCGACCCCCTGGACCGGCGCCGAACTGGGACTGGCGCGGCCCTGGCTTGCCGACCTGGAGCACACGCGGCGCTGGGCCTTGCGCTATGCCGCGGAGGGCGAGGCATCGGTCGACCTCGCCCTAGCCTTCCTCACAGAGTCAGCAGCGGAGGAAGACCGACAGCGCGAGGCTAAAGAGACCCTGGAACGAGAGCGTACCGCGGAGCTTTTCGACTCGATACTTACCCACTCGGCCTTGCTGGCCCGTACTGAAGACTATGCCGGGGCGCGGGAGCGGCTGGACAGTTCGCGCCGGCTGGACGGGCAGATACCGGCCACCCGGCGGCTGGCGCGGGACCTGTTGGCGCGCTATGCGGCAATCATGGGCGGGAGTGCGGACAAGGTTTACATCGGGGCCGGCGCCAAACTGTTCTCGGTCGTGATCAGTCCGGACGGGCGCTGGGTCGCCACCAGCGGTGAGCGGGGTACGGTCGTGCTATTTGACGCGGAGAGCGGGAAACTGGTCCAGCGTCTCACAGGGCATGACCCCAAGGCTGGTCGTCTCGGGTCGGTCTACAGTCTGGTTTTCCAACCCCACTGCGACTGGCTCGCCAGTGCGGGTAAAGACCGACAGATCATTCTCTGGACCCTGCCGAGCGCGGATCGGCCCGCCGCCGAACTCCGCAAGTGGCAGGCGCCAGAGGTGGTCGATACATTGGCGATCAGTCCGGACGGCGCCCTGCTCGCCAGCGGCGGGGACGACAAGGCCATCACGTTCTGGGATCCAAAGACCGGCAAGGTCCTGCGGACTCTCAACGGTCACTCGGCTCAGATTTCTGAGATCGCCGGACTCGCCTTCTCCCTGGACGGGACCCGGCTGGCCAGCGCGAGTTATGACGACACCGCCCGTATCTGGGATACCAGGACCGGTGCGGAAACGACGCGGCTGACCGGGCACCAAGGCGATGTGGATGGCATCGCATTTTCCGCCGACGGAACCCGGGTCGCCACCAGCGGTGTAGACGGCCGAGTCATCCTCTGGGACGTGCAGAACGGCACCCAGCTGCGAGTCTTCACCGGACATGCAAACATGGTTTTTGGCATCGACTTCACTGAGCGAACCGGTGAGCCGGGCGCCGCACCACTGATCGCTGCCGCCGGATTCGACCGCACCATCAGGGTCTGGGACTCGGAGAGCACAGTAACCCAGCGGCTGCTCCAAGGCCACGAGGCCGGGGTGACGGGCATCGCCATCAAGGGCGGTTCGCTCTATTCCGCCGCCAACGACGGGACTGTCCGGCGCTGGCCCTTGAGTCTGCCGCATCAGCGCCTGCTGGATCTGCCGAGCGAGCCGGCATCCGCAACGATCGCCCCGGACGGCCGATCAGTGGCAGTTGGATTTGCCGACGGCTCATTACGGATCTGGGGTCTACCGGATCTCCAATCCATTGCGGAGCTTCCTACGGCCCATCAAACCATCATTCAGCGCCTCGCCTACTCCCCGGACGGCACCCTGCTCGCCAGCGCGGGATTCGACAAGCTGGCGCGGCTCTGGCGCATTGGCCCGGATGGCAACCCCTCACCGGCATTCGACCTCGCCGGTCACGAGGACGCAGTCAGTGCAGTCGTCTTCTCACCGGACGGCCGGCGGCTCGCCACCGCTGGGTACGACGGCCGGATCGGGCTATTCGACACCGGCAGCGGCAAGGGCCGATTCATCCGCTCGACGAAGGGCAAAACGATGTCAGTCGCCTTCGATCCTAAAGGAACGCGGGTCATTGCCGGGGACAGGGACGACGGCAAGGTCCGCATCTGGTCCATCACCGAGGACCGGCCGATCCTGGCCCGCGAATACCAGGCGGCAGCGGACCGTCTGATGTGGGCCGAGACCAGCGCCGACGGCAGCCGCATCGCCGCTGTCGGCCGCGATTATGTACTCAACGTCCTGGACACCACGACAGGTAAGACCCTGGCCCGGCTCCCAGGCCACGAGCAGACGGTCTTCAAGGCCCGCTTCCTGCCCGGCGGACACCAGGTCGCCACCGTGAGCACCGACGCCACGGTTCGGCTCTGGGACCTAGACACCCAGACCGCACTCTTCACCCTGCGCCTGCCGACCGACCGCAGCCCACCGCTGCCGCTCTGGGACTTCGACCTGCGCTGCAGCGCGCCCGAGCCCAAGGGTGCCGGCACCTGCTGGCTGGTGGTCCCGCTGGTGCGCGGCAAGCTCGCCGTCTATGACCTGGGGCCGCTCCCGGCCGGTCTGGCTCCGTAGGAACGGCCCCCGGCCGCGACGAGTCACGCGCAATCCCGCCGGCCCAAGCGGCGCTACCGGCGTTGGCAACCGCCCCACGCTCTGGCGGAAGTCGCCGCCGTCCTCGCCCGGGCAACACCGGAAACCGCCCAGGTTGATCTGTACGACCCGCGGCCGATCCAGTAGCATCCGGCAGAGACCATTGGAACCCATCATGATCTCCCGACCTCTTCAAAAGCTCCCGCTACGCGTCACGGTCCCGCTGCTGTTGGCCTTGCCGATCCTGCTGACGGCCGCGGTCATCATCATTCTCTTTCTGGTCCAAACGCGCACGGCCATGCAGCGGCTGGCCTACGATGAGCTCGCGCAGATCCACCGGGAGGTCCTCGACCAGACCAATGCACTGTTGAGCCAGCCTGGGCGAATCAACCAAATCAACGCGACCCTGATCAGGGAGGGGCGGCTCGATCCGGCCCGCCCGCGGACCTGGGCCAGGGTCATGTTGGCGGAGGCCAGCGCGAGCGCCGGCATCACCGCGCTCGACTGGGCGACCACGACGGGCGACGCCATCGCCGTATCGCGCTATGCGGGCGATCAGGGCTATACACTGGCCATCAAGGACAGCCAAAGCAATGGCCTCCTGGAGGAATTCGCCGTCAGCCCAGGCGGCGAGACCGCCGCTTCGCCGCTGGCGGCGAGACCCTATGACCCACACCGGCGCCCCTGGTACAGCGCGGGCCTCGCGGCGGGGATACCGGCATGGAGCGAGCCCTATGCCTGGGTCGCAAAGCATGGTGCGCCGCAGGCCACCCTGGCGATTGCCTATAGCCAGCCATACCGCAATCCATCCGGCCAATTGCTCGGTGTGCTGGCCAGCGAATTGAGCCTGGAGGAGCTGTCCAGCACGCTGGGTCAGATCCAGATCGGACAGACCGGGCTCGCCTTCATCCTGTATACCGACGGCCGGCTCGCGGCACGCTCAACCGGCACCCCGCTCAACACCGCCGAGGGTCGCCCGGTCCTGGCGTGGGACGACCGGGATGCCACGGTCGCCGCCGTTGGCGCCTTCCTGAAGACCCGGCTCGGCGCGCTGGACGCCCTGGATACCGCCACCCACTACGCCATCGACATCGCCGGCCAGCGGCAACTGATCAAGGTTTCACCGCTTCACCATGCGACCGGGCTGCATTGGCTGGTCGTCACGGTCGTCCCACAGGCCGATTTCCTGGCCGAAATCGAGGCCGGACGGCGCATCGCCATCGGCATCGCGCTGGTGGTCGTGCTGCTCGGTCTCGGGCTGGGCTCGCTGGCGGCAAAGGCCATGACCGCGCCCATCCTCAGCCTGGTGGCTCATGCACGCCGTATTGGTGCCGGCGACCTGGATACCCAGGTGGCCTTGCACCAATCGCCCGAGTTGGCGCAACTCTCGCAGGAAATCAATACCATGACGGCCGGTCTGCGGGACCGCCTACGCATGCGCCAATCCCTGGCCATGGCGATGGACGTCCAACGCACGCTATTACCACAAGCGACCCCGGTCATCCCTGGACTGGATCTGGCCGGTCACAGCACCTACTGCGACGAAACCGGGGGGGATTATTACGACTATTTGGATCTATTCGACCTCCCGGAGGATACGGTCGCGGTCGCCCTGGGCGATGTGAGCGGTCACGGCATTGCCGCGGCCATGATCATGGCCACGGCGCGCGGCATTCTGCGCAGTCGTTCACGCAAACCGGGGTCCCTGGCCGACCTGTTGGACCACATGAACGAGCTGCTCATCGACGACAGCGACAGTGGACGCTTTATGACCATGCTGCTGATGGTCATCAATGTCCCCCGCCGCGAAATGCGCTGGGCCTCGGCCGGTCATGATATGCCCTTCATCTACGACCCGCAGGCGGAGCGCTTTATCGACGTGGATGGAGCCGGCCTACCGCTGGGCATTCTGACGGGCCACAACTATGAGGAGTTCGTATTGGCAGACGTCGCCCCCGGGACCCTCTTTCTGGCCGGCACCGATGGCATCTGGGAAACGACCAACAGCGCCGGCGAATTCTATGGCAAGGAGCGGGTGGCCGAGCTCATACGGCGGCAGGCCGGCCGCACGGCGGAAGAGATCAGCGCCTGCCTGCGCGAAGAACTGGAGGCGTTTCGTGGCACCGCCCTACAGAGCGACGACATCACCTTTGTGGTCGTGAAGGTGGTGCCGGAAGCGCAGGCCGTCATCGAGCGCGAGCAAACGCTGAAACTCTCCCGGCGCGACGCGGAGCGCTTGCTTGACCTCTTGGAGCATCCACCGCCACCGAATGCCGCCCTCGCCACGGCCCAGGCGCGTTATCAGGAATTGCGACGCGATGCTGATTCAGGCTTTAACTGGCAGCCATAACCGCCAGGGCTTCGAGCGCGGGCGCGCCGAACTCAACGACTGGCTGGCGAAAATCGCCAGCCAGCATCAGCACAAGGGTTTATCCAAGACCTTTGTGGCGGTGCCGGAGGCGGCGCTCGCCGATATTCTGGGCTACTACGCATTGACGCTCACCGAGGTGGATACCCGCGCCCTACCGGAGGCCTATGCCAAGCGACTGCCCCGCATCATCCCCGGCGTGCGTCTCGGGCGCTTGGCCGTCGATCGACACCATCAAGGCAAGAGGCTCGGCGAATTGTTGCTGATGGCCGCCATGGACCGCGTGCGGGCGATTCGTGAACACGCCGGTGCGGTGGGGCTATTCGTTGACGCACTCGATGCGCAAGCGGCCGGGTTTTATGTCCGGTATGGCGCGGTCGCCTTTCTCGATGCGCCCTTGAAGCTGTTCCTGCCGGTCCGTTAGCTCATAGGGTGGGTTACGGCGCGTCTGACATCGCAGATGACCATAAGATGGCTCAGCACGCGCGCCTAACCCGACGGCACGCGCGCTGACCCGCGCGTGACCAGAAGGGGACCACCCATGACGATTGAAACGGCGCCGTTCGATTATACTTTGCCAAGCCGCATCGCGACCAGGCACACACCTGCATCGCATCTGCGTCGCCACCTTTCGGGACAACCTCCTGTAAGATAGTAACCATCCCCCGGCAAAGCCGGGGGCTTTCATTCGTGAGCCGCTCGAAGCGGCTACGGGGTCGCTAACGCGGCCCCGCGGTTCTTGGGCCGCCTAAAGGCGGCGACTCAGCCCCAGAGGTTGAGCTGTTCGAGGCGCG
>NZ_CAJAXH010000310.1 GCF_903946935.1 uncultured Thiodictyon sp.
GAGACGGAGAGCGCCCACATCAGGGCAAACTTCACATCGTTGGTGTTGTCCGTCGTCTGGAACCAGTACATCCGCCAGCCCGAGAGGTGATGGGTGAGGTAGGTGACGAGCGTGAACAGCAGCCCGGCGACCAACGGATACCAGGGGTCGGTGAAGACCAGGGGCACCAGCAGCGAACTGACGCCGCCGGCCAGCATGTGGACGATCTTGCGGTTGTAGTAGACCGCCCGGATCGGTTCCATCCCGCGGCCGACCATGGCCCGGTAGGGGATCAGGGTGAGGAAGAGGACCGCAAGGACGTAGAGGCCGAGGCCGGCGGCCCACAGGAGTTGGGATGACATGGTCTTGGGAACGGTGTGCGGGACTGGCGTGAGTCAGGTGGGTCAGACGCAACCGGTGGGCTTGGGCAGGCCGCCCCATTTGCAGATGAGCTTCATCGGGCCTTTCTTGAAGAGGTCGTAGAGCTCTTTGGTGGTCATGCCTTGCTTCTTGGCGAAGATGCGGATGGGCGGTACCACGCCGTCCTGCTCGTACATGGCGCGTGCCTGGCGGATCAAATCCATCACCTGTGGGGTGATCGTGAAGTCGTCCGTGCGGGCCAGCACCACGGCGATCTCTTCGCTCCAGTCATCGCGGTCGAGCAGGAAGCCCTCCCCATCCAATCGGAGGTTGGCAGCGGTTGTGGTCATCGCGGGAACTCCTTCCAGGCGGGAAACAGGTACAGGTTAAGACGGCAGTTCGTCCGGCGGCGGGGCGGCCGGCCTGACCGGAGCGGGGCTGGCCCGCTCGACCGGACGCGGCGCGGGGGCCGGGGGCGCCGGGCGTGGCGCCGGCGCGGCCTTCGGGGCCGCCGGGGTCACGGCAGCAACCTCAACGGGCGGTTTGGCCGGTGTGGCGGGGGCCGCACGAACCGTCGCCTTGGGGGCCGCCGGAGCCGCGGGGGGCGGCGCCTTCGGTGGGGTCGCCGCGGCCGGTGACTTGGGTTGGGGCTTGGCCGCTGCCGCGACCGTCGGTGCCTTGGCCGCCTGCACCGGGGCTGGCTGGGCCGCAGTCGGGACGCGTCGGACCGGCGGGGTCGGAGCGGCGAGGGTCGGCGCCTCATCCGGTTCCGCGGCAGGCTCCGGCTCAGGTTCGCTCGCCGGATCGCGGTAGGCGTAGACCGTCGCCTCCTTGGGTCTGGCCACCGCGGGCTTCGGCTTGGGTTTGGCCGGCGCGGCTGGCGCGGCCGGCGGCGCCGGCTCGGCTTGATACTGAGTCACCGGCGGCGGGCTATCTGCGCCGGTCGCAATGGTCACAACCGGCGCCGGCGGCCCGTCGCGCGGCTCCAGGGCGCAGCCGGCGAACCCGCACAGGGGCAGAGCGATGCAAGCGAAGAGACGAATGGCATTAGACATCGGCTAAAAATCATCCAGAAAGACATTTTCGACCGGGGCCTTGCGTGCCGCCGCGGGCACGCGCTGGGGCGCCGGGGCGGGGACCCGCGCCGGGGCCTCAGCCGCCTGAGCACCCACTGCTGGGGCACGGGGCGCACCCGCGCGTCTGGCCACGGCCGGGGTGTCATCCGTGTCGGCACAACTCCCCCCCGCGGGCCCACTGCCCACAATATAGGGTACTCCGGAACGGCCGCAGGCGCCGGACAGGACGACCCCCTCCGGTGGGGACTGCTGCAGCGGCTCGTTCGGGATGGCCAGCATGAACTCCGCCCAGACGCGTAGCGCGCCGGTCCCGCCGGCGAAGCCAGTGGGCTTGTAGTCGTCACGCCCCACCCACACCACCGCGACCTTGTCGCCACTGAAACCGGCAAACCAACTGTCACGCATATCGTCGGTGGTACCGGTCTTGCCGGCCATGGTCAGGCTGGCGGGCAGCCGGTTGCCCAGCCACTTAGCGGTCCCCTCCCGCACCACCCGCTGCATGGCCCAACCGGTGAGGAAGGCCGCCCGCGGGTCCACCACCGCCTCCACCGCCAGGGGATAACGGTTCAGCGGGCGGCCGTTGGCGTCCATGACCTCGCGGATCGCCCGCAAGGGGGCGCGATAGCCGCCGGCGGCGATGGTCTGATACATCTGTGCGACCTCCAAGGGCGACAGCGCGACCGACCCCAGCATCATCGCCGGGACCGTGACGATGGGTCGCTGGGCGCCCAGACGATACAGCGTATCCGCCACCGCCTTGACCCCGAGGCTCATCCCCAGGTTGACGGTCGCCAGGTTCCACGAATGTGCCAGGGCCAGATAAAGCGGCACCGGGCCGTGGACCGAGTGATCGTAATTCTTGGGCGACCAGAGCTGCCCACCGACCCTTAAACTAAAGGGTTCATCCGGGATGCTGGTCGTCAGCGTATAGCGCTCCGGCTTTGATAAGGCGGTGAGATAGACCGCCGGCTTTACCAATGAACCGATGGAGCGCACGGTATCGAGCGCCCGATTGAATCCCGCATAACCGGCCTCGCGCCCGCCCGCCAAGGCCAACACCTCGCCATTGGCGACCGAGGTAACCACCGCGGCCGTCTCCAGGGTGCCAATCCGCATACCGCGGGACTTTTCCAATTCACGCAACCGCTTCGGCAAGGCCGCCTCGACCGTCACTTGGATCAGCGGGTCCAGGGTGGTGAACACGCGCAGGCCCTCGGAACGCAGGTCCTCGTCCTTATAGTCGCGCTGCAACTGGCGGCGCACCAATGCAATGAAGTCGGGGTATTCGCCGGTTGGACGCCCACCGCCATCGCGCAATCCCAGCGGTTCGGCCTTGGCCGCGTCCGCCGCGGCGGCGGTGATGACGCCGTCGCGCACCATCACGTCGATCACCAGGTTACGCCGCTTAAGCGCGGCCTCCGGGAAGCGCCGTGGGTCTAGGCTCGAGGGGGCCTGCACCAGACCAACGAGCAGGGCGGTCTGCGGGATACCGAGTTCGTCCAGGTTACGGTTGAAGAAAAAGCTGCTCGCCAGACCGAAACCATGGATCCCGCGACGACCGTCCTGACCCAAATAGATCTCGTTGGCGTAGGCCTCCAGGATGTCGTCCTTGCTGTAGCGCCACTCCAACAGCAGGGCCATGTAGGCCTCGTTGAGCTTGCGCACCATGGTCCGGTCGGCGGTCAGATAGAAATTCTTGACCAATTGTTGGGTGAGGGTACTGGCACCCTCCACCACCCCGCCGGCACGCAGGTTGTGATAGCTGGCACGAATGATGCCGCGTGGGTCGACCCCGTAATGGCTCAAGAAACTGCGATCCTCCACCGCCATCAAGGTCTTCACCAGGAGGTCGGGCAGGTCCTTGCGCTGCACCAGGACCCGGTCCTCATTGTGCGTCGGGTAGATACTGGCGATCAGGGCCGGTTCGAGGCGGATCAAGGCGGGGGACGATCCATCGCCCGCATCGCGTAAGCCGGCCACCTTGCCGTCCTTCAGATCCAGGTCCAGCAGGCGTCCAGGCTCCTCGCCGTCCCAGAAGCGGAAGCTACGGGTATGCACCTGGAAGTGCTCGCCGGTGCGGCTGTAGGTCCCGTCCGCAGTAGGATCAGTGACCTGCCGATAATTCAGTCGACCGAGCTCGGCCTGAAATTGTTCGCCCGTCAAGGTACGTTCAGCGTAGATCTCCAACGGACGCGCATAGACCCGGGCCGGCAGGGCCCAGCGTTTGCCCTCGAATTTGCCGCGCACCACCCGGTCGAGATGCACGCCGTAGAGGGTCCCGGCCAGGCCGACGCCGACCATGGCCAGAAACGACCAGCGCACGATAAATCCAATGAACCTGCGGCGCGGGGGCGGGGCGGGATGACGGTGGTAACGGGATGGGTCGCGGGTACTAGGCATGGTCACTGAGATCGGGTCACTCGGCGGGGCGCGGCTGGTTGGCGCAAGAAAATTACACGATGTGCTGGCAATCGGCAACGGCAGACACTGATAGTCCCATTTGCAGCCCCCGGATACAAGGTTGCCGCGACTGCGTTCAAGTCTTGATACCGACCCCGCGGCGCAGCAGGGTTAGACTGAACAGGCTAAGCACGACGATGAATACCAGGATGATCCCGAACGCCAGCGCCAGGGGGATGTCGCTGACCCCATGCAGGCCGTAGCGAAAACCGTTGACCATATAGAGAACCGGGTTGGCCAGGGAGACCGCCTGCCAGAACGGGGGCAACAGGTCGATCGAATAGAATACACCGCCCAAATAAGTCAGCGGCGTGAGGACAAAGATCGGGACAATGGAGATATCATCGAAGCTGTTGGCATAAACGGCGTTGATGAAACCGCCCAAGGCGAACAACACGGCGGTCATGAGCGACACCAGGACGGTTGCACCGAAACTGTAGATGTGGACATCGGTAAACAGCGTAGCCACCAGCAGAACCGCCGCCCCCACGGTCAATCCGCGCGCCACCCCACCGGCCACGTAGCCGCACAGGATCACCCAGTTCGGGGCCGGCGACACCAGGAGCTCCTCGACATAGCGCGAGAATTTGCTGCTGTAAAACGAGGAGACAACATTGGAATAGGAGTTGGTGATGACGGCCATCAGGACCAGCCCGGGAACGATGAAGTCCAGATAGGCCAGGCCGTCCATGGTGCCGATCCGCTGCCCGATGAGTTGACCGAAGATCACGAAATACAGGGTCGTGGTGATCACCGATGGCAAGACGGTCTGCACCCAGATCCGGGTGAACCGCAGGACCTCCTTGGTGAGGATCGTCGTGAAGGTGACCCAATAGCGCCGCCACTGTGACCGATGAGTCACGACCCAGACCGCCCATCGACCAGGTCCAGGAACAATCGCTCCAAGCGGTTCTGCTTGTTGCGCAGACTCACCACCTCGATCCCGGTACGTGACAGGGCATCAAACAGACCGTTGATGGTATGCTCCCGGCTCATCTCCACCTCCAGGGTAAAGTCATCCACTTGGCTGAGTACAAAGCCGCCCACTTGGGGCAACTCGCCCACCCCGCCCTTGAGGTTCAGCACGAAGGTCTCGGTGTTCAGGCGCGCGAGCAAGGCGCCGATACTGGAGTGTTCAGCGATCTCGCCTTGATTGATGATCGCGATGGTGCGACACAGGCTCTCCGCCTCCTCCAGATAATGGGTCGTGAGGATGATGGTGGTGCCCTGGGCGTTCAACTCCTTCAAGAAGATCCACATGGAGCGGCGGATCTCGATATCAACCCCGGCGGTCGGTTCATCCAGTATCAGCAGGCGCGGCTCATGGACCAAGGCCCGGGCGATCATCAGCCGCCGCTTCATCCCACCGGAGAGGCGGCGCATCTCGGTATCGCGCCGATCCCAGAGGTCGAGTTGGCGCAGATAGCGCTCGGCCCGCACTTGCGCCTCCCGGCGCGGGATCCCGTAATAGCCGGCCTGATTGATGACCACCTCGACCACCGGCAGGAACAGATTGAAGTTGAACTCCTGGGGGACCAGGCCGATACAGGACTTCACCGCCTCCGGGTCCCGATCCAGGTCGTGGCCAAAGACCCGCACCGCACCCTGGCTCTTATTCACCAGCGAGGCGATGATGCCGATCAGTGTGGACTTGCCGGCGCCATTCGGCCCCAAGAGGGCAAAGAAATCGCCCTCCTCCACGCCAAGGTCAATCCCCTTGAGGGCTTGGAATCCGCCCTGATAGGTCTTGACGAGTTGAGTGATTTCGAGGGCTGGGGTCATGGTGGGGGGTATCGGCACGCTCGCACCCGGTCAACCCGCACCGCTACGGGTTGAAGGTCGCGCGAGCAAAAGCAAAACCCCCGAGCCTGACGGCACGGGGGTTTTCCAAATAAGGCCCTGGCAGTGACCTACTTTCACATGGGGAGACCCCACACTATCATCGGCGATACACCGTTTCACTTCTGAGTTCGGGATGGGATCAGGTGGTTCCAGTGCTCTATGGCCGCCAGGAAAAAGGGTTGGTCGCACCGC
>NZ_CAJAXH010000311.1 GCF_903946935.1 uncultured Thiodictyon sp.
AGCGCCGTTCTTGAGGGGGATCGTCAACCAACCGTTTCAGCATCGCCGCGCGTCGGCGAGGGGCTGCTGTGCCTACCTTTTCGCGCTGCCGCCGCGTACTCGCCTTGGCCGACCACGATGCGGGGGAGCGGGAATTGCTGCTTATCGCCGGACGACCTTGCAGTTCCACGACCGCCGCCGTCAACGCAGCCACGCGCCACCAGCCCCCCCGATCAATGCACTTTTTCTCAGCGCCGCTCAGGTCCGGCAGGGATTCCATGGCCAGGAGTTATCCGCCTCCGCGCCTCGTGCTCAAGCAAAACAAACGCGGCCGGGCCGCGGGACCTGAGTAGTTACCGAACGCCAAGTAATTTACAATCAATATTACGACTTGTTTGAAAAGTTTCGCGGGGCCTGCAAGACCCTTTTCGGCGAGCATTATGCATTTGCCCCGCAACTGCGCACACTTCACGCTGAGAATTGCAAGATTATCGCGAACAAAAAACCGCAAAACCCTTATCGCATAGGTCTATCGTAAATTTCGCCATGCTCTTCAATTCTTACAGCTTTATCTTTATATTCTTGCCGATCGCTTTTGCCGGTATGTTCTGGCTGGGACGATACAGCCATCGGCTGGCTGCGTTATGGCTGGGGTTAGCGTCGTTGGCTTTTTACGCCGTTTGGGATTCCCGCATGGTCTTGCTGCTACTCGCGTCAGTAGCATTCAACTACGGCGCGGGCTACTGGATAGGAGTGAGCCGAGCCACTGGCGCTGTTGAGCACGCCAAGCATACCTTGATTGCCGCGATTACTTTAAATCTAATGATGCTGGGGTATTTTAAGTACACCAACTTTTTCATCACCTCGGCCAACGCGCTTTTCGGTGGCCATATTCCTGCACTTGACATCATCCTACCCCTGGGCATTTCCTTTTTCACTTTCACCCAGATCGCCTTTCTGGTCGATGCCTATCGCGGGATCGCCCGCGAATACAATTTCATTCACTACCTACTGTTCGTCACCTATTTCCCGCATCTGATTGCCGGGCCGGTGTTACACCACAAACAGATGATGCCGCAGTTCGCCAACCCGGCCACGTATCGCATTAGTCCCGAACACATGGCCGTAGGGATAACCATTTTTGTGCTGGGCCTAGCCAAGAAAGTGCTGATCGCCGATACGCTTGCCGACTATGCCACGCCGATTTTTGGCGCCGCGAACGCGGGCCAACAATTGATGCTTTTCGAAGCCTGGGTCGGCGCGCTGACTTATACGCTGCAACTCTATTTTGATTTCTCCGGCTATTCGGACATGGCCATTGGGTTGTCGCTGATGTTCAATGTCCGGTTGCCGCTAAATTTCGATTCACCCTATAAGGCGCTCAACATTATAGACTTCTGGCGCCGCTGGCACATGACGTTGTCGGCCTTTCTGCGCGACTATCTCTACATCCCACTTGGCGGCAATCGTAAAGGCCCATTCCGCCGTTATCTCAACCTCATGGCCACCATGCTACTCGGCGGCCTGTGGCACGGTGCCGGCTGGACCTTTGTCATCTGGGGCGGATTGCACGGACTCTATCTGACGATCAACCACGGCTGGCGCGAAGTGAAAGCGCGGCACGGCTGGGGCGACGGCGGACACTTAGCCAGACTCGTCGCCCGCACACTTACTTTTCTCGCAGTCGTCGTGGCCTGGGTCTTCTTCCGCGCCAACAGCCTTGCCGCGGCACAATCGGTCTTGGCCGGCATGGTGGGGATGAATGGCATTGCGTTGCCCAACGCGCTCCAAGCACGGCTCTCGACATTGCTGGAAATAGTGCCACATCAGCAGATTGCGTTCACTGGTTTACTGCCCGCAAGCAACACTGTCGGCGTCCATGCGCTGACTTTTATCGCTGTCGGTCTCGCTCTCGTCTGGCTGTTCCCCAACGTCCATCAAATTATGCGGAACTACAAACCCACTTGGGAGGATATGGCGAATATGCCCGTGTCCGCCGCCCTACCGCGCGGGTATGTCACACAATTGCTGACCTGGCGGCCGATAACCAGCCATGCTGTTCTGATTGGCCTGTTATTCTATGCTTGCTTGATTTCGCTGACAAAAGTCAGTGAGTTTCTGTATTTCCAGTTCTAGCCATGCGCCGGTATCTGATCGCTCTGCTTGTCTCGGCAATACTGCCAGCTGCCGCAGTCACCGGAATCAACTGGCTGATTGATCCATACCGAATTTTTCACAAACCCTGGGTTCGCGATAACTATTACCTCAATACCAGCAAGATGCGGATCGAGGCCAGCGGGATCATCAACACCGAAGATTTCGACTCCATCATACTCGGCACCAGCATGGCAGCCAACTTCTCGCCCAATGAGGCAAGTCAAGTCTTCCGAAGCCATTTCGTCAACATCTCCTTGGATGGCTCCTCGATCGCAGAGCGATCTATTGTATTAGCGTATGCACTCAAGAACAGAAATCTCTCACGGGTGATTTTCTCGCTGGATGGGACATCATCGGGAAACTCCGCGATAAACGGCACGCCGATCACACCCTATATCCGGCTATATGACGATAACCCACTGAACGATATATTCCTATACGCATCCAACATCAAAATTATGCAGTATGCGTTGTGTAGAAACAGGGTGTTTTCAAGCAATCGCCTGTGCCCAAACACAAGAGACCTGGAAACCTTGGTCGAGTGGCACTCAGACTGGGACCATCGCCGGCGATTTGGCGGGCTGTCCAAATGGTTGGCGGCGACCAACAGCGGTCAAGTCCTAAATGCATTACACACAATCGCCGACAGTATCAATGCCATCAACTCCGGAAAGATCAAGGAAATCGATTGGACCGAGGTGGCTGCGGCACAGACAAATGGCCAACGGGAATTTAAGGAGACTCTGCTAAGTTTCGCTGCCAAGTATCCGGCAACGAACTTTTATCTGTTCTTCCCGCCATGCTCGCGTTTGCAGTATGCCATCATGAAACAAAGTACTCCGCAAGCTTTCGAGAATTATCTTGAAACTGTACGATTCATGGTGCAGGAAAGTGCTCGATACTCAAACATCAAGGTCTTTGGCTTTGAAACCGAATCCTTTCTTGACGACATCGCAAATTACAAAGACACGAGCCACTACCATCAGCGTTATAATTCCAAAATGCTACGCTGGATGAAGAGCGGTGAGCATCAATTGACTCCGTCGAATCTTGACGCATACATTGCCGTCATTACTGAGCGGGCAGCCAATTATCCTCTCAAGAACATCGGCGCCCAAATCGACGCCTATTTGGCAAGAAAGCCGTAACCCGAGCGGGTCCTGCTGGCCGCCGTCTTCCATCTTGTCGCGCCCCTTCCAACGCTGACGCCTTGGGCTCGGGAAACGGAGCATGCGCCGAGCTGATGCTCGGCGCTCCAGGGGACGACTCAGAACTGCCGCACCTTGATGTTCAAGGTCTGGATCCGATAGGCGATCTGCCGCGGCGTCATGTTGAGCAGACGCGCAGCCTTGGCCTGAACCCAGCCCGCCTCCTCCAGCGCGGCAATCACCCGCTCGCGCTCGTCCAGGTCGGGATCGTCCAGGTCGACCTTCGGGACCGACTCCATCGGCGATTGGGGACCTGAATCCGCCTCGGCACCGGCGCCGACAAGAGTGCCGCTCCCCGCACTGGTCGAGCGCCCATCCCAGGCGCTGACATCCAGCCCGGTGAGCTCGATCACCGACCGGTCAATGGTGCCATCGGCGCTCATCACGGCCGCCCGCTCCATGCAGTTCTCCAGTTCGCGCACATTGCCGGGCCAGTCGTGACGCATGAGGATGCGCAGGGCACTGTCGGTGATCGACAGATCCCGGCCCTGCATCCGCGCGACCTTGGTGATCAGGAACCGGGCCAGGTCCGGCACGTCCTCGATCCGCTCGCGCAACGCCGGCATGCGGATAGGCATGACGTTGAGCCGGTAATAAAGGTCCTCGCGGAACTCACCGGCGCGCACCTCGGACTCCAGGTCCCGGTTGGTAGCGGCGATGATGCGCACGTCGACCTTGAGTGTCCGCCCGCCGCCGACCCGCTCGAATTCGCCCTCCTGGAGCACGCGCAGTAGCTTGGCCTGGAAGGCGGGGGTGATCTCGCCGATCTCGTCCAGAAACAGGGTGCCACCATCGGCCTGCTCGAAGCGGCCCTTGCGCATGGCCACCGCCCCGGTAAATGAGCCTTTCTCGTGGCCGAAGAGTTCGGACTCCAACAGGTTGTCCGGTAGGGCCGCGCAGTTGAGCTTGACGAAGGGGGCGCGGGCGCGCGGCGAGTTGTAATGGATGGCGTTGGCGATCAGCTCCTTGCCCGTGCCCGACTCACCGCGGATCAGGACCGTCGTGGTCCACTTGGCGACCTGCCTGACCTGGTCGAACACGATCCGCATCGGCTGGGTGTGGCCGATGATGCTATCGAATCCGTGTACGCCCTTCACCTCGCGGCGTAGTTTATCGCGCTCCTCCCGCAGGGCCGCCTGCTCAGCCGCCACCCCGCGCGCCAGGCGGATGGCCTGGCCGATGAGGTTGGCCACCATCTCCAGGAACCGGGCGCGCTCCTCCAAAAGACCGTCCGCTACCGGTGGCTGGGCGGCGAAGACCCCAACGGCGGAACCCTCACCGATCCGGATGGGGACCCCGATAAAGGGCAGCTCCGGTCGGTAGAGGTTGAGCCGGTCCAAGAAACGGGGTTCATCCCCCACCCGGGGCAGAATCCAGGGTTGGTTCTTCTCCAGGATGCGGCCGATCACACCCTCGCCGGGTCGGTAGCGAACCGGCTCGAAGGGGTCGGCGTCCTCCTCGTTATAGAGTGCGCTGATCATCAGTTCGCCGCTCTCCTCCTCGAGCAGGCTAACCAGACCATTGCACAGCCGGCCGCGCTCGTGTAGCACCCGCAACACCTCGCGCAGCGTCTGGCTCAGGTCCAGTGAGCGGCTCAGCACAGTGCTGACCTCATAGAGTGCGGCCAACTGGGTTTCTAAGAGCTCGAGGCGGGCCGCATCTGTGTTGACTGGGGCCAGTGGATCGCGATTCATCTGCTCACTCATCCGCTGCCACGGCGTTCAGGGTGAGTAGCATGCGGCAGCCGTCCTGATAGTCCGGATCGACCTCGATACTGCCCCCGTGGGCCGTCACGATCTCCTGGGCCATCGCCAACCCCATGCCGGCGCGCCCACGGCGATTGCGCCAACCGATATAGAAGGGCTCGAAGACCCGGTAGCGCTCTCCGCGAGGGATGCCCCGGCCGTTGTCCTGTACGGTCACCTCCACCGCGCCGTCCAACTGGCGGGTGGCGAGTAACAACTCCCGTTGTGGCCGCCCGGATTCGTTCAGCGCCTGAATAGCATTGTCGATCAAGTGCTTGAAGAGCGAGCGCAACGAATCCTGATGGCCCGAGAGCGGCGGCAACAGGGGCGCCGGGCGCCAGTCCACCACAATGCCGGCCGCCAGCAGCCGGTCCGTCTCCAGCACCAGGACCTGCCGCAGCAGGTCGTTGACGTTGACCATCACCCCGCTCTCGCGCGGACCCTCCGGCAGGGCCGCCTTGAGGGTGTCCAGGGCACGCGCCCCGGAGCGGCTGATCTCCTCCAGCATCCCGGCCAGGGTCGCAAGGCTGGCATTGCCCCCGCGCGCCATGGCCGCGGCGGCCTGAATCACGTTCATGGGGGCCTGAATCTGATAGATGGCCGCCGCCAGCGCCTCGCGCATGCCGTGGGCCAACTGCTGCTCGGCTAGCCGCGCGCGCAAGTTCTCCACATGCGCCCGATCCACCTCGCGACGGCGGGCGGTGACCTCGTTGGCCAGCAGGAGCATCCGCCGCTCGCCCGGCTTCTGGCGACCGAAGAAACCGCGCGCGCTGGGGTCGAATTCGTCTGCCGGAGTGCCGGAGCAGGAGAACCAGCGCGGACCGTTCGACCCCGGGACACTGATGCTGACCTCCAGGTCCTTGAATGCTCGCCCGCCCAGACACTCCGCCAGGGGGTCCAGGCCGACCTGCTCGCGTAGCGCGGAGCTTAGGACCTGAGCTGGCTCCTGCCCGTGCAGCTCACCGGAGAGCTTCTTGTGTTCCCGGTTATTGAGGATCACCCGCCCCTCGGAATCGAGCAGCACGATCACTACCGGGGCCGCGTCCAGCACCGTCTCGATACGCGCCTTCTGGCGGCGTAGCTCACCCTCCAGCTCGTGTACCTTCGTCACGTCACGGTGCATGCCGAGAAAATATTTGAGCTCCCCATGGCAATCAAGTACTGGGGCGATCACCAGTTCAGCCAGATAGTCCCCGCCCTGCTTGGTGCGGTTGATCAGGGTCCCGGTCCAGGTCTGCTTGCGCTGGATGGTCCGCCACAGGTGCTGATAGACGTTCTGCGGGGTGGCGTGGTTGGAGAGGATCCCCTCGTTCTTGCCGATTACCTCGTCGCGGCTGTAGCCGGTCAGGACCTCGAATGCACGGTTGGCATAGAGGATGGTCGCGCCGACGTCGGTGATCGAGATGGCCGATGGGGCCTGCTCCACGGCCTCGAAAAAGAGCCGTGGCGAGAGCGGGTCGCGGGGGTTGCCCGCCATCAGGGTGAGGGCCTCGATGACCTCCGCCGGGGTGCCAGCCGGAGGGGCGGCGAGGAACTCACCCAATGCGGTGGCGACGAGCTGTTCCGGGGACTCCGGGGATGGTCGGGCCGACACGGCGTTCTCCAATAGATTGGTGTTGGGAAGGTGGAACCGAAAAAGAAAATTTGTCCGCGAATAACCGCGAAAAATGGCAGATACGGCCGGTCGCCCCGCTTGGGGCCGGCCCGTCCGGCGGCCTGTCGATATTACGACAATTCTACTGGACCGCGGCATGGGTGTTGTCGTGTCGTCAACAGCCAAGAGGACGGATGACTCCCTCAGCGGCCGCCCGCCGGGCCGAAGCGGCACTCGCGAATAAGCCGCAACACGCTGATCTTCTAGAGTCTTTAGCTGCACTTTGACCTAAGTTGGGGTTGTCGAAGCACCGCTACCAGAAGCACCTGGCACCCAGCTTGCATTGTAGTCCCTAAGCAAGGTCCAACGCGCGGCTGCCACGCCGGAAAGGCCTCGGTCCTGCTGGTTGGCGCACCGCTGGCCGTGGGCCGCTCGCTGATCGGCCCAATGACATTATTTTGCGTTCATTTGCGTTCATTTGCGGACCAAAATTCGTTCTGAGCCGCTGACCGCTTGCACCAGAGGCATCGAATCATGCTCGCCGCCATTGGCAGTCTCTCCGTTCTCGGTCTGATCTTGGGCGCGGTCCTCGGGCTCGCCTCCCGCTATCTGCGGGTGGAGGGTAACCCATTGACTGCACAGGCCCTGGCACTGCTGCCCGGCTCCCAGTGCGGACAGTGCGGTTTCGTTGGCTGCGGCCAGGCGGCCGAGGCACTCACCGCGGGCACCGCCCCGCCGACGGTCTGCCCACCCGGCGGGCGGGCCGTCGCCGAGGCCCTGGCCAGCCTGCTCGGCAAGACGGTGGATCTCGCGGGCGTGGCGGAAAAGGCCCCGACCGTCGCGCACATCAACGAAAACCTGTGTGTCGGGTGTACCAAGTGCTTCAAGCGCTGCCCCACAGACGCAATCATGGGGGCGAACAACATGATCCATAGCGTCTTCGCGGACGCCTGCATCGGCTGCGAGAAGTGTTTCGAGGTGTGCCCCACCGAGTGCATCGAGATGCGGCCCATCGCGGCGACCCTGCAAACCTGGTTCTGGCCCAATCCGGCCACGGTAACCGCCTGAGTCGGGAGGCCCCCATGAAGCTCTTTAAGATCCGCGGCGGCGTTCACCCGGAAGACCGCAAACACCTGGCCGCCAATCAAGCGATCGAGGACCTGCCACTGGCGCCCCTGCTGCACGTCCCCTTACAGCAGCACATCGGCAACCCCGCCACGCCGGCGGTGCGCCGTGGCCAGCGGGTCGCCAAAGGCGAGCTCATCGGAGCGGCCCAGGGGCCGATGTCCGCCCCAGTCCATGCCCCGACCTCCGGGCGCATCATGGGGATCGGCAGCTTCCCGGCCCACCACGCCTCGGGGCTGTCGGTGCGCACCATCACGCTGCAACCCGATGGGGAGGATCGTTGGCTGGAAGGCTTGGAAGGGGTGCCCGACCCCTTCGCCCTGACACCGGAAGATGTCGCCGCACGGGTTGCGGCGGCCGGCATCGTCGGCATGGGCGGGGCGACCTTTCCCTCGGCGGTCAAGCTCAACCTGCGCACCAAATACAGTCTGCACACCTTGGTGATCAATGGGGCCGAATGCGAACCCTACCTCACCTGTGACGACCGGCTGATGCGCGAGCACGCCGCTGGGGTCCTGGACGGCGCCCGCATCATGGCCCATGCGCTGGGGGTCTCGCGGATCATCATCGGGATCGAAAACAATAAGCCGCAAGCGCAGGACGCCATGACCGGGGTCGCCGCGCCCTATCCTGAGATCCGGGTGGCCCACCTGCCCATGCGCTTCCCGATGGGTTCCGAAAAACACCTGGTACAGACACTCACCGGCCTGGAGACCCCTGCCCGCGGGCTCACGGCCGACATCGGGATCGTCGTCCACAATCCGGCGACCGCCTTCGCGGTCCACCAGGCCCTGCGCCAGGGCCGGCCACTCGTGGCGCGCTTGGTCACGGTGAGCGGCGCGGCCATCAACCGGCCGCGCAACCTGCGGGTGCCCCTGGGTACCCCGGTGCAGCACCTGATCGACCACTGCGGCGGCTTCCGGGAGGACCCGGCCAAGCTGGTGAGCGGCGGCCCCATGATGGGCCAACCGCTGCCGAGCACCCGGGTGCCGATCGTGAAAGGCAGCAATGGGGTCCTGGCCCTCACCGCGACCGAGATCAACGCTGGCCCGAGCTCGCCCTGTATCCGCTGCGGCAGTTGTGTGGACGCCTGCCCCTGCGGGCTGCTGCCGCTCAACATGGCCGCCCACGCCCGCGCCGGGGACCTGGAGGGGACGGTGCGCCTGGGGCTCATGGACTGCATCGGCTGCGGTTCCTGCTCATTTGTCTGCCCGTCGCACATCCCGCTGGTGCAGTTTTTCAACTATGCCAAGGGCGAGATGGCCGCCCGCGGGCGCGCCAAACAGAAGCAGACCGAGACCAGGCGCCTGGTAGAGGGCCGCGCGGAGCGGATGGAGGCGATCCAGCGCGCCAAGCGCGAGGCCATGGCGGCGCGCAAGCGCGACACTGCCAAGCCGGCCGCGGCCGCTGAGGCTTGAGCAAGAGGCGGACAACCACTTTCGATTTGACCCTGGAGGTTACCCAATGCACGTCGGCGTCGCCTATGCAGACAAATTCAAACAGACCTGGCTCAAGCTCGACGTGCCGGACGGCAGCTCGGCGCGCGACGCCATCCTGCGCTCCGGACTGCTGGACCAATTCCCGGAGATCGACCTGGCGCGCAACCAGGTCGGCATCTTCGGTAAGGTCGTGCGGCTCGACACGCCGCTGAAGGCCGGCAATCGGGTGGAGATCTACCGCCCCATCATCGCCGATCCCGAGACGGTGGAGCGGCGCGATCGCGAGTGAAGGTCAAGGCGCACGGCTTATCTCGAGGACATCGCTGAACTGCCCGATCTCTGGCCTTGATCATCATTCCGGCTACCGGTATATGCAACATTCGTCGCGGCCAGGGGGCCGCTCCTACCGAGCGCTGGGATACCGACAACGATGAATGGGAAACACGGGCTTCTGCGCCACCTGGGGACGGCCAGGAGCGGCGCCTATTTCTCCGTGGCCCCATTTTTCGGCGCCGTCCCGGCGATCCGACTGCTGGGGGAAGCGCTCAGTCTGCCATTGCTGATCGCGGGCATCTTGATGGGATATCGGACGTTACGCATCGCGGCCTAGACGTCGCCCAGCAACGACTCCGCCGGGGTCAGGTCATAGCCCAAGGCCGCGGCCACCGCCGGATGAGTGACGCGGCCCGCGCAACAATTGAGTCCGGCGCGCAGGTGGGGATCGTCGGCCAAGGCGCGGCGCCACCCCTTGGCGGCCAGGGCCAGGACCGCGGGCAGGGTGGCATGATTGAGCGCATAGGCGGAGGTGCGCGGCACCGCCCCAGGCATGTTGGCCACGCAATAATGCAAAATCCCGTCCACCACATAGGTCGGTTGCGCATGGGTGGTCGGGCGCGAGGTCTCGAAGCAGCCACCCTGGTCGATGGCCACGTCCACCAACACCGCCCCCGGGTTCATGGTCCCGAGCTGGGCGCGGGTTACCAGACGCGGTGTGGACGCCCCCGGCACCAGGACCGCACCGACCACCAGGTCCGCACCGAGAAGCTCCGCCGCCAGCTCGGCCCGGGTCGAATAGAGCACCCGCGCGCCCACCCCGAAGTGAGTCGCCAACCGCTCCAGTAAGGCGGGGTTGCGGTCCAGGATGGTCACGTGCGCCTGCAGGCCGACCGCCATCTGGGCGGCGTTGAACCCCACCACACCCCCGCCCAGGATCAGTACCCGCGCCGGAGCCACCCCCGGGACGCCGCCCAGCAGCAGGCCCCGCCCACCGTTGGCCGCCTGCAACGCCCAGGCCCCGGCCTGAATCGCCAACCGGCCGGCGACCTGACTCATCGGTTTGAGTAGCGGCAGGCCGCCCTGGTCATCGGTGACCGTCTCGTAGGCGATGCAGACGGCCCCGGACGCCAACAGGTCCCGCGCCTGGTCCGGGTCGGGGGCCAGGTGCAGGTAGGTAAAGAGCACCTGATCAGGCCGCAGCTGTACCCGCTCCCCTGGCTGGGGCTCCTTCACCTTGACGATCAGCTCGCCACGGGCAAATACAGTCGCGGCATCTGCCACAATCTCCGCCCCGGCCGCCTGGTAATGCGCATCCCCAGCCCCGATGCCGGACCCCGCCTCAGTCTCCACCAGCACCTGATGGCCCTGATAGACCAGCTCGGCCACGGACTCCGGGGTGAGCCCGACCCGCAACTCCTGCGGCTTGATCTCTCGTGGTACACCGATCAGCATCTTGTCGCCCCCCAAGCATCAGCGACTCGGCCCGAAGATAAACCACAGGATCAGACCGAGCACCGGCAACAACAGGATCACCACGATCCAGATGACCTTACGGCCGGTCCCGGCGCGACTCTGTACGATCTTGACGATGGCATAGACCATCAAGACCAAATGGATCAGGCCCAGCGGGCCGAGGACTTCGATATTCATGTTCATGTCTTAGTGCTCCAAAGCGATATCATTCGAGTGTTAGGCTTGCATGACGGCCCAGAGGGTGCAAGATCCCTCCGACCCTGTCCAGAGTCCCCGCCGGCCGCTGGCCGCAGCAGCCCTCACGCCGCCAACCCCTTCCCCTGCAATTCCTTGATCTTGTCGCGCACCGCGGCCGCCTTCTCGAACTCCAGGTCTTTGGCGTGGCCGTACATCTCCTTCTCCAGTGCCTTGATCTTCTTGGCCATCTGCACCGGTGTGAGATTGGCGTATTCGACGATCTCCTCCGCCACCCGGGCATAGGCGCGGGCCGAGCGGGGGGCGCCGGGAGTGGAGCCCTCCAGGATGTCCGCGACCGATTTCTGAATCGACTGGGGGGTGATGCCGTGGGCCAGGTTGAAGGCGGTCTGTTTGGTGCGGCGCCGCTCGGTCTCGCCCATCGCCCGCTCCATGGAGCCGGTAATCCGGTCGGCGTAGAGGATGGCCTTGCCGTTGACATTGCGGGCGGCGCGGCCGATGGTCTGGATGAGCGAACCCTCGGAGCGCAGGAAGCCCTCCTTGTCCGC
Organism: uncultured Thiodictyon sp.; assembly: GCF_903946935.1. Lineage (GTDB taxonomy): Bacteria > Pseudomonadota > Gammaproteobacteria > Chromatiales > Chromatiaceae > Thiodictyon. The sequence continues at coordinate 11,740 of NZ_CAJAXH010000311.1, forward strand.
GTCGAGGATGGCGACCAATGAGACCTCGGGCATATCGAGCCCTTCGCGCAGCAGGTTGATACCCACCAGCACGTCGAATTCGCCCAGGCGCAGGTCGCGAATGATCTCGACCCGCTCCACGGTGTCGATGTCGGAATGCAGATAGCGGACCTTGACCCCGTGCTCATTGAGATACTCGGTCAGGTCCTCGGCCATGCGTTTGGTCAGTGTCGTCACCAGCACCCGCTCACCGACGGCGACGCGCAGCGTGATTTCGGACAGCAGATCATCCACCTGGGACAGGGCCGGACGCACCTCCAGTTCCGGGTCCACCAGTCCAGTGGGGCGCACCACCTGCTCCACCACGGCCCCGCCGGAGTGGGTGAGTTCATACTGACGCGGCGTGGCGGAGACATAGATGGTCTGGGGCTGGCGCGCCTGGAACTCCTCGAAGCGCATGGGGCGATTGTCGAGTGCGGAGGGTAGGCGGAAGCCGTATTCGACCAGGTTCTCCTTGCGCGAGCGGTCGCCGCGATACATACCGCCGAGCTGCGGGACCGTGACATGGCTCTCGTCGATCACCACGATGGCGTTCGCCGGCAGGTAATCATAGAGCGTCGGCGGCGGCTCACCGGGGCCGCGACCGGAGAGATAGCGGCTATAGTTCTCGATGCCGGAACAATAGCCTACCTCCATCATCATCTCCATGTCGAAAATGGTCCGCTGCTCCAGCCGCTGCGCCTCCAGCAGCTTGTTGTTGTCGCGTAACCAGGTGAGGCGGTCTTTCAGCTCCAGCTTGATCTGGTCGATGGCATTCAGCACGGTCTCGCGCGGCGTTGCGTAATGGGTCTTGGGGAAGACGGTATAGCGTGGCACCTTGCGCAGGACCTCGCCGGTGAGCGGATCGAAAACCGAAAGGGCCTCGATCTCGTCGTCGAATAGCTCAATGCGCACCGCCTCCTCGTCGGACTCGGCCGGGTGGATGTCGATCACGTCGCCACGCACCCGGTAGGTGCCGCGGGCGAGCTCGATCTCATTGCGGCGGTATTGCAGGTCCGCGAGCCGCCGCAACAGCGCCCGCTGGTCGATCACATCGCCGCGGCGCAAGTGCAGCACCATCTTCAGATAGGCCTGCGGATCGCCCAATCCATAGATACTGGACACGCTTGCCACGATGATGACGTCCGGGCGCTCCAGCAGCGCCTTGGTCGCCGACAGGCGCATCTGTTCGATATGCTCGTTGATCGAGGAGTCCTTCTCGATATAGGTATCGCTGGCCGGAATATAGGCCTCCGGTTGATAATAGTCGTAATAAGAGACGAAGTATTCCACCGCATTGTGCGGAAAGAACTCGCGCATCTCACCATAGAGCTGGGCGGCGAGCGTCTTGTTGGGGGCGAGGATCAGGGCCGGCCGCTGGACCTGGGCGATGACATTCGCAATGGTGAAGGTCTTGCCGGAGCCGGTAACCCCAAGCAAGGTCTGGGCCGCCTCGCCGTCGCCGAGGCCCGCGACCAGGCGGCGGATGGCCTCCGGCTGGTCGCCGGCCGGGGCGAACTGGGCGGCCAGATCGAAGTGTTTCGACATAACTGAAGCTCCGGCTATACTGAGCCACCAAGCGCACCGGCGGATCGGCAGGGTGGGCGCGAGCGGGCCCGGCCGCCCCCGCGAGCGGTCATCCGACAGTGCCAAGGCGCCATTCAAACCCACCCAACACGGCGGCGGGCCGTTCGCCCAACGATGTCGAGAAGCCCCACGGCCGGTGCAGGCGCTCGGAGCGCCGCGGTGGTGTTCCTCACCATTATCCCTTGGTTGCTTTATTTAGGCGAGTAAAACCCCATGCCTTATTTTGAAAAAAGACAGCGCCAGACACTCGAACAAATCGCCGAGGTCAAACGGATCTTGGGGGCAACCGAACACGCCATGGGCAGCAAGATACCCACGTCGCTGTTAGTCACGAGTGCCTCGCCGGGAGAGGGGAAGAGTTTGTTTGCCGCCGTGCTCGCAACCGCCGCCGCCAATAGCGGAAAATTTCGCGTCGCCGCCATCGATCTGAATTGGCATCGTCCGGCACTGCATCAATTTTTTGATCTTGAATTGAATCATTCCTCAACGGAACTTCTGGCCGGCGACTTGAGCACGCTCATGTGTTCGTCCGGACAGGATGCCTTGGATATTCTGACCGCGCCGGCGGACTATTCCGACCTGAATACCCCTGCGTTTCCTGTAGCCAAGCGATTGGTCGAGCAGGCCGCCGCGGCCTATGACCTGGTCATCATCGACAGTGCGGCGGTGTTCCCGACGAATCGCATGATGATGGACCCCGTGATGCTCTCAGGTATCGCCGATGGCGTTGTGATGCTGGTGTTAACCGCCGTCACGCCCAAGCAGCAGGTCAGAAAGGCGCAAAAGATCATGGAGACCGCCGGCGCGACGATCCTGGGTGTCATCGCTAATCAGCTAAGGATGTCGGCAGACAGCTAGAATCAAGCAGTCGCCATCACTGAACTGGGGTTGCAGGAACTTCACGGCCCCAACTGCCATGGTGATTGACTCATTATCGCCGCGACCTACCGGTGGTCGCACACACTTGAAGGAAATGACATGAGCTATTACCTCAAACGCTATAACAGGGCACTGCGGGTTAACAAGAAGTGGGCGTTGCTGGCGTTGTTGGCGCCTGGCCTGTATCTGATTTTCGCGGTGTTCAACGATGTGACATTCAAGGTCTCGCGGGACTTCGCTCCGTATTCCGGCGCCAGCCCGGTCGCGGCGCTCGACCGCCCGGCCGTCACCTTAAAGCTAGAGGACCTGGTGGCTAACCCCGAGCTCCTGTTTTTCGACCAACTCGCGTTTCCGCAATTGCACTGGAAGCTGCGGCTCTTGGAGAATACCGGCGCGCTCAAGAGCGATGCGGCACTGCGCACGCTGACCCAATCCGCCATGACGTTGGGCGATGCGGGGGACGCCCGGCTACGCCTAAGCTATAGCGGCAACGACCCGCAGATCGGCAGCGCACTGGTCGCTTTCTATAGCGACCGACTCCTCAAGAGAATCAATGATGGAATCATTCGCACTCAGCCAAGAACCGCGCCAGGACCGCTGACATTCAGAGGCGTGGACCGCATGACGGTGGGCGACATCCAGGTCGTCGAAGTGAGGTCCATCTGGCGTGCCGAGCGGCTGCGGCCCACGCTGTTGGCGCTTTTGCTATCCTCCTTGGGCGTGCTGGTACTCATTGCGGTTCTGGAACTTGCAGACCCCTCATTCAAGTCAGAGAGACAAATGGCCCGCTATTTGGGGGTACCGGTCTTGGGTGGGCTCCCGGATGCCGGGCCGCTGGTGCGAAGGCTGCCGGAGTAGTGCCGCGAAGCCCAACTCGCGATACCGCTTCGAGGGTCCAGGGCAACCCTGGTACGGGGGGAATAGAGATGCGTTCGCCGATGCTGATACTGGTGCTCGGCCTCTGCGCGGCCGCCGCGGCGGCTGCGCCAGACGATCCGAAGACACGCCTGGAGGACGGTGAGGTCACGGTCACGCTACGCCCGATCGCGGGCAGCAGCCTGCCGGAGGTCACGGCCCGCGGGCTGATTGAGGCGCCCGCGGAGCGGATCTGGGCGATCATTGAGGACTGCGGTCAATTCGCGAAGACGATGCAGCACATCGCGCGTTCCAGGGAATTGTCGCGGCAGGGCCAGACGGTGGTGTGCGAAGTAGAGATCAGTCTGCCGCCGCCGCTGGCGAACCTGGTCGGCGTCACGCAGGCGGTCCATGTGGTGGGTCCACCCAAGTGGTCGCGCACCTGGCGCCTGTTGCGCGGCGACTACCTGGTCAATGAAGGCAGTTGGACATTGACGCGCTACGCCGACGACCCCCGGCGCACGCTGGCCGTGTATCGCGTCCACGCCGTCCCAAAAACCCACTTGCCGGATGCCTTGCTGCGCTATGAACAGCGGCACGCACTCCCGGAACTCTTCAGGCATTTGCGCCAGATTACAAAGGGTTAAGAGACCCATCCGCGCGCTTTAGCGCGACCTTCGCCGGAGTGGCCGAGGCTTGCCGCGGCCCGCCCCCCTGCCCCGGCCACATTCGTGCTTGTTCGTGACCCGCCGCACGGCTACCATCGCTAATAGACCCGAGTACGGGCGGTCCGAATGTAGTCCTTATCACTTTTTATGATTTCCAAATCTGGCAGGCCGATGATCACCCTTGAAGCAGAGTCTATAGAAATCATCCGCGAGGCCGTGGCGACGGCCCGCAACCCGGTCATGCTGTATTCCATCGGAAAGGACTCGTCGGTGATGCTGCACCTGGCGCGCAAGGCCTTTTATCCGGCACCGCCGCCATTTCCGCTGCTGCATGTCGATACCGGGTGGAAGTTCAAGGAGATGTACCTTCATCGCACGCGCATGGTCGCCGAGAGCGGTATGAGGCTCATCACACACACCAATCCGGAGGGGGTCGTGGCCGGGGTCAATCCATTTATTCACGGTAGCAACTACCACACCGATGTGATGAAGACCCAGGGGCTGAAACAGGCGCTGGATGAATTGGGGAGCGACGTGGTATTCGGCGGCGCCCGCCGCGACGAGGAAAAGAGTCGGGCCAAGGAGCGAGTCTTCTCGTTTCGTGCCCCCGGCCACCGCTGGGACCCCAAGGCCCAGCGCCCCGAGCTGTGGAATCTGTACAATACCCACGTCAAGCCAGACGAGACCATCCGGGTATTTCCCATCAGCAACTGGACGGAACTCGACATCTGGCAATACATTCACGCCGAGCGCATTCCGATTGTACCACTCTATCTGGCGGCGGAGCGGCCGGTGGTCAAGCGCGATGGACAGTGGATCATGGTCGACGACGAGCGCTTTCCGTTCGCCCCAGGCGAGCAGGCGGAAATGAAACGAGTGCGCTTCCGCACCCTTGGGTGCTGGCCGCTGACGGCCGCAATCGAGAGCGATGCCGATACGCTCGAGGCCGTGATCGCCGAAACCTTCAATGCTCGAAGCTCCGAGCGTCAAGGGCGGTTGATCGATTCCGATATACCGGGGTCGATGGAAAAGAAAAAGCAAGAAGGGTATTTCTAATGAGCATGCTGCACGCCAAAGATATTGCGTCCTTTCTGGACGGTCAGCGCGACAAGGAGACGCTGCGCTTCATCACCTGCGGTAGCGTCGATGACGGCAAGAGCACCTTGATCGGGCGCTTGCTGTTCGAGAGCAAGAGCATCTTCGACGACCAATTGCAGGCACTCGAGACCGACTCGCGCCAGTATGGCACCCAGGGTGAGAAGATAGACCTGGCGCTGTTGGTCGACGGGTTGCAGGCCGAGCGCGAGCAGGGCATCACCATCGATGTTGCCTACCGCTTCTTTGCCACTGACCGACGCCGCTATATCGTGGCCGATACCCCGGGGCACGAACAGTACACCCGTAACATGGCCACCGGTGCGTCCACCGCGGATCTGGCAGTGATCCTGATCGACGCGCGCAAGGGGGTGCTAACCCAGACCCGCCGTCACAGTCGGATTGTGGCGATGATGGGCATTCGTCACGTAGTCCTGGCGGTCAATAAGATGGACCTGGTGGAGTGCGATCAGTCGGTCTACGACGCCATTGTCGAGGATTACCTGGCCTTTGCCTCCGGCTTCGGCTTCACCACTGTCCAGGCCATCCCGCTGTCCGGCCTGGACGGGGACAATGTGCTGAATCACAGCGCCCGGATGCCCTGGTACAGCGGCCCCAGCCTGATGGGCTACCTCGATACAGTCGAGGTGCATGAAAGCAATGGACGCGACGCCTTCCGCTTGCCCGTACAGTGGGTGAATCGGCCGAACCTGGATTTCCGGGGCTTTTGCGGCCGTATTGCCGAGGGAACCGTGCGACCCGGCGACACCTTGCGCGTCTTGCCCTCTGGCGTCTCGGTCGAAGTGAAGGCAATCCTGGCGGGGTTCGATGAGGTAGAAAGCGCCTGCGCCGGCGACTCGGTGACGATCACCTTGAGCGAAGAGGTGGATGTCAGTCGTGGCGATGTGCTGGTCGCGGCGGCCGCACCGGCGGAGGTGGCCGACCAATTCGAGGCGCGCTTGCTGTGGATGGTCGAGCACCCGATGTCGCCGGGCCGCCAATACCTGATGAAGCTGGCCTGCAAGGAGGTGACCGCCACGATCACCGACATCAAATATCGCGAGGACGTCAATACCGGCACCCATCTGGCGGCCAAGAACTTGGGACTCAATGAGATCGCCACGGTCAATCTGTCCACCAGCGCACCCGTGGTATTCGAGCCCTACGCGGTCAATCGGGTACTGGGCGGCTTCATACTCGTCGATAAATTGACGTTTGAGACCGTCGGCGCCGGCATGATCGATTTCGCGCTGCGGCGGGCGAGCAACATCCATTGGCAGGCGCTAGAGCTCAATCGCACCGTCAGGGCCGCGCAGAAGCACCAGTCGCCGCGCTGCATCTGGTTCACCGGGCTGTCGGGCTCCGGCAAGTCGACCATTGCCAACTTGTTGGAAAAGCGCCTGCATGCGGAGGGTAAGCACACCTACCTGCTCGATGGCGATAACGTGCGTCACGGCCTGAACCGCGACCTGGGCTTCACCGAGGCGGACCGGGTCGAGAACATCCGCCGGGTGGCCGAGGTGGCGAAACTCATGGTCGACGCGGGTTTGATCGTCCTCGTGAGCTTCATCTCGCCCTTTATCAGCGAGCGTCGCATGGCCCGCGACCTGTTTGCCCCGGGCGAGTTCATCGAGGTGTACGTCGATACGCCCATCGAGGAATGCGAGCGGCGCGATGTGAAGGGACTCTATGCCAAGGCCCGCGCCGGTGCCTTGAAGAACTTTACCGGTATCGACAGCCCCTACGAGGCACCGGAAGTGCCTGAGGTCCACCTGCACGCCGGGCAACTGAGCACGCCGGCGTGCGTCGACGTCTTGGTGGATACGCTGGGGTAGGCAGCGGCGCGGCGCGGCCGGGGAGGCGCTCCCGCAGCGTGGGAGCGGCCCCCGGCCGCGACGGATCATGTACACATCCACCCACGCGCTCGAGCGTGAGCGCGGGATGTCCGCGCCCTCGCGATCCGATATGATTGCAGGTTGCCAACCCCCGTCCAACCGCACCCGTTCACCCGAGACCCTTGCCGATGACCATCAAGCTCGCCGCCCGCGTCCAGGCCGTCAAGCCCTCCGCCACCCTCGCAGTCGACGCCCGCGCCAAGGCCCTCAAGGCGGCCGGGAAGGACGTCGTCGGCCTGGGCACCGGCGAGCCCGACTTCGACACCCCGGACCACATCAAGGCGGCCGCCATCGAGGCCATCCATCAGGGCTTCACCAAGTACACCGCGGTCGACGGCACGCCGGGCCTCAAGGCCGCCGTCATCTCCAAGTTCAAGCGCGAGAACGCACTGGACTACACCCCGGAGCAGATCCTGGTCTCCTGCGGGGGCAAGCAAAGCTTCTTCAACCTGGCACTCGCGGTCATCGACCCGGGCGACGAGGTGGTGATCCCGGCGCCCTACTGGGTGTCCTACCCGGACATCGTCCTGCTGGCCGGCGGGGCGCCGGTGCTGGTCCATGCCGGCGCCGATCAGCACTTTAAGATCTCCCCGGCCCAGCTCAAGGCGGCCATGAACGACAAGACCCGGCTGGTGGTCATCAACAGCCCGTCCAACCCCACCGGGATGTCCTACAGCGCCGATGAGCTGAAGGCACTGGGTGCGGTGCTGCGGGACTTCCCGCGCGCGCTCATTGCCACCGACGACATGTACGAACACATCCGCTGGGACTCGGCCCCCTTCGTCAACATCGTCAACGTGTGCCCGGATCTGGCGCCCCGCACCCTGGTGCTCAACGGCGTCTCCAAGGCCTACGCCATGACCGGCTGGCGGATCGGCTATGCCGGCGGCCCGGCAGAGATCATCAAGGCCATGGCCAAGGTTCAGTCGCAGAGCACGTCCAACCCGACCTCGATCTCTCAGGTCGCCGCTCAGGCCGCGCTGGAAGGCCCCCAGGACTGCATCGGCGTCATGGTCAAGGCCTTCAAGGAGCGGCACGACCATGTGGTGGCGGGCCTGAACGCGATCCCCGGCATCGAGTGTCTGCCCACCGACGGGACCTTCTATGTCTTCCCCCGGGTCCAGCACGCCATTGAGCGCCTGAACGGGGTCAGCAACGACCTCGAGTTCGCCGAGTACCTGCTGGACAAGGTCGGCGTGGCCCTGGTGCCGGGCGCCGCCTTCGGGCTCACCGGGCATGTGCGCATCTCCATCGCCACCAGCCCCAGCAACCTCGACCAGGCACTCGAGCGGATCGCCGCCGCGGTTGCGTAGGAGCGGCCCCCAGGCCGCGACCGGATGCGGCAGATGCCGACCCACAAGCGGCAAATTCACCGCGACTGGCTATTGACTGAGTAGGCCCGCATCGTTTAATATTTCGGGCTCGCGACATTCCCCGGTAGCTCAGTCGGTAGAGCGGATGACTGTTAATCATTAGGTCGGCGGTTCGAGCCCGTCCCGGGGAGCCAAATGCTGGAAAGGGGTCAGGTGTCCTGGCCCCTTTCATGTTTGAAGATGCCATCGGCGGGTGCTGTCGATGGCTCCGGTTTGTGAATATCGGCACGGCACACGGACGCTCGCCGATGATCGATAGACCTGATTTGACGCTTGACTGAGGGCCGCCGTCCGGCTCTAATAAGCGGCTAGATAGTCATCCGGGTTAGGTCAATCCCAACCGAGCATGGTTACTCTTTCCCGCCCAGGTAGCTCAGTTGGTAGAGCAGAGGATTGAAAATCCTCGTGTCGGTGGTTCGATTCCGCCCCTGGGCACCATAAAAAAGCAAATACGCCAGCCCACAAAGCTGGCTTTTTTGTTTGTGGATCCTGGAGAAACAGCCAATGTCACCGAAGCATCCGATCGTCCGTTGCGCCGCGACCCTGAGCATCGCCCTGTGCAGCGCGCTCGCCGCCCAGCCCGCCCCGGTCATCGAAGCAGGTTCTGTGGCTGGCCAGCCGGTGGCGGCCCCGGTCCTCGACGATGGAGCCACCACTGTCCCGGCGGCCGAGGACCCGGCCATGGCGACCCCGGCGACCGAGGACGCGGCAGACCCGGTACCGACCGCCGAAGAGGAGGCTGCGGCCGCCCGTGCCAGCGCGGCGTCCGCCGCGCTCCAGGCCGCCGAGGAGGAGGCCGCGGCCGCCCAGGCCTACAAGCGCAGCAAGCTCGCCGTGGTCAACGCCGCCTACGATCGGTTTCATGCCAATCGGACCCAGGCCAACATGATTGCCCGTGACCAGGCCGAGGCGGAGGCCGTTGCGGCCATCGAGGCGGCGCATGCTGCCGATGATCGTTTGAATGCGGCCAGGGCCGCCGCGGCCCGAGCCGAGGCGCCCACGGCTGGCCGGCCGCCGGCCTCACAGTCCCTTCCGACCAGGCCGCAGTGACCGCCCATCAGTCAGACCGGTGCGTTCACCCACTGCGCCGATAGCGCCTAGGCCTGGGCCAGCACCGTCTGCACGGCGGCGCTCTCAAGGTCATTGCGCAGGATGCGCTTCACCAGCACGCGCATCCGCGCCCGGGCACTCTCCCGATGCGACCAGTCCACGGTGATACTGCCGCGTAGGCCGGTCAGCAGCTCGTGCGCAATGACCTTGAGTTTATCGTCCCCCATCACCTCGATGGCGCTCTGGTTCTCGGCCAGCGCGTCGTAGAAGGCGATCTCGTCCGCCGACAAGCCCTGCGCCTCGCCCCGTTGGCGGGCCGCGCGGATGTCCCGCGCCAAGCCGATCAGCTCCTGGAGGATCTCCACCGTGCTGATGGCGTTGGTGTGATAGCGCGCGATGGCCTCCTCCAGCCGCACGGAGAACCGCTTGGTCTCCACCACATTGGAGCGGGTCCGCGAGCGAATCTCGTCATTGAGGAGCCGCCGCAGGGCCTCCAGCGCCAGGTTCTTTTTCTTCATCTGCGCGAGCTCCGCAAGGAACTCCTCGGACAGGATGGAGAGGTTCGACGTCGTCAGTCCCGCCGCGGTGAGGATGTCGACGATCTCGGTGGAGACCACGGCGCGGTCGATGATCTGGGCGATGGCAAAGTCCCGACCGGCCCCGGCCGTGCCGCCGCTTCCACCGCTCTTAACCAAGGCAGCGCGGATGGTCTGAAAGAAACCGACCTCGTCGCGGATCGCCCGGGCCGCATCGCTCGCCGCCGCCAGGGCGAACGCCTTGGTCAGGGCCAGCACCGCGTCCTGATAGCGGCGGTGCGCGCGCTTCTTGTTCTCCGCCTTCTCTTCCCGCTCGGCCGCCGCGTGCTGATGCGCCAGAATCCACTCGATGGCCTCGGCCATGACCACCAGGCACTGTTGCGGCGTACCTTTAAGGCCCCGGCGGTAATCGAAGCCGTGGTACATCGCCGCCGCCACGTCGTACTTCTCCAGCAGCACCGCCACGGCTTGCGCCTCGTCGATGCCGGTTTGGCCCTGGTCCGCGGCGGAATACTGGCTCAAGGCCTCCTTGAGGTTCTGCGCGATGCCGATGTAGTCCACCACCAGGCCCGCCGGCTTGTCGCGGAACACCCGGTTGATCCGCGCAATGGCCTGCATCAGGGCATAGCCATGCATCGGCTTGTCCACGTACATGGTGTGCATCGCCGGGGCGTCGAAGCCGGTCAGCCACATATCCCGCACGATGTCTCGTCCTCGGGCAGCTCGATGCGGGCGAGCCGACTCTCGTAGTAGATCGGCACCGTGGCGCCGTCCTCGACCGCGCGGCTGATATCGTAGATGTCGATGTAGTCGCCGAACACCGCCGGGGCGTTCACGTCGTCGTGCTCGATCGGCGTCCCGGTGAAGCCGATGAAGGAGGCGTTGGGTAGTGCATCGCGCAGGTGCTGGGCAAAGCCGTAGTCGATCTCGCCGCTGCGGCTGTCCAGCCGGGCCTTGAAGCCGTACTGGCTGCGGTGCGCCTCGTCGGCGATCACCACCACGTTGCGGCGGTCGGTCAGCAGCGGGTAGGCCTCCTCGCCCGCGGCGGGCCAGAACTTCTGAATCGTGGTGAAGATCACGCCGCCGGACGCGCGGTTCAGCGCGTTGCGCAGGTCCTCGCGGCTCTGCACCTGGACCGGGGCCCGGCGCAGCAGGTCGGCGCACATGGCGAAGGTGCCGAACAACCGGCCATCGAGGTCGTTGCGATCGGTGACGACCAGGATGGTGGGGTTCGCAAGCTCCGGCCGGCGCACCAATTGCCCGACATAGAAGACCATCAGCAGGCTCTTGCCCGAGCCCTGGGTGTGCCAGATCACCCCGATGCGTCGATCCCCGGGGCGATAGTCCTTCACGCCCGGCAGCCCGTAGGCCGCCGGGTCCTCCCGCGCCCCGGCGTAGGCCGGGTTAGCGCAGCCTAACCCGACATCCGCAATCGCCCGCAAAGTCGCATCCACCGCGCGCCGCACCGCGTGGAACTGGTGATACCCGGCGATGATCTTCGTGAGGCCCGCGCCGGTGTTGCCGAAGACAATAAAGTCCTGGATCAGGGCCAGGAAGTGGCGGCGCTCGAACACCCCCGCGGTCAGGACCGGCAACTGCGGCGCGGTCTTCGGCGCGATGATGTGTCCGTCGACGGTGCGCCAGGGCATGAAGCGCTCCGCGTCGGCCGTCAGCGAGCCGATGCGCGCGCTGAGTCCATCGGAGGTCACCAGGACCGCGTTGGTGCGGAACAGCGAGGGACCTGGGCCTTGTAGGTCTGGAGCTGGTTGAAGGCCCCGGTGAGGGTGGCCTGTTCGCCCCCCGCGCTCTTGAGCTCGATCACCGCCAGCGGCAGCCCGTTGACGAACAGCACCACGTCGGCCCGCCGCTTGCTCCCGGTCTCGATCACGGTGAACTGGGAGACCGCCAGCCAGTCATTGGCGTCCGGATCGGCAAAGCCCACCAGGCGCACCCTGTCGCCGCGGATGGTCCCATCGTCCGCGTAGAATTCCACCGCCACACCGTCGACGATGCGCTTATGCAGACGGCGGTTCTCCTCGATCAGCGAGGGCGACGCGCTCGCGACCACCTGCATCAGCGCGTCGTGGCGGGCCGGCGCGGGGATCAGCGGGTTGAGCCGGTCGATGGCGGCCGTGAGTCGTTCCAGTAGCAGGACATCCGAGTACGCCTCGCGCTCGGGGGCACTGCCGTCTGGGCCGATCTGGGCGTCGGTGGCGCGGGCGTAACCCAGGCGCTCCAGATGCTCCAAGAGGGTGCTCTCGATGTCGGCTTCGGAGATGTAAGGCATCGGACAATCCAGGAAAACAGTTCATGTACGGTTGACAAATGGGCGATTCTGGTCGACTCTAGCATCCGACTCATCCGCCATGTGCGGAAGGAGCATCCGGCCCCGTGCAGCGGAAACATTGCGCGGGGCATGTCTTTTCTACCATGGATTTTTCCAATACTCCGCGTGCTCCCTGCGAAAATCGTCGCTGCGGAAGTGCTTTACCCAGTACGCCGTTTTCAGCAAGAAGTAATCGCTTCGTTCTTCGAGAACGACCGCGAACTGCTCCGACTCGATCCAAATCACGATCCTGACTGCCCGTCCGCGACGACTCTTCCACCAGCGGATACCCGCGGCCTCGGCGTTGCCGATCAGCCAGGCTACCCAACGAATGCGCTCGCAGCGACGTAAATCAGGCGTTCGCTCCTCTTCTTTTGGGCCTTCTGCGATCAAGTGCCAAAAACCAAATCCCTTATTCGTGGTCGCCGGCCGATATTGGCATTTGACGGTTAGACCTCGGAACGCGACCGGATTGCGGACCAGGGTATCCATATCGATATCATAGAGATGATCCTCATAGGTCGCGCAATCGCCACCGAAAACTTCAAGCACCGGTGCTTTCATTACAGGCTCCGCGCCTCCCATCGAAAGATATTGAACTTCCGCTCGGACGGCAAGGTGCTCCGCACCAAGGAATGCCTGGAAAGTTTTTGTATTTCGCCGATGAGGGCCGATTTCGCCTGACTCGTCGTCAAGCCGCAGTTCGCATAGCCGACCGCACCGATCAGTAAATCCGCCAGCTGCTGTTGCTCCACCTCGTGCGAGCGCATCTGCTGTATTCCGCGGATCATGCGCCGATCGAAATCATAATTTGCGTTGCACAGCACCTGACGCAGTTTCTGGACCTTTTGCTGGCTACGCGTGTCCTTGATGTCGAGATAGATCCGGTAGGTCTCATCGCCAACCAAAATCTCCCGCAGCACTAGAAAGAACATCTTGTAGTAAAAGAGATCGTGATCCTGCCCCGAAAAGGCCTCATGTTTAAGCCGCGACTTGTCTGGCACCACGACAGCCCGAAAATGCAGTCGTTCATCACCAAAAAAGAGATGAATCAATGAACGATAAAAGTCGAGCTGTGCAGGCGAGACTTTCGACCACTTGATCTCAAAGCCGGAGGCCAGTCCGTGGCGCCGCTTAAGCTCCCGCTCATGCCGCTGTATTGACTTTCTTTGATCGGATGGGCACCAAAGGGCACCGAGCGTCATCACCGGTATCTCGTCGTTCTCCAAATGACCGGACTCGTCGCAGTAGATACTATATTCGGCCATCAGGTTAAGTCCTCAATAGTCCGCTCGGCATCCTTGACGCGAATCTCGCCGGACATCAGCTTAGGGAGGAGGAGGTCGCGGGTTTGGGCGAGGGTGCGGGATTCTTCTCCGTTTGCCCTGATGCGTTGAAACAGCGGTTCTATGATGGCGCCAAAGGCGGACCAAACATCGATAAGTGATTGGACGAATGCCGTCTTGCCATTTTCAAGGCAAGGCGTGATTCTGGCAAACAGGGTATCTCCATTGCGAAATCGCATTCCCCATGTGAATTCGCGCAAAACCGCAGGTTCGGTTATGGAGCCGCGGGTTGGTAAGGCCGACATTTCCAGATACGGCGCAGCGGTTCCTTTCTTGAGCGGTTCTGTGGGATTCACATCGACGATGTCTTCCAGTGCGCATCGTCTCCACCCCTCAGACGTCCCCTCAGCATCCAACCGCTCGGGGAACAGGGACCACAGCTCGGGCGTGAGGTACGGTTCCAAGCCTTCCTGCTTGGCGCGGGTCGGGCCGAAATCGACGAACCAGTCCTTGAACAGTGCCTGCGCCATCGCCGCCAGCGTCTCGTTCATGCGGCGATTCAGCTCATCTTGTCGTCGAGAGCGGAGAGAATCGAAGCAATCCCTTCTTGTTCGGCAGGCGGAGGTAAAACGAATGGGCAAGAAGAAAGAATTGAAGTGTTGAGATTAGCCATTGTCGCGCCATGGGCGTGACGCACAATCCACTCTCGAACGAGGGGGTGGCCGAGATAGAAGGCTGCGTACCTGGGGTCTGGGCCTTTGTGGCCTAAGTAACGGTGCAGAAACAAGTTATACACGATAATTCGACGCGAAACCTTGTAAAACAGTCTGTTGCGCTAAAGCAACGCGCCACTTGTTAGTGAACCGTCCCTAACCGAACGCGTAAGCAACCTGTTCCGCAAAGCCCACCGGTCTCGGGCTTGCGCATAAGCGCTCGTCTCTCGACGTCGCCTCTGCGACTGTAGACTATATCACCGGCTTGGACACAGTAAAGACTTAATCTCTTCGCATCGACGGGGCTAATCCTAGCAATACCGTCTTCAATGATTCGGTTATCGCCGATGTTTTGCGGCATAATGGATGGAATACCGCTAGTCACATAATCTGACTTGTGAAGCTGACTTCCGAAAGGGCCGGTTTGAATACCGCCGCCACCTGATCGACATACTTCGCCAAGTGTCTGATATAACCTATCGTCCGGCAAGTCGCCGAGCAGTGCTTCAACCTCCATTGACCACTCCCGCCAGCTTCTCCCGAATCAGTGCCGTCAGTCGATCCGCCTCCTCAAACTGTCCCGCCATTGTATCCTGCAACGCCGCGAACCGCTCCGCAAAAGGCGTCTCGTCCTCTTCCACCGCCGCCGCCCCCACATAGCGCCCGGGTGTTAACACATATCCGTGGCCGGCGATCACCTCCTTCACTGCGGCCTTGCAGAACCCCGGCACATCGGCGTATTGGCCCGCGTCCATCTCGCCCCGCCAGGCGTGGTAGGTGTCGGCAATCTGGTCGATATCCTTATCCGACAGCTCGCGCCGGGTGCGGTCCACCAGGTGGCCGAGCTTGCGGGCGTCGATGAACAGGACCTCACCGCGGCGGTCGCGCAGGCCGCCGCCGCGCTTGTTCTTGGCCAGGAACCACAGGCAGGCGGGGATCTGCGTGGAATAGAACAACTGACCGGGTAGCGCAATCATGCAGTCCACCACGTCGGCCTTGACCATCGCCTGGCGGATGTCGCCCTCGCCCGACTGGCTGGATGACATGGAGCCGTTGGCGAGCACCACCCCGGCGGTGCCGTTGGGTCCCAGGTGGTACAGGATGTGCTGTAACCAGGCAAAGTTGGCGTTGCCTGCGGGCGGTGCGCCGTGGGTCCAGCGCGCGTCCTCGCGCAGCTTGTCCCCGCCCCAGTCGGAGATATTAAAGGGCGGATTGGTCAGGATGAAATCGGCGCGCAGGTCCGGCAGCTCGTCCTTGTGGAAGCTGCCCTCGTTGTTCCAGCGGATGTCGGCGTCGATGCCGCGCACCGCCAGGTTCATCTTGCACAGCCGCCAGGTGACATAGTTGGACTCCCGGCCGTAGATGGCGAGGTCGCCGAGGCGCCCACCGTGGTTCGTCAGAAAGCGTTCGGTCTGGACGAACATGCCGCCGGAGCCGCAGCAGGGGTCATAGACGCGCCCCTGCACCTTGCGCACCGGGTCGGGGAATGGCTCGAGCATCTCCACGAGGATGCGCACCATCGCGATGGCGATCGCTCCGGGGGCACGGACCTTAAACCGCCGGCGAAGCCAGGGTCTGCGAGTCGGCGGCCGAGCCGTTGCGGCGTCCCGGAAGGACGATCAAGGCCAGCGCTGCGGCACGTGCTGGACCTGGGCGGTGTCATAGCCGACGCCTTTGAGGAAGCTTAAGATTTCATCAAGCTTGGCCGCCGGTATCTGGGGCGTGCGGGCCATGATCCAGACATAGTCGCGCTTCTCGCGGCCGATGACGGTGATGCTGTAGTCCGGCTCGAGCCAGACGATCCGGTAGTCGCCCTTGAATGGCCAGATGAATTGCATCCCCCAGCGGGCATTGCCGGTGCCCGGGACCACGAAGCCCTTGGGGTGGTATTCCTTCTGGGGGCCGTCGAAGGCGCCCTGACGGAAGGTGAAGGTGGTGGCGATGGTGCCGTCGGGGTTCAGGGCATAGGACTCCACCGCGTTGTGGGCGCCCTTCTCCAAAAAGGTCGGGATATTGGCAATGACATACCAAGGACCCATGAAGCGGGACAGGTCGACCTGGGGGACGGTTTGCATCGGTGACTCCTGTGCCACGGCAGTGGCGGTCATGAGCAGTAGGGACAAGGTGAGTAGGCGGGTGCTGGTCGGTTTCATGGTTAGGTGCAGGCCTTACCGGGGTCGGGAACGCGCAAGCTGGAAGAGTTTGGGTTGCCGGGGTGGCACCACAAGCCGCGAGCGGAAATCCGGGGCGCGGGCCGCGCACCGGCTGACACATGGGGGTGACACCGCGGAGCGGTGTCACCAGAAGTGGCGGTGTCACCAGAGCCAGTGATGTCACCAGACGGGGCGATCCGCCATCGCCTCGAGCAACCGCTGCCGCAGGCGGGTCAGGCGTTGATTGGAGCCGACCCGCTTCACCGCCATCGCCAGCGCGCGCGGTTCGGCGATCAGCACCACCAAGCGCCGGCCGCGGGTCACCGCGGTATAGAGCAGATTGCGCTCGAGCAGCATATAGTGCTGCACCGCCAGCGGGATCACCACCGCCGGGTATTCGGACCCCTGGGCCTTATGGATGCTGGTGGCATAGGCGAGCGACAGCTCATCCAGCTCACCCAGGTCGTATTCCACCCGCCGACCATCGATCTCCACCTGGACCAGACCCTCCGCCTCGTCGATGGCGGCGATCCGCCCGATATCGCCATTGAAGACCTCCTTGTCATAGTTATTCACCAGTTGGATCACCTTGTCCCCCGGGGCATAGGTCCAACCGAAGCGGGTGATCCGTGGGGTCGCGGTCGGATTGAGTCGCTGTTGCAGCGCTACATTGAGTGAGCGCGCACCCAGCCCGCCCCGGTTCATGGGGGTGAGGACCTGCACGTCCGCCACCGGGTCCAACCCGAAGCGCTGGGGGATGCGCTCGAGCACCACCCGCATCAGCCGGTCGGCAATCTCTTCCGGTGAGGTGCAGGGGATGAGATAGAAATCGCTGTCCGCCGGACCCTCGTCGGGCCGCTCCGGCATCCGCCCGGCATTGATACGGTGGGCATTGACGATGATCCGGGAGGCCGCCGCCTGGCGAAAGACCTCGGTGAGCCGGCAGGTGGGGAGCACCCCGGAACCGATCAGGTCGGCAAGCACCGCCCCCGGCCCCACCGACGGCAATTGGTCCACGTCGCCCACCAGCAGCACGGCCGCTTCGGTCGGCACCGCCCGCAGCAACTGGTTCATCAGTACCACGTCGACCATGGAGCACTCGTCCACCACCACCAGGTGCGTCGCGAGCGGCGAATATTGGTCACGCTTAAAACCCATCGCCTTGGGGTCGAACTCCAGGAGGCGATGGATGGTGCGCGCCTCCCGCCCGGTCGACTCCGCCAGACGCTTGGCCGCCCGCCCGGTCGGGGCACACAACTGCATCTCCACCCCCTTGGCCGCCAGGATGTCGAGGATGGAGCGCACCACCGTGGTCTTGCCCACCCCGGGGCCGCCGGTGATGACCGTGACCTTGCCCTGGATGGCCGCGGCCACCGCGGTGCGCTGGGAGGGCGAAAGTTCCAGGCCGGTACGCCCCTCCACCCAGGGGATGGCACGCTGCGGGTCGATGCGCCCCCACAGCGGCGGGCGCTGTTGCAGCCGCCGCACTCCCAGCGCGATGCCCTGCTCGGCGCGCTGCAAGGGGGTGAGGAAGAGTGCCGGGCGCGCGTCGATGGACTCCTCGACCAGATTCTCCTCGCGCAACTCGGCGCGGATCGCCTGCTCAATGATCGGCGCCGGGATTTCCAGCAGCGTCGCCGCCTGCTCGGCCAGCACCTCCCGGAAGGCGGCGCAGTGTCCATTGCCCGCGACCTCCTGGAGGCAGTGGCGCACCCCCGCCTGGGCGCGGATCAGCGAGTCCGGGGCGATGCCGAGGCGTTGGGCGATGGCGTCGGCGGTCTTGAAACCGATGCCGTGGATGTCGAGCGCGAGCCGATAGGGGTTCTCGGTCACGCGGGCGATGGCCTCATCCCCATAGGTCTTGTAGATGCGCACCGCCCGCGCGGTGCCGACCCCGTGCGACTGGAGGAAGACCATGATCTCCCGGATCGCCTTCTGCTCGGCCCAGGCGCCGGTGACGCGCGCCTGGCGCTTGGGGCCGATGCCGGGGAGCGTGAGCAGCTCATCCGGGTTGTCCTCGATCACATCGAACACCCGCTCGCCGAAGGCGCGGACCAGCTTGCGCGCAAAGTGCGGGCCGATGCCCTTGACCATGCCGGAGCCCAAATAGCGCTCGATCCCCTCGAGCGTGGAGGGCGGCACCGCGCGCAACTGTGCGGCCTTGAACTGCAAGCCGTGCTGCCGGTCGTTGATCCACTCGCCCTGGCACTCCAGATACTCACCCGGGGTGACGCAGGCGGCGGAGCCGATCACCGTCACCAGATCGCGTTGCCCGCGCACCTTGACCCGCAGGACGCAGAACCCACTCTCCTCGCTATGGAAGGTGACGCGCTCGATGGAACCCGCGAGGTGCTCGGGCGCCTGGGCCTGGTAAGGGGGGGTGCGTTCGGTCATGCCGGGGCGGGGGTCGGTGTGCGCAAGTGAAGGCAAGTTAACGCAAATGATTGATAGATACCAGGCGGGCGGCGCGGCCGGGGCCGGTCCGGCACACCGCCCTGGGTTATACCCGATTTCCCTTGACCGGGGTTAGTCACCTAACATGACCATCACGCTAACGATCGCCAAGCGCCCGCGGAGACCAGCCCTATGAGCCAGTACAACATCGCAATGGCAATCAAGCGTATAAATGGGTTCCTGATCCGCCTGGCCGCGGTCGCGTTGGGCGCGGCCTTAACGCTGACACCGGGCTGGGCGCAGGACCCCAGCGCGGCCGTGGGGGCCGGCTCAACCGTGCCGGTCGCAGCACCACCCGCGCCGGAGGCGCGGCCGGCCGAGACGGCGGGCGCACCAGGGGGCGCCCTGGGTGCCGGTGCTCCGTCGCCGGCCCCAAGCCCGAGCGGTGCCGGCGCACCGACGCCCGAGGCGGCCCCGGCCACCATGAAGAAGCCGCCGGCCCGGCCCGCGGGCTCGTCGCGCCGCCTGACCATCCATCTGGGCTCCCAGCGTTTCGTCTATTCGGAAGGCGGGCGGGCGGTGCGAAGCGGCCCGGTGTCCTCGGGACGGCGTGGCTACGGGACTCCCGGTGGCTCTTACCGGGTCCTGAGCAAGCAACGCCATAAGTTCTCCAGCCTCTACGCCGGCTCCAATGGACGGCCCGCGTCCATGCCCTACGCGATCCAGTTTCGCAGCAATTATTTCATCCACCAGGGCCGCTTGCCGGGCTATCCGGCCTCCCACGGCTGCGTGCGGCTGCACGCCGGGGATGCCCAATTCCTGTTCTCGCGCCTGCGCGCGGGCGACCCGATCGTCATCACCCGCTGAGGTTCGTGCATGAAGGCACCTCACGCCAGCGTCTGGCTGCCGACCCTGGTGTTCTGCACCGCGCTCGGCGCCTGGGAGGCGACGGTGCGACTGGCCGGCATTCCACACTACATACTCCCGGCCCCGAGCCTGATCCTGACCACCTTGTGGGCCGACTTGGACTCGCTCGCCGTCTCCTGGCTCTTCACCATCAAGATCACCTTCGGCGCCCTGGCACTCGCCATCGGCAGCGGCATCCTGCTCGGCGCACTGTTCGCCCTGTCGCGCACCCTGGAGCTGGCACTCTTTCCCTTTGCCGTGGTCCTGCAGGTGACCCCCATCGTCGCCATCGCCCCCCTGATCCTGATCTATGTGGACAGCACCACCGCGGCATTGCTGATCTGCGCCTGGATCGTCGCCTTTTTTCCCATCCTGTCCAACACCCTGATCGGGCTGCGCGCCGCCGACCCCGGGCTCAAGGACCTGTTCCGACTCTACCGCGCCTCGCCCTGGCAGCGGCTGCGCTGGCTCCTGGTGCCCACGGCGCTGCCCTATTTCATCGCCGGGCTCAAGATCTCCGGCGGCCTGGCCCTGATCGGGGCGGTGGTGGCGGAGTTCGCGGCGGGTGCGGCGGGGCGCGAGACCGGGCTCGCCTCGCGCATCCTGGAGGCCAGCTTTCGCACCGAGATCCCCAAGATGTACGCGGCCCTGCTCTTGATCGCGCTCACCGGAGTAGCGATCTTTATCTTGTTCGACGTGCTGGCGCGGCTCCTACTCGGGCGGCGCTATACGGCGAGCGGGCACTGATCAACCCACATGCGGAGGCGACAATGGCACGCGTAGAAGGTTCTGCCTTATTCGGCGGCTTCAGGCCCGGTGAAAGATTGCCCTCCCTGGTCTGGGTCCCGGCATCCTGGCCCGGACGACGCATACCCAAGATCGCCCGACTGGTGATCGGCCTGCTTGCCTTGGCGGCAACCGCGGCGCTGGCCGACCCCGAGCGCGTGGTCTTTGCCACTAACTGGAAGGCGCAGGCCGCCCAAGGCGGCTTCTATCAGGCGCTGGCGGATGGCACCTACCTCGCGCACGGGCTCGCGGTCGAGATCCGCCAGGGCGGACCCCAGGTCAACAATCGCCCGCTGCTGCCCGCCGGACGGATTGACTTCTTGCTGACCGGCAATCTCTTACAGTCATTCGATGCGGTGAAGAACGGCGTGCCCACCCGCGCGGTGGCGGCCCTGTTCCAGAAGGACCCGCAGGCGCTCATCGCCCATCCGGGTCAGGGCTATGAGTCATTCGACTCGCTCAAGGACGCACCCGTCGTGCTGATCGCCAAGGACGCCCAATTCACCTGGTGGCAGTGGCTCAAGGCCGCACACGGCTTCCGCGACGAGCAGTTGCGGCCCTATAACTATGCGTTAGGGCCATTCCTCGCCAATCCACGGGCGGTCCAGCAGGGCTATTCGGTGGCCGAACCTATCTATGTGGAGCGCGAGGCCGGGTTCATTCCGGTCGTCCACCTGCTCGCCGATCACGGATTCTCCACCTATTCGACCCTGATCGAGGCGCGTGAGGAAACGGTACGGACCCGTCCGGACCTGGTTCAGCGCTTTGTCGATGCCTCCATCATCGGCTGGGTCAACTATCTGTATGGCGACCATCGCGCGGCCGATGCGTTGATGCTCAAGGACAACCCGGAGATGACCGAGGCCGAGCTCGCGGCCTCATTGGCACTGCTCAAATCCCAGGGGATCGTCGACTCCGGTGCCGCCCTGACCCAAGGCATCGGGGCCATTAATACTGAGCGCATCCGTGACTTTTATGATGCCATGGTGGCCGCCGGTCTCTACCGTGCCAATGATGTCGACCTGAGCCAGGTCGCCGACACTCGCTTTGTCGGCAAGGGGGTGGGGTTGGATGTGAAGGCGCGTTTGCTGCCACCCGTGGGCGCCGGACACTAAATTAACGCGCTAATCCGTCGCGGCCCGGGGGCGCGACGAGCGGTATCAACCAAGAAAGAGCGCTTCTCACGCCAAGGCGCCAAGCTCGCCAAGCTCGCCAAGGGTTTGCCATGCGTTATCGCCGCTTGGCTACTCACCCGTCGGGTGATTCGGATGCTGTCCAGATGCTCATGATTTTTCTTGGCGCCTTGGCGCCTTGGCGTGAGCGACTTCCGGATTTAGGATCAATGCAAGGCCGGAGATTGACAGGGCGTTGCGCGCGGCGCGGTTGGCCTATGCCGCTCGTCGCAGATCGGCCCGAGACCGTTGCCGTTGCCGTTGCCACAGGACATAGCCGGTCAGGATCAGACCCACGAACACCAGAACCGCGCCGGTCACCAACGGCAGGTTCTCCTTGAGCAGCCCCTCATTGCCGCCAATGAACCAGCCCATGGCGATCAAGACAGTGCTCCACAGACCGGCACCCAGACTGGTATAAAGGCTGAAGGTCAGCAGATTCATCCGGCTCAACCCGGCCGGCAGCGAGATCAGGTGTCGGATACCGGGGATCAGGCGGCCGGTGAAGGTCGAGATGGCCCCGTGGCGGGCGAAAAAGTCGTCGGTCTTATGCAGGAGGGCCGGCCGCACAAAGAAATAATGACCATAACGCTCGAGGAAGGGCCGCCCCACCAGGAGCGCAAAGGTGTAGTTGATAAAGGCCCCGGCGAGGCTCCCCAGGGTGGACGCGAGGAAGACCAGGTAGATGCTCATCTGCCCCTGATAGGCGAGATAGCCGGCCGGGATCACGACCAACTCGCTGGGGACGGGCAGCACGGTCGACTCCAGGGCCATCAGGATGAAGATACCCGCGTAGCCCCAGTCGTGGACGGTGAGCAGGAGCCAATCGATCAATTCGTGCAGCATAGTCTAGGGCACCTCGCCCGCCCCTTTGAATTTAGAAACAGATCATAGGGGGCGGGTTTGAAACCAGCCCCTACGCGGCGGACCGCCACGCACGCTCAGTCTTGCGGTTTGCCCTTGCCGGGGATAGCGACCTCGTGGTCGCTGAAGTTGCCTTTATCGGCGTTGGGATGGCATGCCGCGCAATTGGCAAAGCTCCCGACCTTCGGATTCGCTTTAACCTCCTGCAAGGAGACCTGACGAGAATGTCTGGTGGTAAAAAAGAAGGTGTCGGTAATGCGCGGCGGATTATCGGCGGCAGTGGTCGTGACGAAAGGCGTATGGTCCTCGATATTCAACTGCCCGGCATTCGCAACGAGGTAGTCAAGCAGCTCCTTGGTCACGGCCGGGGCCAAGGAGGCATCATCCCCGAAGTGGTTCTTGAGCTTGCCGATCAGGTCCTGCCAGGCCGCGGCGGTCAGCAGCCGCGGGGGGAAGGCGAGGTGACAACTGCCGCACTCGGCGCGATAGCGTTCGTTGGTGACCGGGGCAAAGTCGCTCCCGCCGATCACGTCCTGAAAGATGTAATATAAACTGGCGGTTGCGCCACCGGCATGGCCGATGGCGATCAATCCGGCACACACGGCACCCGCAATAGTCTTGTTCATGTCTCCTCATCTCCGGCGATCGGTCTTATCGTTATGACATCGTCACTTGCAGCGCTGGTTCGCTTATAGCAACGGCGGTGGGTAAGGTCTTGCGGGTGGCTGCTCGCTCAATCGCCAGGAAACACCGGCATCGCGATCAGTCACTGCCCGCCAGCGCACTGTGGCGGCGCGACCAGGTGAAATAGATCGCCAGTCCGAGTGCCAGCCAGAGACCAAAGCGCAGCCAGGTCACGAGCGGCAGACTCGCCATCAGGTAAAGACAGGAGGCGGCGCCCAGGAGAGGAACCAGCGGTGCAAAGGGGGTGCGGAAGGGGCGCGGCAGGTCCGGTTGCGTATAGCGCAGGACCACCACGCCGATACAGACGAGGAAGAAGGCGCCCAGGGTTCCGATGTTCACCAGTTCGGCCACGTCACCGATGGGGGTAAGCCCCGCAATTGCGGCCATCAGCACCCCGCTCACCGCGATCACCCGAACCGGCGTTTGGGTGCGCGGGTTGACCCGGGCAAACAGCGGTGGCAACAGGCCGTCGCGGGCGATGGCGAGGAAGACCCGGGTCAAGCCGTAGTACATGGCCAGCATCACCGTCGTCAGGCCGGCGATGGCCCCGGCCGCCACCAGCCCGGCACCCCAGGGGTAGCCGAGCCGCAGAACCACGTCCGCCACCGGTGACCCAACATTGAGGGTGGGGTAAGGGACCACGCCGGTCAGCAGCCCGGCGACCAGGATATAGATCAGGGTGCAGACCGCGAGCGAGACCAGGATGCCGGTCGGCAGATCGCGTTGCGGGTCACGCGCCTCCTCCGCCGCGGTGGAGACCGCGTCGAAGCCGAGATAGGCAAAGATCACCAAGGCCGCCCCGCCCATCACCCCGCTCCAACCGAAGGGCATGAAGGGGCTCCAGTTGGCCGGCTGCACGTGGGAGACGGCGATGGCGATGAAGACGCCGATGGCCAGCAGCTTGATCAGGACCATGACGGCGTTGATGCGCACGCTCTGGCGCACCCCCAGCGACAGCAATAGACCAAGAATCAGTACGATGGCGGCCGCCGGGAAATTGATCAGACCGCCCTCGAGCGGGCCTTTGAGAAGCTGCGGGGGCAGTGCAAGGCCCGCTGCCTGAAGGGCATTATTCACGTAGGCCGACCAGCCGATAGCGACCGCCGAGACCGCTACGGCGTATTCCAGGATCAGGTCCCAGCCGATAATCCAGGCAATGAGCTCGCCCAAGCCGGCATAGCTGTAGCCATAGGCGCTACCGCATCCGCCGATGGCCGCCGCCAGTTCCGCGTAGGCCATCGCGGCAAAGGCGCAGGCGAAGCCGGCGACCACAAAGGAGAGCACGATGGCCGGCCCCGCCTTGGTCGCCGCGGCGACCCCGGTCAGTACGAAGATGCCAGCGCCGATGATGGCGCCGATACCGAGCAGGGTGAGATCCACTGGCCCGAGGACGCGCCGCAAGCCGGTGTCCGTGAGGTGATGGTCGGCGTTGATCGCCTTGGTACGCAGCAGTCCGGTCATGTGAGGTCTCCGCCGAGGATCATTTTCGTTCATTTGCGGACGCAGAATGTTCAATCTGCTGGAAGACCGTGGTGGTCAATTCGCGGAATCCTTGATTCTCTCGCAGGATGAAATAGGCGGCAAGCCCCTGGGCCTCGGCCAGGGCCGGCCCCCGCGCCGCGCCCATCACCATCAGGGTCGTGGCCAGCCCGTCGGCACGCCGGGCGCTGTCCGTGCCGGCCGGCAACACGACCGTCACCGAGGCCAGGTGCTGTTCGACCGGGAGACCCGTGTGCGGGTCGATATGGTGTGAGTAGCGTTTACCGCCGGCCTTGAAAAAGTTGCGGTAGTCGCCCGAGGTCGAAACCGCGCCGTCGGTGACCGGCAGGATGCGCTGAACCGAACGCTGTTCCGGGTCCGGTACCTCGATGGCAATGCCCCAGGGGCGGCCCGCCGCATTCTTACCCCGCACCCGCAGGGTCCCAGCCACCGCCGCCATATAGTCGGTGGCCCCAATGGACTCCAGCCAGGCGGCCATCCGATCCGCGCCCTCACCCTCACCCAGGGCCGAAAGGTCGATATAGAGGTCCCCACGTTGCCGGCGGATGGCCGCAGGGTCGGCACGCAACTCCAGCTTGCCATACCCGACGCGCTCACGGGCGGCTCGGATCAGTTCGGGCGCAGGCACCGCGTCGGCATGCGCCCCTGGTCCAAAGCCCCAGAGGTTGACCAGCGGACCGACGGTAATGTCGAAGGCCCCGTCGGACACCGCGCCGAGTCGCTGGCCCGCGGCGAGGACCTGACGCAGTGCGTCCGAGACCGGCACCCAATCGGTGCTTGGATTACGATTCAGACGGGAAAGTTCGGAGCTTGCGTCATAGGTGGAGAGCGTGGCGATCACACCGCCCAGCACCCGCTCTATGCCGGCACGCAGGGCCTCCGGGGTGAGCCCCGCGGGGGGGCGCGCAACCTTGACCGCATAATAGGTCCCCATGGTGGGACCAGTGACCTCAAGCTGGGGGTCCGGTGACGCCCCGCAGGCGGCAAGCAGGGCGCAGGCAATGAGTGCCAGCCACCGGATCTGCCGGTGACTGGCGTCTGCGACCTTGGGGTACCTGGGCGGTTCCACTTAATCCGGGACGGCGCCGATCACGGCCGGGCATCGACACCCGGTCCTTCCTTGGGCACCGGCATCAGGTCCGCACGGCTGATACCGAGCAATACCGCCGAACTGCTCGCCACATAGATTGAGGAGTAGGTGCCGGTGACGATACCCACGATCAGGGCCAAGGCGAAGCCGTGGATGACCGCACCGCCCAACAAGAAGAGTGCAATCACCGCGAGCAGGGTCACGCCCGAGGTGATGATGGTCCGCGACATGGTCTCGTTGATCGCGAGATTGACCACATCGAGTACCGTCCCCTTGCGCACCTTGCGGAAGTTCTCCCGGATACGGTCGAAGATCACCACCGTGTCGTTCAGCGAATAACCGATGACGGCCAGCACTGCGGCCAGCACGGTCAGGTCGAACTCGACCCGGAACAGGGAGAAGACCGCCAAGGTCACGATCACGTCGTGGATGGTGGCGATGACCGCGCCGAGCGCGAGGCGCCACTCGAAGCGGATCGCCACATAGATCAGGATGCCGATCAGGGTATAGAGGATCGCCAGCCCCCCCTGATTGACGAGCTCCTGGCCCACCTGTGGCCCCACGAATTCGACCCGCTTGAGCTCCACCGGGTTGGCGCCCGCGCTGGCGCTCAGGGCGGCGATGACCCGCTCGCCCAAGGTCGCCGCGGCGGCCACGTCCGTGGGCGGCAGCCGGATCAGCACGTCGCGGGAACTGCCGAAGTGCTGAACGCCGGCCTCGAACCCGCCCGAGCGCAGTGCATCCGTGACCTGGGGCAGTTCCACCGGCTGCTGGTAGCCCACCTGGACCACGGTGCCGCCGGTGAAGTCGAGCCCGAAATTAAACCCGAGTACGATGAAAGACCCGATAGCAATCAGGTTCACCGCGCTGGACAGCCAGATGGCCGGCCAGCGGATGCGCATGAAGTTGATATTGGTGCGCTTGAAAAGTTCCATGGCTCAGGTCCCGGTTAGATGGGCAAGTGCGCGACGCGCCGGTTGCCGTACAGCAGGTTGATGATGGCGCGGCTACCGAGGATGGCGGTGAACATCGAGGTCAAGATGCCGAAGAACAGCGTCACCGCAAAGCCCTTGACCGGACCGGTACCAAAGCTGAAGAGCACCACGGCGGCAATCAGGGTGGTGACATTCGAGTCCACGATGGTCGCCATGGCCTTGTCAAAACCGGAGTAGATTGCCGCCTGGACCGAATTGCCGTTGCGCAACTCCTCACGGATGCGCTCATAAATGAGCACATTGGCGTCCACCGCCATACCGACGGTGAGCAGGATGCCGGCGATACCGGGCAGTGTCAGGGTGGCCTGGATGGCCGAGAGAATGGCGACCAAGAGCACGACATTGACCAGCAGGACCAGATTCGCCACCAGACCGAACACCCGGTAATAGAGGCCCATGAAGAGGACCACGAGCACGAAACCGACCGCAACCGAGCGCACGCCCTTATCGATATTTTCCTGACCCAGGCTGGGGCCGACCGTGCGCTCCTCAATGATTTGGATCGGTGCGGCCAAGGCACCCGAGCGCAGCAAGAGCGCCAGGTTGTGGGCCTCATCGGCGCTGTCGAGCCCGGTGGTCTGGAAGCGCCGGCCGAACGGCTCGCGAATGGTGGCGACGCTGATCACCTCTTCCACCTTCTCGGTGCGCTTCATCGGTTTGCCGTCGACCAACTTGGTGGTCGTGCGATTCTCGATGAAGACCACGGCCATCGGCTTGCCGACGTTCTCGGTGGTCATGTCACGCATGCGCCGACCGCCTTGGGCGTCGAGACTCACACTGACCATCGGGGTACCACTCTGCGAGTCGAAGCCAGAGGAGGCGTCCGTGATCTGGTCGCCGGTAGCGATCACCCGACGTTTGAGCAACACCGGCTTGCCCTCGCGGGTCTTGTAGAGTCGACTACCCGGCGCGGGCCGCCCGGCCTCGGCGTCGGCGGCACTGTGCTCGGTATCCACCAGCCGGTATTCCAGGGTCGCGGTTGCCCCCAGGATCTCCTTGAGGCGGCCCGGGTCCTGGGCGCCCGGCAGTTGCACCACGATGCGTCGATCGCCCTGGCGGGCGATGCTGGGCTCGGCCACGCCCAATGCATTGACGCGGTTGCGCAGCGTCGTAATGTTCTGTTGGAGCGCCAGGTCCTGGATCTGTTTCTGTTGAGTCGGCGTCTGGCTGGCCATCACCAGGAATTCACCGCCCTCCTCCACTGGCGCAACCTTGAGGTCGCGGAACTCCTTGACGATGACCTTTTCACCCGCATCACGGGCCGCTGCGTCGGCAAACTTGACGACGACCCGACCCTTCTCGCGGGCGACCGTGATATAGCGCACCTTGGCGTCGCGCAATTGGGTGCGGATGTCCTCCACATAGCGCTCCAGCGCCTGGTCCAGTGCCGCGTCCATGTCGACATCGATCAGCACATAGATACCGCCACGCAGATCGAGACCCAGGTTCATAGGCTTGAGACCCATGGCACGCACCCAGCGCGGCAGGTCGGCCGAGAGGGTGAGTGCGCTGCGGTAACGGTCGGACAGGGTGTTCTCGATCACCTCCTCGGCGCGCAGTTGATCGCCCGAGGCGGCAAACCGCACCAGTAACTTGCCGTCGGCCGGCGGATCGAAGCGCTTGACCGGGACCTTGGCGTTCTCCAAGACGGCCCGGACCTCCCCGACGCTGGCCGCGGTTACATGGCCGCCGCGGGCGGCCGTGATCTCAATGGAGGGGTCCTGGGAGAAAATGTTCGGCAAGGCCAGCACCAGGCCGACCAAGACGACGGCCAGGATCGAGAGGTTCTTCCACAGCGGGTAATGGTTCATCGCACTTCCAATCGCTCACGCGGCGGGGAGGGTCACGGGCTGCCGGTTACCGGCATCCCGGCCCCAAGTCACAGATCCTTCAAGGAGCCCTTGGGCAGGACGGCCTCAATGGCCGCGCGGCGCACCTTGGCCTGGACGCCCTCGGCGATCTCCAGCAGTACAAAGTTGTCGCCCAGGTCCGCGACGCGGCCGGCGATGCCGCCCAGGGTGATGACCTCGTCGCCCTTGGTGAGCGCATTGATCAGCTTCTGGTGCTCCTTCTGGCGCTTGGCCTGGGGACGGATCAGCAGAAAATAGAAGACCACTGCAAACAACAGCAGCGGCAGCAGGGTCAGTAGCGATTCAGGAATGGGGCCGGCGGCGGCGGGGGCGGCGGCGGCGGCGAGTGCGTCGGAGATCAAGAAGCTCATGGGGGTTCCTGGTGGTTACCGATGGTCGTGGCAGGTCAGGAGCGCCGTGTCGGCGGCCCAAACCCGTACAAAAACAGCCGTGCATTATGTCACAGCACCGTTGAAGTTGCCCTCCTATCGAGCCGGTCCTCAGCCAAGCTGCGCGCTGCCGCCCTTGCGATAGCCCTCCGCCTCCTCTGCACTGAGGGTGCGCGCCTCCTCCTCCAACATCACCGGGATATCGTCACGGATCGGGTAGGCCAGGCGGCCGGCGACCGAGATCAACTCCGCTCGCGCCTTATCGTAGATCAGCGGCCCCTTGGTCACGGGGCACACGAGAATCTCCAGCAAATTCTTGTCCAGCATCCAAAATTCTCCAGGTTGTTTGGGATTGCCATCGGGGTAGGTTCGCCGTGGCCCGGCAGGGCGCTGCGGCGCTCGCCGATGATGATCGCCGCAGAACGAGGGCGGGGTAAAGCGCTGCGTGGCCAGACGCGCGCCGACGACAACCCAAACCGCGCGCATGTCACGCTACGTTGCAACGAGACAAACTCTTTTTCACATAGTTATTTGTGCAAGCGACCCACGGCTGGGGGTCGGCGCAAAGCCTCGATATTCTATACCTTTCGTTGCGGAAGCCGTCGCGAATCGCCTTAGACTCAAGGGCGCAGGACCTGGCCAGTGCAGCCGTCGCGGATGACAGAGGGCCGGTCCGCCCCACCACAGGCCCCCGCGAGGATCAGGTCCAGACCGCCGGGAAAGCGGCGGCGCACCTGATCGGCAGAACGGGCGGGCAGGCGGGCTGCCACGTTGGCGCTGGTGGAAACGATGGCGCCACCATAGGCCCGGCACAGGGCCGCGGCCAGGGGGTGCTGGGTGACGCGCACCGCCAAGGTGTCGAAACGGCCACGCAGCCACTCCGGTACCCCCGGGCGCGCCGGCAGCAACCAGGTGTTGGGGCCTGGCCAGGAGGCGAGAATCGCCGCCATTCGCGCGGGCGCCAGGGACAAGACGAAAGGCGCCAACTGCTGCGGGTCGGCAGCGATCAGAATCAAGCCCTTGGACTGCTGGCGGCACTTGAGGACGAGCAGTCTCATCACCGCCGCCCGGTTCCAGGGATCGCAGCCCAAACCATAGACCGCCTCCGTCGGATAGGCCACCAGCCCGCCATTGGCAATGACCCGAGCGGCCAGACGCACGCGGTGACGAAGGAAGGTCGGGGTCATCTTCTATCCGGCAATCGCCGACGCTACAAGGACCAAGCAAACGCCCGGAGGTGGCACGCACACTGGCAGACGCTGGTGGCGTCGGCCGCGGGTCTAGGTTGTCTTTAGGGTGCAATAGCGCGCCCAGCGACGTCAAGCGCACGGGCACCGATCACAACAACCCCGGCTCGCGCGAGCCGGCAACTCGTCCAGCGCCGCCACGGCCACCCGCCACGGCCACCCACGCCGTACACGCGTAGACGTGGCCACTCCGGGCGACCCAGCGCCCCCGGCGAACCCCTTGTTGCCCGCCCCCCGACCAACGCTTGCGACGTGTATGGTTTACCGTGCCGTCGTCAACCGGTGTATCGGCGGTGCCCGTTTGGACCGGACAGATCGACACTCAGCTCGCCTAACGGGAAGTAGTTTCAACCTAGGCGGCATAACAGATATACTGGGCACTTATCCACTCAGCCTGCCGCGGGAGTATAGCTTGGACCTTGAGCCGGTGGACGTCACCACATTCCAGGACATCATTTTTGCGCTTCAGCGCTTTTGGGCCAACTTAGGTTGTGTCGTGGTCCAACCTCATGACATGGAGGTGGGCGCGGGTACCTTTCATCCTTCCACTTTTTTGCGCTCGATCGGCCCGGAACCTTGGCGCTGCGCTTACGTACAACCTTCACGGCGGCCTACTGACGGCCGCTATGGAGAAAACCCAAACAGGTTACAACACTATTATCAGTTTCAGGTGCTGTTGAAGCCAGCTCCGCTCGATATTCAGGAACTCTATCTGGAATCCCTTCGACACCTTGGGATCGATCCACTCGTCCATGATATTCGGTTTGTGGAAGATAACTGGGAGTCGCCAACCCTTGGCGCGTGGGGGCTCGGCTGGGAGGTCTGGCTCAATGGCATGGAGGTCACCCAGTTTACCTACTTTCAACAGGTCGGTGGACTCGATTGTCGGCCGGTTAGCGGGGAAATCACTTATGGACTGGAACGTATCGCAATGTACTTACAGTCAGTGGAAAGTGTTTACGACCTCGTCTGGAGCCGATCGCCTGAAGGGGTAATCACGTACGGGGACGTGTTCCATCAGAACGAGGTCGAACAGTCCACCTATAACTTTGAGAAGGCGGAGGTTACCGCACTGTTGGCAACATTCGACGCGTGCGAGCGAATGAGTCAACAGTTGATTACCGACGGACTCCCGCTGCCGGCGTATGAACAGGTCCTCAAGGCATCGCACACTTTCAATTTGTTGGATGCACGCGGTGCCATCTCAGTGACCGAGCGCCAGCGGTTTATCCTGCGGGTTCGCGCGCTGGCGCGAACAGTCGCCCAGACTTATTTCGAGAGCCGCGAGGCTTTAGGCTTCCCCATGCTGAAACGACCACTATCGATCGAGCGCGCGCATGACTAAGGATCTCTTGATAGAAATCGGCACTGAGGAACTGCCACCGCTGTCGTTGCAGGACTTGGCGGTCGCCTTCGCTCGAGGGGTCGCGGAGCAATTGACGGCGCAGGGGATTGGCCACGGAAGCTACTCAACCTTCTGCACCCCTCGCCGGCTTGCAATCCTCGTTTCTGGGGTAAAGGTACGCCAAGCAGAGAGGGTCATTTCGCGCCGCGGCCCGTCGGTCTCTGCCGCATTCGATGCAGCCGGCCAGCCCACGAAGGCCGTGGTCGGCTTTGCCCGCTCCTGTGGGGTCGCAGTAGAGAGCCTCGAGCGCGAGGAATCTGAAAAAGGGACCTGGATCGTCTTTCGCACCGTTGAAGCCGGTGCTCTCACCGCCCGGCTTATCCCACAGATCGTCGAGTTGGCGCTGGCTGGACTACCTATTGCAAAACGGATGCGCTGGGGCGCCGGAGATGCGGAATTTGTCCGCCCGGTGCATTGGGTTTGCCTGGTCTTTGGCGATGAGGCAATACCTGGGACGATAATGGGCATCACCGCTGGTCGTGATACCTTTGGTCATCGGTTCCACGCCCCGGGGCCGCGCGCGGTGACTCATGCGTCACGCTACCCTGAACTGTTGAGGGACGGTGGGTTTGTCGAGCCGTCATTCGAACAGCGCCGAGCGCTCATCACCACTCAGGTCGCGCAGATTGCGGAGGAAAACGGCGTTGTAGTCGATCTGCCGAGCGATTTGCTCGATGAAGTGACCGCACTCGTCGAGTGGCCGGTCGCTTTCGTGGGATCATTTGATGAGGCATTCCTTTCGGTGCCCGCGGATGTTCTCATTGAGACGATGCAGAAAAACCAGAAATATTTTCCAGTGCGCGGCGTGGATGGCCGCCTTCGGGCAAGCTTCGTCGCCATCTGCAATATTGAAAGCAAGAGCCCAGCCGAAGTAAGAAAGGGCAACGAGCGAGTACTGAGACCCCGCTTTGCGGATGCCAAGTTTTTTTGGGAACAAGATCGGCGTCGCCCCCTCGCAGGTTATTTTTCCGAACTTGAGTCCGTGGTATTTCAGGATAAGCTTGGCTCAGTCGCCGACCGCAGCAGGCGGGTGGCGAAGCTCGGGACTATGATCGCCACATCAAGCGCCGTCGACCCACTATTGGTCGAGCGCGCAGCGATGCTGGCAAAGTGTGACTTAGTGACTTCTTTAGTCATTGAGTTCCCGAGCCTTCAGGGAGTTATGGGCGGGTACTACGCGGAACATGGCGGGGAGCCTGCCGTTGTCTGCTCGGCCATCGCGCAACAGTATTATCCCCGTTCCGCCGGCGGCGAATTACCAGGAACGCCAATTGGCTTGGTACTTGCTCTAGCGGACCGGTTAGATCTCTTAGTGGGGGTCTTTGGTATTGGCCACCGGCCGACGGGGGCCAAGGATCCGTACGGACTACGTCGGGCGTCGATTGCGATCATACGCATCCTCGTGGAAACGCCGCTGGATCTGGATCTCCATGTATTACTTGCCGGCGCGGTAGCGCACTTTCCGCCAGCTCGGCTGAGTCAAGATACCGCTGACGCGGTGTTTGTCTACGTGTTGGCCCGCCTAAAGGGCTACTACCAGGAACAAGGCGTTTCGCTGGATTGCGTTGAGGCGGTTATCGCTGCCGGAGGAGCGGTCATCAGCCAATTAGACCGGCGCATTAGGGCGGTACAGGCATTTCGCAATCTGCCGGCCAGCGAGTCCTTGGCCGCGGCGAATAAGCGGATCAGCAATATTCTTGCGAAAACCGACATTTCATTTGCGCCCGACACCTCACCAGATCCCCTGCTCTTCACGGAAAGTGCTGAACGCCAACTCTGGCAGAGCGTATGCCAACTTGAGCGACGTATTGCACCATTGATTCGGAGCGAGGACTTCTCCGGCGTGTTAGTGCGACTCGCGGAATTAAGAGAAGATGTGGACGCATTTTTCGAGCAGGTGATGGTCATGTGCGAAGATGCGGCCGTTAGAGAAAATAGGCTGGTGCTGTTAATGCGGTTACAGGCACTATTTTTGAACGTCGCTGACGTATCGTTATTGCGTTAGGTGGCCTTTTACACAGGGCGATTGCCGCTGGTGTTTTGGTATGCAGCTAGAGCGGTTCGTTATCCTGGATCGGGACGGCGTAGTCAAC
This sequence comes from uncultured Thiodictyon sp., assembly GCF_903946935.1. Taxonomy (GTDB): domain Bacteria; phylum Pseudomonadota; class Gammaproteobacteria; order Chromatiales; family Chromatiaceae; genus Thiodictyon. The sequence goes on from NZ_CAJAXH010000311.1 coordinate 45,549, forward strand.
GAAGACTCGGATGACTATATTAAGTCGGCGGGAGAATGGGTGCCCATCCCAGGGAGTCTCGAGGCCATCGCCATGTTGACGCGTGCCGGCTTCCGGATCGCCATCGCATCAAATCAGTCAGGGCTCTCGCGCGGACTTTTCGATCTTGGAGCCCTGAACAGGATACACCGGAAGCTGCGGGAAACTGCCTATCTGTTCGGCGGGCGCGTTGAGATGATTTTGTTTTGCCCACATGCCCCGCAGGACCAGTGTTTCTGCCGTAAACCGCAACCAGGCCTGTTAAGCCAAATAGCCGATAGAACCGGTGTGATCCTGCGAGGATTACCCTTTGTCGGAGACTCGCTCGCGGATATTCAAGCGGCGAGGATCGTGGGGATGGAGCCTATCCTGGTGAAGACCGGCAAGGGTACCAGGACCTTAGCGCAGGGAGGCGCGGTATTGGAGGGGGTCGCTGTGTTTGACGACCTAAAGTCGGTTTCCAAAGAATTAATTTGTCGTTGGAGTCGCTCTTGATTCTACTACGCTCGCTGGCTTATCAAGCCTTTCTTATTCTTTCTGTCGTGCTTTTTGGCACGGCAATAGCAATCTCAGGTCGCTTTGTCCCATACCACAGCGTTGGCCGATTAGGCCGTGCGTGGGGAATGGCAAATTTATTTGCACTCGAGTATCTATGTCGACTCGATTACCGTATCACCGGACTCGAGCACTTACCGACAACCACCGTGATCGTTCTCTGCAAGCACCAGTCAGCGTGGGAAACCATAGCGCTGCGTGGACTCCTTCCGATTGACCAGACCTGGGTGCTGAAACGGGAGTTACTCCGCATACCCATTCTAGGTTCTGCGCTTAAACGGCTTTTGCCCATCGCGATCGATCGCTCTGCCGGCAGACAGGCCGTTAAGCAACTCATGAAAGAAGGAGCGCAATCCCTCAACGCCGGACGCTGGGTAATGATATTTCCCGAGGGAACCCGCGTCGCCGCCGGCAAGCGAATACCCTACAGCATCGGGGGCGCTTTACTTGCCGAGCGGACAGGCTACCCAGTGGTGCCTATCGCGCACAACGCGGGGGTATTCTGGGGTAGGAGACGTTTTCTCAAGTACCCAGGAACAATCGACCTTGTCATCGGCGAACTCATTGCCAGCAAGGGGAAAACCGCCAAGGAGATCAACGCGACTGTCGAGCAGTGGATTGAGCAAACAGTCGCTGCTCTTCCACAGTCGGCACAAACTCCCAATTGAGGGACGTAAGCAGTACTTACCCAGTTCCATCTGCAACCGCCCGATCTCGCTGTAAAGCCGATCGGGCTCGTCACCAATCAAGAACGTCACCAATTACAGCCGCATAGGCATCACAACGTAGGTTTCCCCCGCAGCGTCTAATCCCCGCCAAAGGGAGCTACTATTCCCGTCGTCAAAATGTACTTCCACCTTATCGCTATCAACCGCCCCAAGTAAATCCGATAGATAGGCAACATTAAAACCAACGATAGTTGCCGCTCCGGCGTAATCCACTTCCATTTCCTCGACCGCTTCTTCCTGCTCAGGATTATGCGCGACAAGCCGAAGAACTCCAGGCTCAAATGTCACTCGCAAACCGCGATATTTCTCATTAGAAAGAATCGCCGTCCGTGCCAGCGCTTTCCGTAAAGAATCCCGATCCGCAATAGCGACTTTTGTAAGTCCGGTAGGAATTACTCGACTGTACTCGGGATACCGCCCGTCGACGAGCTTTGACGACGACACCGTATCTCCTACCACAAAGCGAATGAGTCGTTCAGCAATCTCAATCTGTACCGGCGTCGTCGCGGAACTCAACTGCCGCCGCAGCTCATTAACCGTCTTAAACGGCACGATCACCGATCGACTCTCGGTTACCCCAAGAGAACACGGATGCTCATAACACGCCAATCGATGCCCATCGGTTGCAACCGCCTTCACACAACTGCCATCGACCTCGAAGAACAGGCCATTCAAGTAATATCTAACGTCTTGCTGAGCCATCGCAAAAGCCGTCTTCTCAAGTATCCTTTTCAGCACGCCTCCTTCTAATTCGAAAGCAACATCCGGCAATATCGATTCCATCACCGGAAAATCCCGCGCCGGCAGCGTACCCAGAACATATCGCCCGCGCCCGGCGGTCAATACACAGCGCTCGCCTCCAATCTTAAGTCTCATCTCTGAGCCTTCTGCTAGGGAGCGACAGATATCGCCTAGTTTCCTGGCGGGAACTGTCGCCTCCCCGGACTCGATCACCTCAGCTCGGCAGCCCGCACGGATCTCAATTTCCATATCCGTACCAATGACGGTCAGGGACTCACCTTGTCCACGCAATAGTATATTTCCTAAAATAGGTAGTGTTTGTCTCCTCTCAACAACGGACACCACCCGGTTTAACACAGGAAGCATTTCTTCACGGTTGACCTTGACATCCATACCGCTCACCTCTCTTAAACAGAAAAATATTTAATAAGTTATTAGTAATAAGGGCTGTGGATATGTGAACAAGCCTGTTTTTCTTTTTTTACCAGCGGCTTGAAACAACTTTCCGAGCATAACACGAGCCCTAAAACCTGTGGATAACTTTTTCAGAAAACAGTCATAAAATATTGCACCCAAGTTATCCACAGCTAAGAGGATAGACTACGCAACAGATTGCGAAAATCCTCGTCAAGAGCAGGGTCGCTATCCCTGAGTTCTCGAATTTTTCGCGTCGCATGAAGCACCGTCGTGTGATCCCTACCGCCGAAGGCGCTACCGATTTCCGGCAAACTGTGCTTAGTGAGTTCTTTTGCCAACGTCATCGCTATCTGCCGGGGCCGGGCGATGGATCTGCTCCGTTTTGCCGACAACAGGTCAGCCGTGCGTACTTTGAAATATTCCGCCACCGTCTTTTGGATGCTATCAATCGTTATCCGTTTATCTTGCGCCGCTAACATATCCCTCAGCGTTTCCTTGGCGAACTCCACCGTGATTGCGCGACCAGTAAATTGCGCGTTCGCAACCAGCCGCCGCAACGCACCTTCAAGCTCTCGAATATTCGAACGAATTCGGCGGCCCACGAAAAACCCAACATCCTCTGGTAGTATAACACCGAGTTGGGTCGCCTTACTCTGCAAGATGGCGACACTCGTTTCCAGGTCCGGCAGATCGATCGAAACCGTCAATCCCCAACCAAAACGAGACTTTAGCCTCTCTTCAAGTCCTACGACCTCTCTGGGAAAACGATCGCTCGACAGGACGATTTGTTGTCGCGACTCAAAAAGCGCATTAAAAGTATGAAAAAATTCTTCTTGTGAGCGCTCCTTACCCGCAAAAAACTGAACATCGTCAATAAGTAAGGCATTGAGAGATCGGTAGGTCTTTTTGAATTCGTCAATTCGGTTATGCTGAAGTGCGCGAATCATTTCCGCAACAAATCGCTCTGAATGCAGATAAACAACCCGTGCATTTGGGTTCGTTTCCAATATCATATTACCCACGGCGTGCATCAAGTGCGTCTTACCTAGACCCACTCCACCGTATATGAAAAGTGGGTTGTAGGCCACTCCAGGGTTTTGACTGATCTGGATAGATGCCGCACGCGCAAGCTGGTTCGATTTACCCTCAACGAAGCTGCTGAAACAAAACTCCGGGTTAAGATTGGCTTCAGCCCGACGTTCATTCAGCCCAAGCGAGTGAACTTCCGAAACAATCCGAGCGTGCGTTTCCGGCCGATCCAATCCTCCAACGTCAAAGCGTAACTGCGTAATCGTCCCTTGACTGATGTGCAGACACAATTCCAGCAACCGTTTTTCATAATGTTGTCGGGCCCAATCTTGCACAAACTTATTCGGTGCCAGCAAACGGAGAACGTCTCCTTCCTGGCGCGCCTGTAATGGCAAAATCCAGGTGTTAAATTCAGCTGCCGTCAATTCCGCTTTGAGCCTTTGAATGCAGTCCTGCCACGGATTCATAGCGTTCCCCCTTTAAAAAAACCAACATTTCCAACTGAAAAAAGATATCGAACTGAATCTTTACTTCCCCAGCCAGTTCCCCACTGTTGCTTCCCGCGTGTGCCAGCGAGCACAGGCTCGGCCGCTCGCCGAGCTCCAGTCTAACGCTGGAACTTTTGAGTGATCGCGACTCAGTGCTGGCCAAAGGCCCCATGGCTATACGCTCCGAGCAATGGCGATAGCGCCCGCACCACCTCGAGAGATGAACGATGCGGACGCCTTGGCCGATTCCTCACCCAGCCCGTGCCCAGATGGAGGGCGGGAATTTGGAGCGCGCTTCCGTCGCGACTCTCAGGGTAGTGCTCCGATCACTCTCCCCTCGGCCCACGGGCATGACGTTTGCGTTCGTTTTCCGTGAGGTAACGCTTACGGATACGAATCGCCCCGGGTGTGATCTCCACCAGCTCGTCGTCTTCAATGAACTCAAGGGCTTGTTCCAAGGTGAAGCGAATGGCCGGCGTCAGGATAATATTCTCGTCCGAGCCAGAGGCCCGAATGTTGGTGAGCTGCTTGCCCTTGAGTGGATTGACAACCAGATCGTTATCACGTGCGTGAATCCCAACCACCTGGCCCTCGTAGACCTCAACGCCCGGCGCCACTAGCAAGCGGCCCCGGTCTTGCAAGTTGAAGAGCGAGTAACCAAGTACCTTGCCCTGGCCGTTGGAAATCAACGCACCGTTGCGCCGGGGCGAGATTCCGCCCTGATTCGCCGGACCATAATGATCGAAGTTATGGTACTTGAGTCCGCTACCGGACGACAGCGTCATAAACTCAGTCTGGAAGCCGATCAGTCCGCGCGACGGGATCTCATAGTCGAGTCGAACCCGGCCCTGCCCATCGGGCGCCATATCCTTTAATTCACCCTTGCGCTCGCCGAGGGCCTGCATGATCGCACCCTGATAGGTGTCGTCCAGGTCCACCGTGAGTTGCTCGTAGGGCTCGCATATGACACCGTCAATCTCACGGAAAATCACCTCCGGACGCGACACCGCCAACTCATAACCCTCGCGACGCATGGTCTCTAAGAGAATGGACAGGTGCAACTCACCGCGCCCGGAGACCCGGAATTTCTCCGGGTCCGTACCTTCCTCAACGCGCAGCGCCACATTGTGAATGAGTTCCCGCTCCAGCCGCTCCTTGAGCTGGCGGGACGTCAGATATTTACCCTCACGCCCGGCGAACGGGGAAGTGTTGACCTGGAACGTCATCGTGACCGTAGGCTCATCGACCGTCAGTTGTGGCATGGCCTCCACATGATCGGGGTCGCATAGGGTATCGGAAACATTGGGTGCCTCGATCCCCGTCAGTGCGACGATATCCCCCGCAGAGGCCGAAGGCACCTCGTAGCGCGCCAGTCCCAGGTACCCGTAGACCAGCCCAATTTTTGCCTTATACCGGACGCCGTCCGGCTTGACCACCACCACCTGCTGGTTGGGTCGAATGCTCCCATGACGAATCCGTCCAAGCGCGATGGCGCCAACGAAGCTCGAATAGTCGAGCGTGGAGATTTGCATTTGGAACGGGGAGTCTGGATCCACCGGCGGTTGCGGACAATGCTTGATGATCGCCTCAAAGATCGCGGTCATGTCCCCGTCGTGAACGTCGTTGTTGAAGCCGGCGTAACCGTTGATCGCCGAGGCGTAAACAATAGGGAAATCGAGCTGCTCGTCGGTTGCCCCGAGCCGGTCGAAGAGATCGAAAACCTGGTCGATCACCCAGTCCGGCCGGGCGCCGGGCCGATCGATCTTGTTGATCACGACAATCGGGCGCAGCCCGTGTTGGAACGCCTTGCTCGTGACAAAACGTGTCTGCGGCATCGGGCCTTCCTGAGCATCGACCAGGAGCAGTACTGAGTCGACCATCGACAGCACCCGCTCCACCTCGCCACCAAAGTCGGCGTGCCCAGGGGTGTCTACGATGTTAATGCGGTAATCCTTCCAGCGCAGCGCCGTATTCTTGGACAGGATCGTGATGCCCCGCTCCTTCTCAAGGTCGTTGCTGTCCATCACCCGCTCCACCGGCCCGAACCGGTCGCCCAAGGTGCCCGATTGCTGTAGCAGTTTGTCGACTAAAGTGGTCTTGCCATGGTCCACATGGGCGATAATGGCAATATTACGAAGGTTCTCGATCACGGGGGGAATGCTCCGACGGGGTGGGCGGGGAGGCGCACGGCGAGTGTTGGCGGCGCTGCCCGGGTCTGGGATGGGGGCTCATGGTTAGCCAGACAGTATAAGCGTAAGCGCAGGTCTACGTCCGTCCGACCCGCGGGGGCGGGACCAAGCTGTCCCTCCTCGCCAAACCTGGCGCGCTTTTCGCCTTCCTGGCGTAATACAATTACTTAATATGGTTGTGTACACCACACATATATACATCTCATAAAAAAGGTTTAGCGCAGAATTAACGCGTCCGATTTCCACCTCCGAACCACTAACGGACTGTACTTGAAGTCGACCTCACCCCGATCTCCACCGAGATGGGGCAACAGACGCCACGGGGCAAACTGCTGAGGATCCCCTGCAATGTTGACAGCATGGGGAAAGTCGCTTACCGTTAATCTTTTTTTCGGGCGCCATCCGCTGCGGCGCTCTCAACACCAGAACCAGAGATATTCGTCATGAAACGTACGTTCCAACCGAGCCTTATCAAACGGGCTCGTACCCACGGGTTTCGCGCACGCAGCGCAACCCGCAACGGCCGCAAGGTTATCAGCGCCCGCCGTTCAAAGGGTCGTGTGCGGTTAGCGCCGTAATACTGTCACATATACGTGGTTTAATCTGGACTCTTTGGCTACCAGCCGCAACGCTACGGACCTGACGGAACGCTTCCCACGTTCATGTCGGCTGGTGCAGGCCGATCAGTTCAAGGGCGTGTTCGAACACTCGGCGCGTTTTGACTGCAACGGTTTCCTGGTACTTGCGAGGACCAACGAACAACCGTACGCGCGCTTGGGACTGGCCATATCCAAACGACGCTGCCCGCGTGCCGTTGATCGGAACAAACTCAAGCGAATCGTGCGCGCTAGCTTCCGTCTCAATGCCAGCGCCCTGCCTGCAGTTGACTTGGTGGTGCTCTGCACTGCGAAGGCCAGGCTCCTCAGTAATCGCGACCTGTTCGACGGACTGGATCGGGCGTGGCGAAAGGTCATCGGTAAGACATGGGTCGAATCTTGATTTGGCTTGTCCGCCTCTATCAGTTGGTGATCAGCCCGATGATCGGCCCACATTGCCGCTTCCATCCGAGTTGCTCCCAATACGCTATTGAGGCCATTGAATGCCATGGGCTGGTGAAGGGGAGCTATCTGGCCGCGCGCCGGTTGTCCCGCTGTCACCCTTGGCACCCCGGCGGGCTTGACCCGGTCCCCCCAAAGAAGCGCTAATACTCATGGAAAATATCCGTTTAGTCCTGGTCGTCTCGCTGGCGGCTGTCTTGCTGCTTATCTATCAGGCCTGGATGCATGATTACGGTCAGGTGCCCAAGGAAGCGGCGATGAGTCGCTCGGCGCCTACCGGCACGTCGGCGCAAGTCGGCACTCCGGAAGTTCCGGCAGTACCCACGACGCCAGCCACCCCCGAAATCGGCGGCCCCGCCGTAACTGAAACGGCGGCCCTGTCGCAAGCCCCCGTCATCACGGTTGAAACAGACGTACTGCGGGTTGAAATCTCGACGAAGGGCGGGACGATCTCGAGTGCCTGGCTCCTCGACTATCCGATCTCTCCTGAACAACGCGATGATAAGTTTCGTCTCCTGAAACCGGATGCACCAAACTATTTCGTGGCCCAGTCCGGTTTGATCGGTCAAACCCCGAGTGCCTTGCCCAACCATGATGCGATTTTTTCCAGCGAATCCTTGCATTACACGCTGGGCGAGGGTCAATCGACGCTCCCGGTCGAGCTCTACTGGACCGATGCTGCGGGCGTCAAGGTCAAGAAGACGCTGCGTTTCAGCCGCGGCAGCTATGTCGTCGAGACGCGTCAGGAGGTCACGAACGCAACCGCGCAGCCTTTGACAGCACGGGATTATGCCCAGTTGCAGCGCACCGAGTTGCAGGACCCCAACGCCTCCCGTTTCGTGAGTACCTATACCGGCGGCGTCTATTACAGCCCGCAAGACAAATACAAAAAAATTGCGTTCAAGGACATGCAGTCGCAAAAGCTCGACCGTCAGGTAACCGACGGTTGGGTGGCGATGATCCAGCATTATTTCCTGGCGGCCTGGATTCCGCCCCGGGGCGCCGAAGAAACCTTCTATACCAATGTCTTGGATGGCGACCGTTTCATCATCGGCAAGTTTTCGCCGGCCGTGAGCATTCCGGCCGGTGCCAGTCACGCCTTTACCAATCAAATCTTTGTTGGACCCAAACTCCAGGATGCACTCGCTGCCATTGCGCCTGGACTCGAGCTGACCGTGGACTACGGGTGGTTGACCGTCATCGCGCAACCGATCCACTGGCTCTTGGACATGATTTACAGCGTGGTTGGGAACTGGGGCTGGGCGATTATCGTGCTCACGATCATCATTAAGCTCGCCTTCTACAAGCTCTCCGAAGCCAGTTATAAATCGATGGCTAACATGCGGCAGATGACGCCACGCATGCAGGCACTCAAGGACCGTTACGGAGATGATAAGGAACGCCTCAACCAAGCCATGATGGAGCTCTACAAGACCGAGAAGATCAATCCGCTGGGCGGATGTCTCCCGATCGTGGTACAGATTCCGGTCTTCATCGCGCTGTATTGGGTGTTGCTGGAAAGTGTCGAGCTGCGTCAAGCCCCCTTTATCCTCTGGATAGACAATCTCTCAGCTCCCGATAGATATTACGTACTGCCATTGCTCATGGGTATCTCCATGTTCGTGCAGTCGAAGCTCAATCCCGCCCCACCGGACCCCATGCAAGCCAAGATCATGATGAGCTTGCCTATCGTATTTACAGTGTTTTTTGCGTTCTTCCCGTCCGGCTTGGTGCTCTATTGGACGGTGAACAACACCCTGTCCATTGCGCAACAATGGCACATCACGCGCAATGCCGACAAGGCCGCGGCAAGACGCAAGCGGTGATCCGTTGCTTAAGTTCGGCGTGCGCCGCTAGTGCCTACTGACACCATCGCCGCCGTTGCTACACCGCCAGGTGTCGGCGGCCTTGGTGTCGTGCGGGTCAGCGGCCCGGCGGTGGCAGACATCGCAAATGCGATACTCGCCCGCCGACCGAAACCGCGGCGGGCGTCGTTTTGCGCCTTCCGCGATGGCGCCGGCACGGCGATCGATCAAGGGATCGCACTATTTTTCCGCGGTCCGCGCTCCTTCACCGGTGAGGATGTACTTGAGCTCCAAGGCCATGGTGGGCCGGTGGTGATGGACCTCCTATTGTCGCGTTGTCTCGAGCTCGGCGCCCGTCTGGCCCGTCCGGGTGAATTTACACAACGTGCTTACCTGAATGGCAAACTCGATTTGGTTCAGGCCGAGGCCACGGCAGATCTCATTACGAGTTCGACCGCTCTGGCGGCCCGGCTGGCAATGCGCAGCCTACAAGGGGTCTTCTCGCAGCGTATCCGCCGACTGGTGGATGAACTCATCGGTCTGCGAACCGCCCTCGAGGCCACCCTGGATTTCCCCGAAGAGGCGATTGACTCGCAGTCCAACATCCGCCTAAGGCACGCGCTCGACGCCCTGGTCGAGGGAGCGGCGCGGGTTCTGTCACAGGCCTGCCAGGGGGAGCGCGTCCGCGATGGCCTGACAGTGGTCATCGCCGGCCGCCCGAACGTAGGGAAATCGAGCCTTCTCAACGCCTTAGTTGAATACGACGCGGCCATCGTGACCCCCATCCCCGGCACCACCCGGGACGTGCTGCGTTGCGACCTGCAGATCGACGGTTTACCCGTCAAACTCATTGATACCGCCGGCCTCCGGGAGGCACTCGAGCCGGTAGAACAGGAGGGGGTACGCCGGGCCCGCGGCCAACTGGAACTCGCGGACCTGATCCTCTGGGTATACGACCAGCCCCACGGCCTCGATCGAGATGAACTCGCGGCGCTCCCCACCTCAATTCCGATCACACTGGTTCAGAATAAGATCGATCTCGGGCTACTGACGCACACGCCCCTAATGCCTGATGGGACTGTGTCGCTTCGCCTATCGGCACTGACCGGCGAGGGCCTTGAGGAACTGCGCCGACACATCAAGTCGCGTGCGCACATCGACGGACTGGGTGAGGGCTCCTTTGTCGCTCGACGGCGGCATCTAGACGCATTGAGACGCGGCCTGTCTGCGCTGCACGCCGCCCGCTCAACCCTCGAGGTCGGTCTTGGCCCGGAGGTGGTCGCACTGGAATTGCTGGAGGCCCAACACGCCTTTGGCGAGATTACCGGGGAGTTCACCCCAGAGGACCTGCTTGGCCGTATTTTCTCGAGCTTCTGCATCGGAAAATAGCAAGGAGATCCAGGATCGCCGCACCACTGCGACCACGAAGGGGCAAGCGAGCGATCCCAGGATGATCAATAATTCTAGCGGGCACGATTCCGGCCCCGCCGGTCACGCTAGAAACACCGCTGCTGCCGCTTCGGAATGCTCCGGGGTAACGGTGGATAACCTGTGCGGCGTTTGCGACGACGAAATTTTACGCATCTTATCCACAGGTTCCAAAGATGCTTATTGCTCGCTTGGCGACCGGCGTAGATACTGAAAATAAAGCAGATTATAGGTTTCCCCACATACCCACAGCCCTTATTACTATTATCTTTACTTATTGTCTTCTAAGTTAAGAGGGGGTGTCCAATTTAGCGCTGCCTGGTTAAGACTGGTCAAAGTCGAGTTTCAGCCTGAGCGGCCGTTCCGCACGGAATCGGACCGGGCGTCGGCAGACGACAAGTTTCGGATGTTCCTATTGGCCGCGCGCTCTAAAGCGACCGAGGCATTGAGACGCGCCCAGAACCCCCCTACGCCGCCGGTCCCCTAGCCGGTACATGCCTCCTAGGGGACCACCGCGGCGACCTGGTGGAGCGGCTGGTGAGGTTTCCTGGCGGTCGGCGTGGTGTTCACGCCGACCGCATCCAAGTTAAGTCTTACCTATCTACACTTGGCTGTTAGCCAATGTTCGGAAGACGGTCGAGGTCACGGACCTTTGCCGCATCGCGCGGGTTCAGCCTTCCGCCTCTTCCGTAGTACCCACGTCCTCGCACGGTTCGCTGAAGGTGCAGTCTTTCTGTGGGCAGACCTTTTCGGTGCCGTTGCGCTTGGTGGTCTTGATCGTCAGCACCGGCCAGCCGCAGCGCGGGCAGGGGCCAGCAACAGGCTCATTCCACACCGCGTAATCGCACTTCGGATAGGTGGAGCAGGAGAAGAAGAACTTACCGCGGCGGGATTTTTTCTTCTGCAGGGTGCCTTTGTTGCATTGTGGGCAGGTCACGCCGGTGTCCTCTGGGCGCTCCAGGGGCTCGATGTGCTTGCACTTGGGGTAACCACTGCAACCGATGAACTTGCCGTAGCGCCCGTTCTTGACCTCCAGCACGGAGCCGCAATCGGGGCAGACCCGCCCCTCGATGACCTCCTTGGGCTCGGCCGCGGTCTTGTCGGCGTTCAGGTCCCGGGTGTAGTCGCACTCCGGGTAATGGGTACAGCCGATGAAGCGGCCATTGCGCCCGAGCCGGATGGAGAGCGGGCCGCCGCACTTTGGGCATAACTCGGCGATCGGCTCCTGGGTTACGTCGCTGCGCTTCACATGCTCCTGGGTGTAGTCGATACGCTCTTTGAAGGGCCGCCAAAACTGCTCGAGCAGCGGCACCCACTCGCCCTCGCCGCGGGAGACCGCATCCAGGTCATCCTCCAGGCGGGCGGTGAAGTCGTAGTCGACATAGGTGGCGAAGTGTTCGGTGAGGAACTTATTCACCACCCGGCCGACGTCAGTGGGCAGGAAGCGCTTCTTGTCCAGGACGACGTATTCCCGCTCCTGCAGGGTGGAGATGATGGAGGCATAGGTGGAGGGCCGGCCGATACCGAATTCCTCCAGGGCCTTGACCAGGGTTGCCTCGCTGAAGCGCGGCGCCGGCTCGGTGAAGTGCTGTTCGGCGCGGATCGCCTTCAGATCGATGAGGTCGCCCTCCTCCATCGGCGGGAGGTTGCTGTCTTCGTCGTCATCGGCGGCGGTGGCGTCGTCCCGACCCTCCAGATAGACGCGCATGAAGCCCGCCTCCGCCACGGTGGAGCCGGTGGCACGCAAGGTATTGCCGACTCCCGCGCTCAAATTCACGGAGACCTGATTGATGAGGGCATGGGCCATCTGGCAGGCCACTGAGCGCTTCCATACCAGCTCATAGAGCTTGAACTGCTCCACGCTCAAGAAGGGCTTGACGCTCCCCGGCTCGCGCAGGACCGAGGTGGGGCGGATCGCCTCATGAGCCTCCTGGGCGTTCTTGGCCTTGGTCTTATAGAGGCGCGGCTCGGCGGGCAGGTGGTTCGCCCCATAGCGCTCGGTGACATAGGAGCGGATCTCGGCGATCGCCTCCTGGGCCAGGTTGACCGAGTCGGTACGCATATAGGAGATGAGACCGACGGCACCGCCGCCCACGTCCACACCCTCGTAGAGCTGCTGGGCGACGCGCATCGTGCGCTGGGCGGTGAAGCCGAGCTTGCGTGCGGCCTCCTGCTGGAGGGTGGAGGTGATGAAGGGCGGGGCCGGAAAGCGCTTGCGCTGCTTGCGCTCGACCTGCGCGACCCGCAGCCGGCCGTCCGCGGCGCGCTCCAGGGTCGCCTGAACCGCAGTGGCGCGTTCGCCGTCGGTGATGGTGAACTGCTCGACCTTAGCACCTTGGAACTCCACCAGCTTGGCGGCAAAGGGACGCGTCTCCCGCGCACAGTCCGCCTCGATGCTCCAGTATTCCTGGCGGACGAAGGCCTCGATCTCGGTCTCACGCTCGCAGATCAGGCGTAGCGCCGGGCTCTGCACCCGCCCGGCCGAGAGCCCGCGACGGACCTTCTTCCACAGCAGCGGGGAGAGATTGAAGCCGACCAGATAATCCAGTGCGCGCCGCGCCTGCTGGGCGTTGACCAGGTCTTGGGCCAGCTCGCGCGGGTTGGCCACGGCCTCCTGGACCGCCCGCTTGGTGATCTCGTTGAAGACCACCCGGTAGACCGGGCGCTTGCCGATCTGCCGCCGGGCCTTCAGCAGCTCCAGCAGGTGCCAGGAGATCGCCTCGCCTTCGCGGTCCGGGTCAGTGGCCAGATAGAGCGCATCGGCGTCCTTGAGCAGCTTGGCGATGGCCTGGACGTGCTTCTCGTTGCGCTCGATGATCTGATATTTCATCTCGAACCCGTGCTCGGGGTCCACGGCCCCCTCCTTGGGGATCAGGTCGCGCACATGGCCATAGGACGCGACGACCTCGAAGTCCGGTCCCAGGTACTTCTTGATGGTTTTGGCCTTGGCGGGGGATTCGACGACGACGAGATTCATGGGCGGCTGCGTCTGGTGAGGGTTCGGTGCTCGGTCGAGCGGGACACTAGGGTATACCGAAGTGGGGCGTCTTTGGCTAGTCAGGCGTCGCCTCAGCCGAGCGAGCGCCGCGGTTCAGTGCAGATAGACCGGGGCGTCGCTGTAGATCAGGTCTTCCATGCGTGTGAAGGCGGCCTCCAGTCCCGGGCGGTTCAACAAGACCAGGAGCACCACCCACTTGAGCTCGTCCACCCCGACCTGGGGGGCGTCGATGGCGAATGCCCGCTCGATCGCCAACTCGCGACTGCCGGGGTCGAGGATGCCGATCTGTTCCAAGAACAGCAGAAAACCGCGCCCCTCCCGGTCCAGCTTGGCACATTCGTCGTCGGTGTAGATGCGGATGGAACCCAGCGCACGGCCATGATAACCGGGGGTTTCAGTGTCCGCACCGGCCGCTAGCACATCGAGCCAATCCAACGCCTTGGCGATCTCGCCGGCACTGAAACCGGCGTCCGTCAGTTCGTTCTCCAACGCATTCTGATCCGCCGGGGGCGGACATTCGTCGTCCATGTAGTGCTCGAACAGGTAGATCAGGACATCGACCATGCTGTCATCCATCGGAACCTCTTGGGCGACGCCAGCCGGCGGGCTGACTGAAAGGGCGGCGCTCAGGTCCGCGCACGGCAGTAGCGGCCACCAGGACAGGATGATACATGACCGCCCAACTCCAAGACCAACAGCATGGAGGAGACCGCCGCGGCGGAGAGCCCGGTGCAGCGGGTCAGCTCGTCCGGGGCGACCGGGTCGAAGCCCAGGGCGGCGAGCAGCCGGTCATAGTCCGGGTCCGGCCAGGAGGCGGAGGTCTGCACCTCGCCCGTCGCCGCCGTGAGCGCCCCCAACTGCCCCCGCAGTTGCGGGGCCAGGGCGGCCAGCACCTCGGCGGCGTCCTCTACCAATGCCGCGCCCTCGCGGATCAGGGCATGGCAGCCACGCGCCAGCGGATTGCGGATGGAGCCGGGGACGGCAAAGACCTCGCGACCCTGCTCCCCTGCCTGGCGGGCGGTAATCAGTGAGCCGCTACGCAAGGCCGCTTCGGTGACCAGGGTGCCCAAGGACAGCCCCGCGATGAGGCGATTGCGGCGCGGGAAGTGGTGCGCCAGGGGGCCCTCCCCGGGGGCGAACTCGCTTACCAGTGCGCCCTGCCCCGCGATCCGCCGTGCCAGGTCGCGGTGGCCTGCCGGGTAGACCCGGTCGGGCCCCGTGCCGAGCACCGCGATCGTCTTGCCGGTTTCCAATGCCCCCGTATGGGCCTCACCGTCGACCCCGGTGGCCAGCCCGCTGGTGACGATGAGCCCGCAGGCCGCCAACCGCCGCGCGAACTCCCGGGTGATCTCACGCCCGGTCACGCTGGGATTGCGGCTGCCGACGATCGCGACCTGGGGGTCGGCGAGCAGGCCCGGCTCGCCGCGCACATACAGCAGGGTTGGCGGGTCGGCGAGCTGGCGAAGCAGCGGTGGATAGCGCGGGTCGTCCAGGGTCAGGACGTGGGCATCCGGCCGGGCGGCCCAGCCCAGCACGGCATCGCTCCAGGCCCGATCAGGCCGCTTGAGTGCGCTAATCGCGGCGGGTTTGAGCCCCAGCTCGCCGAGCGCCGACGGCGCGGCGTCGAGCACCCCCTGGGGGCTGCCGAAACGCTCGATCAGGCGGGCACAGGTCCGCGGCCCGATCCCGGGTGCCCCCGCGAGGGCTAGCCAGGCGTCCAGGGATGACACGGCCTCAGATCGGCGGCGGGGCGATCCGGTCGTGGACGTGCATCGCCCGTTTAGCCTCCAGGACGATCGCAAAGCTTACCCGTTCGAAGACCCGGAATACCATGAGGAGACCTGATCGCTCAAAGGGCCGGATATAGGTCGAGCGGTTAGGGCGCACATCGACCGTGGGTGGCACCGCCCCGTCGTGGCGCCACCGGCGGATCTCCTGGTTGTCGCCATACCAAAACGAGGTCGAGAGCGGCGTCTCCTCTTTCCAGGAGTCCCAATC
Organism: uncultured Thiodictyon sp.; assembly: GCF_903946935.1. Taxonomy (GTDB): domain Bacteria; phylum Pseudomonadota; class Gammaproteobacteria; order Chromatiales; family Chromatiaceae; genus Thiodictyon. Next base: position 61,001 of record NZ_CAJAXH010000311.1, read on the forward strand.
CCCTCCGCCTTGTCGGACCAGGTCGGTTTCCTTGGTCCCGCCCTGAAACACCTCAAAGACATGGCCGGACTCGACCCGCTCGCGGGTCCCGGCATTGATGATCACCACATCGAATTGCCCGACCTGGGTGACCCCGTTGAGTACGGCCAGGATTTCCGGGCGCAATCCCCGGGGCGCCGGACGTGGGAAGAAGTTTCGCAGCGGCTCGTCCTGGGACGCTGGGATCACCCGGTCACCGACGCCGACCTCGCGCTCCATGCGCAACACCTTCATCTTGGCCGGATCGCCGGTGCGCTCCAGTGCCGCGCTGGCGACAAAGGTCGCCAGATAGCCCAGTGTCTCGTTGGTCTTGGGGTCGCGCAGGGCCTCGCCTGGCCGCAGGATCTGGAAGCGGTCCGGTTTGACCGTGTCAATGCGTCTGACATAGACACTGTCGCCGACCCCGGCGACGAGATGCTCATCGGGAAAGCCCACGACATAGGACGCGCGCTTGATCTGGTCTGACTGCGCCACGTAGGGCTGGGTCAGGAAGGGGGCGATATAGGCGATCGGAATGGTCGGAATCGCCCCCTTCAGTAGCGAGGAGCGTACCTTTGGGCCGAGCCGCACCACCCGCATCCCCCCCCGATAGCCGACCACCGTCTCGCCGCCCCGATCCACGCCGATGCGCGGCTGCCCATCGACCATGGTGAGCCGCAGGACGTCGCCCGGATAGATCAGGTCCGGGTCGCTGACATCCGTGTTCGCTCGCCAGACCTCGCGCCAGCGCCAAGGGTCGCGCAGGAAGCGGCCCGAGATACTCCACAGCGTATCTGCGGGGCGCACCGTGTAGGACTCCGGGGCGCCCGGTCGCAGTTCGGCCGCGCGCGCGGCCGGGCCGGCCACGAGGCAAGCGGCCAGGAAGGCACCGGTCCAGCGGATTAAGACGGACCGCCGCGCGGTGCCGGGGCGCGGGTGCGGGCTGGTCGCGGGCGCGCGACCGACTGATTGGGGATGCATCACTCCTCCGTTCGGGTCGATTCCGGATTCACCCGGCCCCATTGCGGGGTGTAGTATGAGGCGGATAGTAGCGCATGGGACTGCGGTGCTGCCAGCGGGCGGGCCGGCGGCCACCGCCGACCAATCCCCGCGGCGCCCCCCCAAGGTCCACGGCGAGCCCCATTTAACCCCTTTTGAGCCGCCTGCGGCACCTTCATCGACATGGCAAAGCTTCACATACTCACCTTCCCCGATCCGCGCCTGCGCCACCTGGCGGCACCAGTGGCACGCGTCGATTCTGCGGTCCGGCGGATCGTCGCGGACATGTTCGAGACCATGTATAGCGCCCCGGGGATCGGGCTGGCCGCGCCCCAGGTGGATCTCCATCGGCAGATCGTGGTCATCGACGTCTCTGAGCAAAACGACCGGCCCCTGTGCCTCATCAACCCGCAGATACTTGAGTTGCGAGGGGAAAAACAAGGGGAGGAGGGCTGCCTGTCGGTACCCGGGTTCTACGAGCCGGTCACCCGTGCCGAGTCCGTGCGGGTCAGCGCCCTGGACCGCGACGGCCAACCCTTCACCCTGGACACGGACGGACTGCTGGCGGTCTGCATCCAGCATGAGATCGACCACTTGCAGGGTAAGCTGTTCGTCGACCATATTTCGTTCCTGAAGCGTCAGCGCATCCGCCACAAGCTGGAACGCGACCATCGGCAGGGCAAACCCGCGGAAACGCCGCGGCAGCGGGCCATCTGAATGCGCGTTATTTTCGCCGGAACCCCCGACTTTGCCGTGCCTAGCCTGGCCGCCCTGCTGGCCGCCGATTACGAGTTGGCGGCGGTCTATACCCAACCGGATCGTCCCGCCGGGCGCGGGCGCCGACTCCAGCAGAGTCCGGTCAAGCAGTTGGCCCTGGCCCACGGGTTGCCGGTGTACCAGCCTGAATCGCTCAAACGCGACCGGGCGGCGGTCGCGTCCCTAGTCGACCTCGGGGCCGACCTGATGGTGGTGGTCGCCTACGGGCTGCTCTTGCCGCAGCGCGTACTCGCGGCGCCGCGACTGGGATGCCTCAACGTCCACGCCTCGCTCCTGCCGCGTTGGCGCGGCGCGGCGCCCATCCAACGCGCGGTGCTGGCCGGGGACGCGCACAGCGGCGTCTGCATCATGGGGATGGAGGCGGGCCTGGACACCGGGCCGGTCTACCACCGCTTGAGCATCCCGCTCGGCCCCCAGGAGACCGGCGGTGGGCTACATGACAAGCTCGCGGCACTCGGCGCGCGGGCGTTGCTGGAGGCCCTACCGGGGATCGCGGACGGCTCCCGGGTCGCTCAACCCCAGGACCCGGCGCTGGCCACCTATGCCCATAAACTCACGAAGGAGGAGGCCGACATCGATTGGACCCAACCGGCCGCGGCCATTGCCCGTCTGGTGCGCGCCTTCGACCCCTGGCCGGTGGCGCAGACCCGATTCCAGGGCGAACCCTTGCGGATCTGGTCGGCTCAGGTCGCTGAACCAAGCAGCACCGCCGCCCCGGGGACCGTGGTCGCGGCGGATCGCATGGGGTTGCGGGTGGCCACCGGCGCCGGCTTGCTCGCGATCACCCGTCTGCAGCCGCCCGGCAAGCGCCCCATGGACGCTGCCGACTTTCTCAACGCCCGAGCGATGACTGGAGTGTGTCTTGGCTGAACGCGGACCCAAAGACCCGACGGACCGCGACCGCCGCGCGACCCCATCCCCAAACCCACGGGACGCCAGCGGGCGCGAAAACCCCTGGGGCCGGGCCAAGGCGGGCGCCGCTCGCGCTGGCCCCACCGGGAACGCCCCCGCCCGGCGGGAGCGCCGCGGGGCGCCGCGGCGGGGGGATCAACCGGATACGCCACCCTCGCCATGGAGCGGCCCGGCCGACGCGGAACGCCAACCGGGCGCGGACGCCCGCGCCGCCGCCGCCTTGGCCATCCACCAGGTACGCGACCGCGGCCAATCGCTCACCCGGGTGATGAGCCAATCCGTCCTGCCCCGCCCGCCGGCGGATCGCGCACTCACCCAGGAGTTGATCTACGGCACCCTGCGGGTCCTGCCGCGGCTGGAGGCCTTGGTCGGTATCCTGCTGCACCACCCGGTCAAGCCGAGCGACCGCGACCTGGAGGCCCTGATCCTGGTCGGTCTCTACCAGCTCACGGTGCTCGGTACGCCCCCCCACGCGGCGGTCGCCGCCACCGTGGAGGCCGTGCGTCTGCTCGGCAAGCCGGACAAGGCCGGCCTGGTCAACGCCCTGCTGCGCCGCTTCCTGCGCGAGCGTGAGGCCCTGCTGGCGGAGGCCGACGCCCTGCCCAGCGTGCGCTGGCTGTTCCCGGAGTGGCTCTTGGCCGCGCTACGCCGGGACTGGCCAGAGGACTGGGAGGCCATCGTCGGCGCCAGCAACGCCCGCCCGCCGATGAGCCTGAGGGTCAACGCCACCCGCACCGATCGGCGCGCCTACGCCGGCCTGCTGGCGGCCGACGGGATCACCGCCCGCCCCATTGCGGGCACCGAGTCCGGCCTGATGTTGGACCGCCCGGTGCCGGCCCAGACCCTGCCCGGTTTTGCCGAGGGCCTGGTCTCGGTGCAGGACGGCGGCGCTCAACTCGCCGCCCAGCTCCTTGACGCCCAACCCGGCGAGCGCGTGCTGGACGCCTGTGCCGCCCCCGGCGGGAAGACCGCACATATTCTGGAGCGCGCTGGCCCCGGGTTGGAGCTGGTGGCCATCGACTCGGCAGCCGCGCGTTTGGTCCCACTGCGTGAAAATCTGGCCCGGCTTGGGCTCAACGCCCGGGTGGAATGCGCGGACGCGGCCGCGCCGCGTGGCGCCTGGGATCGACCGCTCTTCGACCGGATCCTGCTCGATGTGCCCTGCTCCGCCACCGGGGTGATTCGCCGTCACCCGGACATCAAATGGCTGCGCCGAGCCACCGATATCGCGGAGCTGTGTGCCTTGCAGGCGCGTATCCTGGACGCGATTTGGCCGTTGCTGGTGCCGGGCGGGCGGCTGCTCTATGTCACTTGTTCGCTGTTGGCGGCGGAGAATCAGGACCAGATCGCCGCCTTTCTCGCGCGCCAGCCGCAGGCCAGTGAGCGGGCGATCCCGATTGGCGACGGGCGAGCGCGCCCCCACGGCTACCAATTGCTGCCCACCGACGCGGGGAGCGATGGCTTCTATTTCGCCCTGCTCGAGAAGTTGGCCCCATGAGGCTTCCGGTGACGGGCCGCCGGCCCGGTCACCGCCGGGGGCGTACCTGGTGGTTGGCGCTGCTGGCGCTCGTGCTGACCTGGCACGCCCTGGCCGCCGACTTTCGGGTGACCCAGGTAGAGACCCGCCTGGTCGATGGGACCTATACCCTGGATGCACTCATCGACTATCGCTTCTCGCCCGAGGCCCTGGAGGCCCTGGCCAACGGTGTGCCCCTGACCATCCTGATGCAGTTCCAGGTCCGGCAGGCCGACGCCTGGATTTGGGACAGCAGCGTCACAGAACTGGAGCTACGCTACGCCATCCGGCACAAGCCGCTGTCGGAGACCTACGAGGTCTACCGACTGCCGGGGACCGCCGGGCGGACCTTTGTGACCCGCGAGGCGGCCATCGCCGCGCTAGGGGAGATCAAGGGCCTGGAGCTGGTCGACCAGAATCGACTCGAGCCGGGCAAGGCCTATGAGGTCCACCTCAAGGTTTCACTGGAGATCGAGGCGTTGCCCCTGCCGTTGCGGCCCACGGCCTACCTGAGCGGGGCCTGGAAGCTGGCCAGCGCTTGGACGAAATGGCCCCTGAAACCTTGAAAAATATACGCGCCCTGGGCATGGTGCCGGTCGCCGCGCTGGTGGTCGCGCTGTTTGTCGCCCTCGTGCTGATGCGCGATGCGATCCAGAACTCAGAGGACTTGAGCCGCGCCTTCGTGCCGCTGCTGTTTGCGGTCTTGGGCGGTCTGCTGATCCTGGCCGTGCTGGTGGTGGTGAACGTGGTCAAGCTGGTGCGCCGCTATCGCCGCCAGGCGGCCGGTTCGCGCCTGACGCTGCGGATCGTCGTCCTGTTTATTCTCATCTCGCTGTTGCCGGTGGGGGTCGTCTATTACTTCTCACTGGGGTTCCTGCTGCGCGGTATCGACAGTTGGTTCGACGTGGACATCGGCCGCGCCATGCAGGACGCACTGGTGCTCAATCAGGCCTCGCTGGATCTCAATCAACGGGTCCTGGTCAAATACACCGAGGCCCTGTTGAGCGGTATCCAGGACCGGTCCTCCACCGCCATTGCACTGAACCTGAACAGCATGAGGCGGCATTCCGGGGCCGAGGAGTTGAGTGTCTTTGGGCCCTCCGGCGAGGTCTTGGGCACCGCCAACCAGGACCCGGCCAAACTGGTCCCGAGCTACGCGGATGGGGAGATCCAGCAAGGGCTGCGCGCCGGCAACAACTATGTGGGGACCGAGACCGGTCCGGGCGACGAACTGGTGGTGCGGGTGGTGGTCCGCGATCCAGGCGGCCGGCCGCTCCAGATGCAGGCGATCTTTCCCACCTCGAGCCGCATCACCGAGCTGTCGGCCGGCCTGGAGGACGCCTATAACCGTTATACGGAGCTCGCCTATCTGCGGCAATCGCTCAAGACGAGCTTCTCACTCACCCTGTCGCTGGTGCTCCTGTTCGGCGTCATGGCAGCGCTGATCGGTGCCTTCCATACAGCGCGGCGCCTGGTTGCCCCGGTGGCCGATATCGCCCGCGGCACCCGCGCGGTGGCCGAGGGCGACTATGAGCAGCAATTGCCCCTGCCCAAACACGACGACGAATTGGCCTTCCTGGTGGCCTCATTCAATACCATGACGCGGCGCATTGCCCAGGCGCGCGATGCCGCCGAGCGCAGTCAACTGGCGGTCGAGACCCAGCGGACCTACCTGGAGACGGTGCTCGGGCGGCTCTCCTCCGGGGTGGTTGCATTCGATGCCGAGCAGCATTTGCGCACCGCCAACCCGGCCGCCCGCCAGATCCTCAACCTGGGACTCGACGATGACGAGGACCGTAGCCTCGCGGACCTGGAGGCCGCACAGCCGGGGCTCGCGCCCTGGACCGAGGCGGTACGCGGCCACTTGGAGGCGGGCCAGGACTGGCGACAGGAGATCGTCCTGCAACGCACCGCGGGGCGCCAGACACTGATGTGCCGGGGCAGTACCCTGCCCCTGCCGGGCACCGACGGGCGTGGCCATGTGGTGGTCTTCGACGACATCACCACCCTGATCGCGGCCCAGCGCAACGCCGCCTGGGGCGAGGTGGCGCGCCGCCTCGCCCACGAGATCAAGAACCCGCTCACCCCCATCCAACTCTCCGCGGAACGGTTGCGCCACAAGCTCCTGCCCACCGCCAGCCCGCAGGACGCCCAACTGATCGACCGCTCCACCCGCACCATCGTGGCGCAGGTCGAGGCCATGAAGTGCATGGTCAACGACTTCTCCGACTACGCCCGCACCCCCCAGGCCGCGCCCACGCCACTGGCGTTCGATCGCCTGGTCCAAGAGGTCCTGGATCTGTACCGCAGCGCGGGGGCGAGCGCCTTGACGGTTCGGCTGGAGGCGCCCGCGACCTGGGTGCGCGGGGATGCGTTGCGCCTGCGTCAGGTGATCCATAACCTGATCAAGAACGCTCAGGAGGCCCTCGAGGGGCATGCGGACGCCCGCATCGAGGTCAGTACCCAACGGCTCGACGATGGCGCCGCGGGGAGCGGCGTCGGCCTGGTTCAATTGGAGGTGGCGGACAACGGCCCCGGGTTCGGCAGCGACATCCAGGAGCGGATGTTCGAGCCCTATGTCACCAGCAAGCCCAAGGGCACCGGGCTGGGGCTGGCCATCGTCAAGAAGATAATCGAGGAGCACGGCGGTATGATCGGCGCCGAGAACACCGGCAGCGGGGCCACCATCCGGGTCCGTCTGCCAATCTGTACCGGGGGTCTGCCGGCAGCGGCAGCCGAGCGAGAGCGACACCCACATCCATGAGCGCGACACACATCTTGGTCGTCGATGACGAACCGGACATCAGGGGTCTGGTCCAGGAGATCCTGGAGGACGAGGGCTACCAGGTGAGCGGCGCCGAGAGCGGCGCGGCGGCCCGCCTGGCGCTGCGCGAGCGGCGCCCCGACCTGATCCTGCTGGATATCTGGATGCCGGATCTCGACGGCATCAGCCTGCTCAAGGAGTGGGCGCAGGACCAAGGCCTGCCTTGCCCGGTGATCATGATGTCCGGCCACGGGACGGTGGAGACGGCGGTGGAGGCGACCCGCCTGGGGGCCTACGACTTCCTGGAAAAGCCACTGTCCATGGCCAAGCTACTGCTCACCGTGGGGCGGGCACTGGAGGCGGAGAAGCTCCAACAGGAGAATATCGGACTCAAGCGCCGCGCCCCGATCGTCCAGGAGCCGGTCGGACGCAGCACGGCCATGCAACGGCTGCGCGAGCAGATCAAGCGTATTGCCCAGCACGACACCTGGGTGCTGATCACCGGTGAGTCCGGCAGCGGACGCGAGACCTTCGCCCGCTATCTCCACGCCCAGAGCCCGCGGCGCGATCGGCCCTTCATCGATCTCAGCGTCTCGGCGCTCACCGGCGGCAGCGCCGCCCGGGAGCTCTTCGGCAGCGAGGAGGCGGGGGCGACCCACTATGGCAGCCTGGAAAAGGCGGCCGGCGGCACGCTGTTGATGGACGAGGTGGCTGACATGGACCTGGAGGCCCAGGCACTGCTGTTAGGGGCGCTGGACAACGGCTCCTTCCTGCGGGTCGGTGGGGTCGAACCGGTGGCGATCGACGTGCGAATCATCGCAGTGACCCAGCGTAACCTGGAGGACGAGGTGCGGGCCGGCCGCTTCCGGGAGGACCTGTTCTACCATCTGAATGTGGTCCCCCTGAACATCCCGGCGCTGTGCGACCACGCCGAGGACGTCCCCGACCTGTTGAACTTTTATCTCGATTTCTTTGCCACCCACGAGAAGCTCCCCTACCGGCGTTTCAGCGTCGGCGCCCAGAACTTCCTGCGCAACTACACCTGGCCCGGTAACGTGCGCGAGGTCAAGAACCTGGTGCAGCGGGTCCTGATCCTGGGGACCGGCGATGAGATCACCCAACAGGAGGTCGAGGCCGCCTTGGGCGCCCCGCCGCCGGTCCAGGCCCCGCCGCTGGAGGGGCTCGTCTCCTTCGACCAGCCGCTGCGTCAGGCGCGCGAGCAATTCGAGAAGGCGTATCTCGACTACCAGTTGGAGAAGCACATCGGCAACGTGAGCAAGATGGCCAAGGAGGCCGGGATGGAGCGCACCCATCTGTACCGCAAGCTGCGCTCGCTCGGGGTGGAGATCAAGGAGCGGCGGTAGGAGAGAAGAGATTGGTCCGCAAAGGAACGCGAATGAACGCAAATAAGAGCGGTAGTGCTTGTTATCGGCACTCGAACAAACCAGGTTGAGAATATCAAGGGACACGACGCCGACGAGGAAGTCGCAATTCGGGCAATTTCTCACGCCGGCGAGCACGGCACATTTTATGGCCGGGCTATTTCGCCCGACCGGCGCGGACCAGTGTCGTCTACTCGATCCCGGTGCAGGCATCGGCTCCCTGGCAAGTGCATTCCTGGAAAGGTGCCGACCAGGCGATCTGAGTTTTTCTGCCATCGCAGTGACTGCCTTCGAGTTGGATAGTCTGCTTCATAAGGAACTGGATCGCTCTCTGGCCAGCTATCGGGCGCGCGCAACGCTGACTTACGAAATTGTTGGCGGCGATTTTATCGAGCACGCGATCAATCGCGTCCAGTTCGGACAGGCCGATTTTACCCACGCCATTCTTAATCCACCCTACAAGAAGATCGGCAGCGACTCGCGCTACCGTCTGTTGCTCCGGGGGGTTGGCATTGAGACGGTGAATCTCTATTCCGCCTTCGTGGCTTTGTCCGTGGCTTTGATGGCCCACGGCGGGCAGGTCGTCGCGATCATCCCGCGCAGCTTTTGCAATGGACCCTATTACCGTCCTTTCCGCGATTTTCTGCTGAAGCACGCCGCGATCCGTCACCTGCATCTGTTCGATTCGCGCAACAAGGCGTTCAAAGATGACGGGGTGTTACAGGAGAACATCATCATCGCGTTCGAGCGTGGCGCCACGCAAGATGACATCACCGTGAGCACGTCCACCGATGACTCCTTTGGCGACCTTGCCTCAGACAGCCATCCGTTTGATCGCATCGTGTTGCCGGATGATCCCGCACGTTTCATTCATGTGCCGATGACGACCGAGCCCAATGCCATTGAGTTGTCGGCCGCTGTCCACTATTCGCTTGGTGAGGTCGGCGCCAGCGTCTCAACCGGCCCGGTGGTCGACTTTCGGCTAAAAGAATATCTGCGGAACATGCCGGAGCAGGGCACTGTCCCTTTGCTTTATCCCGCCCATTTTAGAGACATGGGCACAGAATGGCCGAAACCGGAACTGAAAAAACCCAACGCGATCCAGCGCAACGCGGAAACCGAAAAATGGCTTTACCCGAATGGCTTTTATTGTGTGGTGCGTCGCTTCTCAGCCAAAGAAGAGAAACGGCGGATTATTGCCGCAGTGGTACGACCCAGCGCCTTCGGGGGCGTTGATGCCCTGGGTTTCGAGAACCATTTGAACGTATTTCATGAGTGCAAGCACGGCTTGCCGGAAGCGCTCGCGCAGGGTTTGGCCCTGTTTCTCAGCACGACGGCCGTCGATGAGAATTTCCGGCGCTTCAACGGACACACGCAGGTAAACGCCACGGACTTGAAGCTCATGAAATACCCAAGCCGCGCGGCCCTTATTGCCCTCGGGGAGTGGGGGATCGCTAAAGATATCGCACCAACTCAGGCAATGATCGACGATCAATTCGATCGGTATTGCACTTTACAACCCGGACGACCTCATGCGGCCGGTGAATAGTCCGAAAGCGGTTTACCAGATTGGGCCGGCGGCGTTGACACTATTACGCAGTTTCGGCACCCCGGGGTGGCATCAGTCGCTAGCGACTTATCTCGCCAGTCGCGAGACGCTGGCGGCCAAGTATGCCATGGTACGCGAACAGAGTCGAATACCCGTCAAGATCGCGCCAGGCAAGGAAATCACACTCAGCCCTGGGGACCACAGTGAACTTATTCGGGCCATTATCGAGGAGTTCGCCCAGCGTTTCGCACCGGGTAGCATGCCGGTCTATGCGGGAGATACGGGCGACAAATGGGGCTATTTCGACGCCCCGCTGCTGGCTGAACTCGGCGTCGATGTAGATTTGCATGGGAAACAGATGTCTGGGTGGCCGATTCGCCATCGCACCTAATTCATTTTAATGGTGAGCGGTTTCTTGGTCCATACGAGGTCTAGCCCTTAAGTATATTATGACGTGGCGGCCATATACCGAGTCTTGATTTGGAGCTGTCCGGGGTTTCAAGGTCCGGAGTCGGAAGGTTTTTCATTATCATCGCTTAGGATCTCCGCGGCAAACCCCTGATCGCCTTTCGGCGTCGCCACAGGAACAACTAATGAAGCAGTCACCATTTCCTCCCGGCTGGGATCAAACACGCGTCGCTGCTCACAAAAAGCGGTATTGGAACACTGGACCAAGGTCAACGGCCACCGCATTGACTATCTGCGCGCCGGAAGCGGGGTAGATCTCACCTAAACCTAGCGCCCGTTAATCCAAATCGCCTTCGGGTAAGTCCTCCGTCGGCAGCCGTCGGTGCCCCTCGAACACCGTGAGTACCTCGACTTGGTCCTCGCGCACCCGATAAATGATGCGGTAATTGCCCACAATGACCTCCCGCAGTTCGGTTCCAGGCAGCTCGGGCAACGGGCGGCCCAGATAGGGCTGGTCGGCGAGGGCATCGCCTCGATCAATGATGCGCTCGGCCATGCGCGCCCCGGCCTTGGGATTGTCCCGGGCGATAAAGTCTTCGATCTCTGCCAGGCGCAGAAAGGCCTGATCTGTCCAGCGCACCCTCATGGTCAGTCTGATCCGGAGTCGGCGCGGCGTGCCGCCAAGCGCTCGCGCAAGGTGTCGGACCCCATCAGCCGTCCCTCGGCTGCATCGGCGAGCCCGGCCGCGAGCGATTCCAGGAGCAGTTCCCGGGCACATAGCCGGTCATACTCAGTGGGAGACAGCAGAACCCCAGCCGGTCGACCGTTCTGGGTGATCACCAAGGGGCGTGCGCCCTGGCATACCTGGCGCAACAGGCGTGATGCCTGGGCCTTGAACTCGCCGATCGGAATGATGTCCTGGGCAACTGAGAGCTTAGGCATGATCTGAATTCCGGCTTGGATATGAGTCGGAATCCTGAGCCGTGGTGCCCGCCGAGTCAACCGCGCAAATGGAGCGACAACGGCCGCCGAAGCCGAAATGACGGTCGCTCGGCATCACTGCGGCGCCAGCGAACTTGCCGAGAATCACGCGCTCCCCCAATATAGAAGGCCATGAACCGCCCCCGCCTGCCGTCCAACCTCCTCCTGCGCCTGCTGTTGTCCGCCGGTGCCCTGCTGCTGCCGGTCGCCGTGGGCGCGGAGCCGGGGCAGTGGGCCAAGGTCAACGGGCACCGGATGTATTACCTGCGGGCCGGCAGCGGCTCGCCGGTGCTGCTGCTGCATGGCGGCGGCGACTCGGGCGAGCACGCCTTCGCGAACCAGATCGGCGCACTGATCGACGCCGGACACGAGGTGATCGCCCCCGACCAGGTCGGCCAGGGCCGCACCCCGGGCGTCCCAGGTCCACTGAGCTACGGCGCGATGATGCAGGACACCGCCGCCCTGCTGCGGCGCCTGCGGATCGATTCAGTCGACCTGGTGGGATTCAGCGACGGCGGCATCCTCGGCCTGATGCTGGCGATCCGCTACCCAGAACTAGTCAATCGTCTGGTCGTCAGTGGCGTCAATATCTCACCCGCCGGACTGCCGCAGGGCCATCTGGAGGCGCTCCAGGCGGAGAGCGACGCGGCGGCCGAGGCGCCGGAGGAGACCGGGGCCAAACTCCGGGAGCTCTGGCTGCACGCCCCCACCGAGCAGGACCTGAGCCCGGCGCTGCTCGCCACCATCCGCCAACCCGTGTTGCTCATGGCCGGCGACCACGACCTGATCCGCCTCGATCACACCATCGACGTCTATCGGGCCCTGCCCAACGCGCAGCTCTTCGTCGTCCCCGACACCGGCCACGGCACCTTTGACAGCCGCCCCAACCTGGTCAATCCGGTGTTGCTCGGATTCCTTGCGCGGGCTTAGGGCGCGGCGCTGGCCTGGACCTCAATCCTTCTTACGGCACCTATTCATTTGAACCAATCCGACGATCTAAACCCCTGTGAGGGCGCACCAGCGAGCCCCAGCCCGGCGCCCTCAGCGCCCGACCGGCGCCGCCCGGTGCGCAGTTTTGTGCTGCGCCAAGGGCGGCTGACGGCGGCGCAGGAGCGCGCCTTTGTCGACCTGTGGCCGCGCTACGGGGTGGACTGGGTGCCCGGCACGCCGCTCGACCTGGCGGCACTCTTCGGCGATGCCGGCCCGGTGGTGCTGGAGATCGGGTTCGGCAACGGCGACAGCCTGGCGGCGATGGCCGCGGCCGCGCCGTCGCACCGCTGGCTGGGGGTGGAGGTCCACGGTCCCGGGGTCGGCCATCTGCTCCTGGAGATCGAGCAGCGCGGGCTCACGAACCTGCGCGTGGTCCGCCACGACGCGGTGGAGCTGCTCACCGAGGGCCTCCCGCCGGGATCGGTGGAGCGGGTCCAGCTCTTCTTCCCTGACCCCTGGCCCAAGCTGCGCCACCACAAACGCCGCATCCTGACCCCGGCCTTTCTCGACCTGCTGGCCCGGGTGCTCGCCCCCGGCGGCGTCTTCCACGCGGCCACGGACTGGGAGCATTACGCGGCACAGATGCTCGAGGTGCTGGAGGCCCCGGCCTCGCCCTTCGAGAATGCCGCCGGGCCCGGCCAGTTTGCGCCGCGCCCGGATGCCCGCCCACTGACCCGCTTCGAGCAGCGCGGCGAACGTCTCGGTCACCAGGTTCGGGATTTGGTATTCCGGCGCAAATGATGACCAGCCTGCGTCTAGACGCGGTCTGCCCGCGGGTCCTTGCCCCGGTGAGCCTCGCCCTGGACCCGGGCGAGCGGGTCTTCATCTCCGGTCCCTCGGGCTCCGGCAAGAGCCTGCTCCTGCGTGCGGTGGCCGACCTGGACCCCCACACTGGCGAGGTCTGGCTGGGGGCCGAGGCGCGCTCCGCCATGACGCCGTCGCGCTGGCGGCGGCGGGTCGGGCTCCTGCCCGCGGAGGCCTTCTGGTGGGCGGATGGGGTGGGCGAGCACTTCCCGCAAGCGGCGGCTGGCGCGGGTCTTCATGGCCTGCTCGCCGACCTGGGCTTTGAGCCGGACGTGTGCGGCTGGTCCGTCTCGCGGCTCTCCACCGGTGAGCGTCAGCGCCTGGCCCTGGCCCGGCTGCTGGCGCAGGACCCGGAGGCCCTGTTGCTGGACGAGGCCACCGCCAACCTGGACCCGAGCAACCGCACGCGGGTGGAACTGGTGGTGGAGGCTTACCGCGCCGGACACGCCGCCGCCGTGCTCTGGGTGAGCCATGACCCGGAGCAGCGCGAACGACTGGGCGGGCGCCAATTCGGCATCCGGGATGGGCGTCTGGAGGCGCTGCGGCCGTGACGACTGGTTTGCGGTCGCGGATGAGGCGGTTTGCGACCGCTGCCGGCGCCGGCGCCCAAGTTTGCTCACCTCACTGCGTCGCCGGGAAAATGGCCTTCCAGTCGGTTTTCATATCCACCACGGCCCAGCCTTTGGCGGGGGCTTCGTCAAGGCCCCGGTCGAGCCTGCCGACCGGCGATTCGCGGTCGTAGGCGAACTCGCGTTCCGCGTCGGTGTGGTGGACGATCATGCCAAGGCGCGGGCCCTGGCCGCTGGTGGTCCATTCCAACATCTGGAAATCCCCGTCGGAATTGCCGAAGGCCATGATGGGGCGGCGGCCGATGTGACGCTGGATGCCGACCGGCTTGCCTTCCTTGTCGTCATTGAGCACCAGCTCGGGGGTCTTCACGATGACTGGGGTGCCGTTCCGCACCTCATACCTCAGGCCCCCGGTGGAGCCGACGATTTGTTCGGGCGGGATGCCATAAGCCTGCTCCGCCCAAGGCCGCATGAACTCGATGCCACCGCCGGAAACGATGAAGGTCTTGAACCGGTTGGCACGCAGGTAGGCGAGCAACTCAAGCATGGGCTGATAGACCATTGCGGTGAAGTGCCTGCCGGTTTTTGGATGTTTCGCAGTGGCGATCCAGTCGGTGACGGCCTTTTCAAACGCATCGGTGGTCATACCCGCGTGGGTGGCTAACATCAGCGCGACCAGTGATTTCTCACCCCCGGCGAGGGCGCTTTTCAGGTCCCCCTTGAGCACGGAGGCGAAGGGTTCCTGGTCCTTCCACTCCGGGTGTTGCGGGGCCATCTGTTTGATGCGGTCGAAGACAAAAAACGCCTGGACATACATCGGCTGTTCGCACCAGAGGGTGCCGTCGTTGTCGAAGGTGGCGAGGCGCTCGGGCACTGGCACAAAGTCCGGTGTACCGGGAGTCGTGACCTTCTCGACGAAGCCGATGATGGCTTGTTTGGCATGGCCGTCGTTCCACGAAGGCAGTGGGTCCGCCGCGCGCGCGATCTGAGCGGTGAATGCCACCAAGCAAACAGTTGCGATGGCGAGCAGGTTTTTGATTCTCATTGTCAGTCCCTCCACTATAAAACCTTGCGCCTGACTCATTATCGCAGCCGTATTGCGCGTATCAAGCATTTCAAAGTGTAAAGCGCGAACCGGTATGAATGCGCGATATCTTTTTCCCGAACCCAACCGAAAGCCGTTCGCTTGCGGCCAAGCTCGTGCAATGGCCCGTATGGATGTCTGTGACCCCGAGGTCAGTCAGCTTTTTACCGATAGCCGTTATTTGATCCGATTCGTCGGCAAACGAGTTTGTCCCAGACTCAAGTTGGAGATGTAATCCTCCCACAATGGCTTTAATAGGACCCTCAAAATGCGATCGTCTCACCGTCTCGATCATATTGAGAATCCCGCTGTGCCCGCACCCTGTGAAAATGATGATACCGTCATCTTCCTTGACCACTAAAATCATTTCATGTCTAAAGTCATCGTGTACCGCGTCGCCACCAGCCCCGCTGAAGAGCGCCTTATTCCCATTAGGCCGCGGATACTCGCCAACGATGTTTGGCACGAGATAGACACCGTCAAATAGATTTGTCACGTCATCGATCGACTGAAATCGCTGGGCGTATCTCTCAAGGCGCTCAGTATCAAGGCCGATATACCTCAACGGTTTCCCAGCCACGCCAATAGGTGCGCAATGATCGGCGTTATTGCTGGAATAGTATTTCTTAAAAGCGTATTTACTGATATATACCTTCGCCGTCTTGTTGATCTCAAAAAAATCAAACAAGCCCCCGCCGTGATCGTAATGACCATGCGAGATGACCACGCAACTAATGCTGGATAGGTCCACCCCAAGCTGTATCGCATTATCGAGAAATGCGCCTGAAGCCCCGGTGTCAAATAATAGTTGACTGTTCTTTCCGGTTTTCAACAAAAGAGATAGCCCATGCTCACTTCTTAAGGAATCAGTTTCCGTTGTGTTCTCAATCAGGGTCAGTATTTCCATCGATCTTTACCTTAAGCTTCGTTCTGTGTCGGGCGGGGATTTCCGCGCGGCTGCGGATTGCGAACACTATGTCCCGGCGCCTAGAAAGCGCTCGTGTTTCCGGCGGATGTCCTCCAGCACCTCCAGGTCAATGCGGTCATCGTCGCGGATGCGGGCGTCGTAGTTCTCCCAGCCCATAAAATCGTGCAGGCGGCGGAGTAGCTCCGCATCGCATTGACCGTTTACCGGACCCTGATAAAAGCCGCGTGCATGCAGAATCCCTTGCAGCTCGCCGGCGATGGCGGGGTCGATCTGGACCAATCGATCCGGGTCGCTGGTGAGGTAGGTCAGCCGATGGATGGCGTAGAGCCGCGCCAGTTCGCTGATCGGCGTCGGATGGTCGCAGACCGAGACCTCGACATAGCGGTCGTCGAAACCGCCGTAGCCGCCGCCCGCGCGCTTCACCACCAGGGCCGCGGACTGCTGGCCGCGCCGATCCCCGCCGCCGGCCTGGCCGGCGTGGAGTGCGGCCAGCAGGCGTTCGGCGAGCGTGCCGCCGGTCTCCTCGAACGCCCGCACCATCTCGGACACGACCTGGGGGCCGGTCAGGGTGTTGCCCTGGGCCGAGCAGTTCCGGCCTTGGGCCGCGCCCGCCCAACCGAAACAGTTGGCGCCGGTGAAGTTGGCGGTACGCCCGCGCGCGTCGATGATCCCGACCTGGCGGTCGTCGCGCTGTGGGTCGCCATCGATCAGGATGGCCAGTGCCTGCTCGGGTGAGGCACCGTTTTCCAGCAGCGCGAGCCCACGCGGACCGAAGCTGGTATTGCAATAGGACTGGGTCGCCACCGCGCCCACGCCCGCCTTGGCGAAGGGGATGGATATCCCGACATTGGGAAATTTCGACTGCACGGCCACGCCCAGATCGCCGTTGGCAGGGTCGAAGGCGACAACTGAAAAGGTCATTCAATCCTCCACAAGAAAGCTAGTCGCCTAACTGCGTGCTATTGCGCTAGCGCCCCTTTACCCCGCTTGGCCTTCACGAGAGTGTCAGCCTGAGCTCAGGGACAATGCGCTTCAGATATCCAGCTAGCGAGCGATGTTTCGGTAATCTGTGCTGGCGCTGGAACGAAGCACACGACGTCTTGGCCGATCATGCCGATGGCGACGAGCGCGCCCTCCTTTGCACCCCTGAGTTCTCGCTTGGGAATGCGAAATCCGATCCTGGTGCCGGCCTCTGCCCGACCGAGCCGGTCCACCGCGATGATCTCTGCCTGAACGCGCTGGGCATCGGGCAGCGAACCACCAAGAGAGGGGGAGCGACCAATGCCAAACAAGCCATTCCCCTCTTTCTTAATCTGGATGAGTCGCAGGCCCGCTCGTTGCTCAAGAGCGCGCTCGGCGCGCCATTCCCATCCCAATTGTACCAACGGATCGGCCATGGCGTAAGACTCCTCTCTCGATAGGTTGAACAGGGTGAGCGCCGTCGCGAGCGACGTAGCGGCCACCAACCTGAAGCGCCGCCGGTGCGCGCTCATGGGTCCTCGACGGCCATGGTCATGCCGCTCCCCACGGTCGTAAAGCCGATGTATCCCGAGTAGCTTTCACAGATGTCCCGTCGCTGTCTTATGATCTGCTCATAAAGATTATTCGGCGTGTCGAGCTCGGGAATTCCGGCGGCGAGGATATCAGCGTGGCGAAAGGCGCCCGAGGCGCGAGTGGAGCAGTTCTTGCCGAGCAGGCGGAACGTGCCGGGGTCTTCGGTCAGACGGTTCCAATAGTCGTCGAAGCGCTCTGCCTGTGAACTCGATACGCGAACCACGAGGGCGGTCGAGACGACACCGCAGCCGCGCGATCGTGGCGTCGACGTAATAGGGTCGACTCCTCTTGAATCCATCCAGGTCGTAGACTTCGCCGCGAATACCGATGAGCACCGCCGAAATAGTATAGCCGCTACCCTCGCCAGCCTCGCCGAAATAGCCCACGGGCGAGCCGTTCGAGCGGACGCAGTCGGCGTGTTGTTCCAGCTTTCCAGGTGAATGCTCAGCGGATGTCTTGCCCCGGCCGATGAGCGCTACCTTGTCACCAGCAAACACAATGTTTTGGTTAGCCAAGTCGCTTCCTCCCCGCATAGATGGTCTCGAATATTGAAAGAAATCGAGGTTGGCCCCTATTGCTGTCCTACTGTTTTTAGTATTTTTAGCCGGATTGCGGGTAGACGTTTCAATGTTTGATTTCGTGGATCGACATCAATGCCCACAGACTCTAAGGCGGTCACTCCCAGGATGGGTTCCGTTCCAGGATCGCCAAAAATAATCGTTCCCCCGACAATCTCCCCCATAAACTCAATGTCGCCTGTTGTAATGTCCATCCGGATTTCGCTACCGTCGGCAAGCTCGTAAATGCGCTGTGCCTTGGGCTTTAGGCCAATGGACTCCAGAGAATCTCTTGGAACAAGAGAATCGGTTGCACCGGTATCAACAAGAAAGAGCCCTTCCCATGATCTTTCCGGGCTTGCAGGATTCCTTATTGTCACCGTCACATGCGTTGCACCCATAAGTCACCTCACTGTTTTCCCGTGTCGAGCCTCGCCGTAGGGACGCCGGAAATCTCGGGGACAGTAGCATAAGTCTCCAGTCGAAGGAATCGAATAAGGCATACTGTCCCTGTAACCACGGCAAATCCGTTCTAGCCCGCCGTGGCTGGCCGTCCCCGCCGACGGCGGGAATTTTCGGTCATGCCCAGGTAGTCAAACACCAGGCGGACGTTGCGTGCCAGGCGCTGGATGGTGGCGGCGACGGTG
>NZ_CAJAXH010000312.1 GCF_903946935.1 uncultured Thiodictyon sp.
CGCTCCTATCTGGCGACCATGCACAAGCAGGGCGCGAATCTCTTCAACGCCCTTACCCTGACCTTCCAGGGCACCCCGCCTCAGCCGCGCTTCGCGTAGTCGGCCGCCGCGGGCTGGGCTCGGGTACCTGAGTAGTTACCCCGAATTGTAGCCAAGAGCGCCCATGAACCGACTCGACGCCATGCATCTCTTTGTTCGGGTGGTCGAGCTCGGCAGTTTTGCCGCGGTGGCGGGCCAACTGGGGGTCGCCCGTTCGGTGGTGACGCGCCAGATTGCCGCGCTGGAGGAGCATCTGGGGATCAAGCTCATGGTGCGCAGTACGCGGCGGCTGACCCTGACCTCGGCCGGCAGCGCCTACCTGGAGCGCTGCCGGGCGATCCTCGACCTGGTGGAGACGGCCGAGGCGGAGGTGATGGAGGCGCGCCTGACGCCGCGCGGCCACCTGCGCGTCGGCCTGCCGCTGAGTTTCGGGCTCAAGCGCTTGGCACCGCTGCTGCTGGAGTTTTCCCAGACCTATCCGGAGATTTGCCTGGCGCTGGATTTTACCGACCGCGAGCTGAACCTGATCGAGGAGGGGGTGGATCTCTCGATCCGCATCAGCGCCCGGCTGGCCCCCGGCGACATCGCGCGTAAGCTCGGCACCTGTCGGCTGATGACCATCGCGGCGCCGCACTATCTGGCCCGTCGTGGCTGGCCCCGGCACCCGTCCGAGCTGGCGCGTCATGACTGCATTGGCTATTCACCCCAGTCCAATAGCCGGCCCTGGTCATTCATGGTGAATGAGCAAGTGGAAAACTTTCATGTGCCATGCCGGTTACAGGCGAATAACGGCGAGGTGCTGGCGGCGGCGGCCGCGCAAGGGCTGGGGATCACGATCCAACCGGATTTCATCGCCGCCGATTTGCTCGCGGCCGGCCGCGTCGTGACCCTGCTGGATGAGTTTTCGCCGCCCGACCTGGGCATCTATGCGCTACTGCCGAGTAATCGTTATCTGCCCCATCGCGTGCGCGTGCTGATCGATTTTCTGGCGAGCCGGTTGGCGTGAGCATCGCCGTCTTTCAATAGTTCGGTGATTCATTCGGGCGCAGATCGAATAACAGCACCTCGGCGTCTTCGCCCTCACTGAAATCGAGGTCGCGCACCTGGCGCAGCCGTGCGCCGTCGCCTTCCGAAAGTCGCTCACCATTCACCTTGAGCGTGCCGCGGGCGACCTGAATATAGCCGAAGCGGTGCTCGGGTAGGGTGAATCGCTGCTGCTCGCCGCCGTCGAAGAGCCCAGCATAGATGCGGGTGTCCTGATAGAGCGAGAGCGAGCCCGCGGCGCCGTCTGGTGAACAGATCAGGCGCAATCGGCCCCGCTTGTCGGCAGCGTCAACGTACGTCTGTTGATAGCGCGGCGTCACCCCCTGGCGGTCGGGGATGATCCAGATCTGCAAGAAATGGACTTCTTGCGTACGCGAGGCGTTGTATTCACTGTGGCGGACGCCGCTGCCGGCGCTCATCATCTGCACGTCGCCCGGGCGGATGACTGAGCCGGTGCCCATCGAGTCCTGGTGTTCCAATGTCCCCGCGAGCACGTAGGAGACGATTTCCATATCGCGGTGGCCGTGGGTATCGAAGCCACGCCCCGGGCGGACCCGGTCATCGTTGATCGCCAGCAGGTCCGAGAAGCCGGATTGGTCCGGGTCGTAATAGCTGCCGAATGAAAAGCTGTGCCGCGAATGCAGCCAGCCGAGATTCGCGACGCCGCGCCGGTCCGATGGTCTTAACTCGAGCATGTCGGTCTCTGTGAAGTTTCTTGCGGGGAGTCGGCGGCGGCTCCCCGCGAAGCGCTGGGACTAGTACCGCAGGATGAAAATCCTAATACCGTTTCTGAAGAGCGCGTTGTAAGATGCAAACTTCGTGATCTACTCTGGTTTTTTCGATGCCCTTGCTTCGTCCTGCGCCTGTCCTCGTAACCGATCGCGAGCGTCAAC
>NZ_CAJAXH010000313.1 GCF_903946935.1 uncultured Thiodictyon sp.
CTGCGGCTTTGCGCCGGGTCCGTCCCCGGCGGAGCGTAGCGCAGCCGGGGACGGACCCGGCGCAAAGCCGACGCGGCCCACGCGCCTGGTCGCAGACGGTGCCGCGCGGGTGTTCCCCGCGCGGGAGGTGACAAGGGCCGCGCCATGGTCTACAGAATCAGTGCCGTTGAGACAGGTACGGCACTGGTGTGACCGCCACAGTCTTTCCCAGCGCCGTACCCCGGAGCGTGCATGGCACGGTCCCGTGGGTCAGTATCGCCCGCTGGTGGGCGACGATCCAGGATTCATCGGCAGGGGTTGCCGATGCTGGAGACTGCCCGTCTGTTCAACTGCGCCCGTTGCGGTCGTCAGGTGACGATCTGTCGTCACTGCGATCACGGTAATCGTTACTGCGACCAGGACTGCGCCCAGGCAGCGCGGCGGGCGTCGCGCCGCGCGGCCGGGGCGCGTTATCAACGCAGCCGCCGCGGTCGCATGAAGCACGCCCAACGCCAGCGTCGCTACCGCACCCGGCGGCAGAAAGTGACGCATCAGGGTTCACTCGCCCCGCCCCCGAGCGTTTCACTGCCCCCCGAGTCGCGTGCCTCGGCACCTCCCCCGGAGCCTACTCCAACACCGGCCCCTGAGGGTCTGCGCTGTCATTTCTGCGGGCGCATGTGTTCGGCGTTGGTCCGTCTGGGGTTCTTACGCCAACGCCGCGATGGGCCAGCGATGCAACGGCCACCCCGCGCGCGGGCGCACAGCCCGTGAGCCCCGCGGGGATGGCCCTGACGGCGGCGTCGACGGTGACCATCTCCCAAGAACTCGAAGGAAAGATCCTGCGCTACTTCCATGTGGAGAAGTGGCCGGTGGGTACCATTGCCCGGCAGTTGGGCATCCACCATGGCGCCGTGGACCGGGTGCTGTCCCAGGCCGGGTTGCCGAAGCTGGAACGGCCCCATCGGGCGTCGCTGCTCGATCTGAAAAGCGCGGTGCTGGAGCGCCAGGGCGACGCCATCCGTTTTCATCCCACCCTGTTGGCCTTGGCCGCCCATTATCGCTTCGAGCCGCGCCCGGTCGCGGTCGCCCGCGGAAACGAAAAAGGTCGGGTGGAACGGGCCATCCGCTATGTGCGCGAAGGCTTTTTTGCCGCCCGGACCTGGCGCGACCTGGACGATTTGAACGCCCAGGCCGACGCTTGGTGCCGCGGCCAGGCGGCGGACCGCCCTGTCCCGAGGACCGCACATTGACGGTACGTGAGGCCTTTGCCCAGGAGCAACCCCGGCTCCTGGCGCTGCCCGACACCCCGTTCCCGACCGATGAGCGCGTTGAGGTCAAGGTCGGCAAGACGCCCTATGTGCGCTTCGATCTGAACGACTACTCACTGCCCCATACCCATGTCCAGCGCCTGGTTACGGTAGTGGCCAGCCCCCAGCAGGTGCGGGTGCTGGATGGCGCCACCGTCCTGGCCTGCCATCCGCGCAGTTACGACAAGGGGGCGCAGATCGAGGACGCGGCCCATGTCGCGGAACTCACCGCCCGCAAACGCGCCGCACGCCACCACCGTGGCCAGGATCGGCTGGCCCAGGCCGCACCCAACAGCCGTGACCTGCTGCTGGCCGCCGCCGCGCGCGGGGAAAACCTGGGTTCCCTTACCGCTGCCCTGCTGCGGCTACTCGATGCCTATGGCAGCACTGAACTCCAGGCGGCCATCGCCGAGGCGCTGCAGCGCGGGGTACCGCACCCCAATGCGGTCCGGCTGAGCCTGGAGCGGCGGCGCGAACAGCGCGAACTGCCCCCACCGGTACCCCTGACTCTGCCCGATGACCCCCGGGTGCGCGATCAGGCGATGCGTCCCCATGCACTGGCCGACTACGACCAGCTCAACCCGGAGACCCGCGATGACGACCACGCCTGAGGCCCTGATGGTTCGCGCCAAGGCGTTGAAGCTCTATGGCCTGCTTGATCACTGGGATGAGGTTGCGGCGGCCGATTGGGTCGCGCCACTCATCACCTGGGAAGAGGACGCCCGCGCCCGCCGCGGCCTGGAGCGGCGCCTGGGCAATGCCCACCTGGGGCGCTTCAAACCCCTGGCCGACTTCGACTGGCAGTGGCCCACCCAGTGCGACCGTGCCGCCATCGACGACCTGATGGGCCTGCACTTCCTCACCGAAACCGCCAACGTCGTGCTGGTCGGCCCCAATGGCGTGGGCAAGTCGATGATTGCCCGCAACATCGCCCATCAGGCGCTACTCGCCGGCCACACTGTCCTGTTCACCAGCGCCGGGCAGATGCTCAACGAACTGGCCGGCGCCGATGGAGATCACGCCTTGCGCCATCGCCTCACCGTCTATGCCCGCCCGCGCCTGTTGGTCATTGACGAGGTCGGCTATCTGTCCTACTCCAACCGCCACGCCGATCTGCTCTTTGAGATCGTCTCCCGGCGCTACGAGGCCAAGTCCACCCTCATCACCACCAATCGCCCCTTCGCCGAATGGGGCGAGGTCTTTCCCAATGCCGCCTGCGTCGTCTCCCTGGTCGATCGCCTCGTCCACCATGCCGAGATCATCACCATCCACGGTGAGTCCTATCGCCTGAAGGAGGCCAAAGCCCGCGCCGAGCAGCGCCAAAACACCCGCACCGCGACCAACCGCGTGAGCCCGCGCATCACCAAAACCAGTGGAGAACACCCATGAAGACCGCGTTGATCCCCGACGATTGGTCAACCGAAGAGGCGTTGGCCATCGTCGACTTCCTCGACGACCTGCGCGAGCACATCTGGGCGCGCTATGGTCTGCGCATCCAGGACGTCCAAGCCGAGAACTCTGTCACCCAAGTGCGCCACGCCCAACCCGACCTCTTCGACCCCGGCGACCCCAGCGATCCGTTCTGATGCGTCACGCCCCGGCGCTCCTCAGTGAGCGCCCCCTGACTCCATGGCCCCTGACTATCCTCCGCTGAGTTCGCCATTTTTCCGCGGCTTTTGACAGCCGCTAACAGACGATGGCAGCGAGGTGAACGGAGACGAGTGCGGCGCATGAGCACCGATGCAGTCGCACTGTGCGAATGGGAGTCTGCCGGACCTGATCGCTGGCCGTCGCTGGCGGGGCGACGGTTGGTACCCCAGGGACCGGCGGCGCGCCTGGCCAAGGCCCTGACGGACAGTGGGCGGCTGGAGGTGCTGGAGCTTGCCCAAGGTCTGGAACTGCGTGCAACCTCCTGGGTCGGGCGGGTGACCCTGGACGGTTTGACGATTACGATCCGTCCTAAGATCCCGGAACTGCCGCTGCTGAACCTGATGCGTTATGCCTATGGTCCTCGGTACAACCCCCAGCAGCGCCGCGACCCGGTGCCCCGGCCGGATTTCGTGGTGCGTCGCCGTCAACAGATCCTGGCCATTCTCGATGCCAAGTACCGGGACCTGTGGGTGCTGGCTTTGCCGCGGGAGATGCTCTATCAGCTCGCCATCTACGCCCTGACCCAGCCCTCCGACGGGGCTTGCGCCACCATTTTGTATCCGACCCTGGCGGATGCGGCCCGGGATCAGCTCGTGGCATTTCATGGCATACTGGGCGGCCCGACCAAGGCGAGGGCGATCCTGCGGCCGGTGCATCTACTCGTCCTCGACGGGCTGCTGCGAGCGGGCTCGGGACTGGAAGCAGAACGTCAGCGCCAAGCGATGGTGTCGAGGCTCATTAGTCGTAAAGAGCCTTCGAGCCCGTAGGACGGAACGCGCAGAGGTTCCGCCATTTCGGCGTTGATGCCATGGCGGATCGTCCTGCGGGCATCCGTCCTACGGTCCTCACGGACCGCTTGCCGGCGTCTCGGCTACGACCCCGTCAGTCCGTTGCGCCCACCGAGCGCAACGCCTCCCGATAGCCACGGATCGCCTCAAACGTCGTCGGTCGGTCGAGAAAGCCCCCGAGCAGCTCGAGATCCAGGCCGGGGAGCACCTCGCTCGTGGTGAGCGGTACATAGGTGAATGATGTGGTCCTCGACGTCCTCGGTTGGGCGGTCGTCCGTCAGCGCGTAGCGGGCTTGGGTGGACATGGGGCCGGTCCTGCGGGGTGGTTGGGCTGGGGTTGATTCTAAGCGGTTGATCGTGGACTTGGCCACCCGGCTGACGGCACGCTCGCCGGCCCGAGCAGCGGACCCGTATATCAATGCAGTCGATGGGTCGGCGTTTGCGCCGCGTGCTATCTTATGTCCCTGCGTTCGCCCACCCCATGGAGCCGGAGCCCCCATGACCTCCCTCAGTGACCAGACCGACACCATCCTCGCCGGGCTGCTCGATCGGCTGCAACGTGAGGCGGTGAAGGTCGCCGCCGACGATCCGGTGCGCGTCGCCCATGAGTTGCGGGTTCGCCAGATCGAACTGGAACTCCAGAACCGGGAACTGCGTGCGGCCCAGCAGGCGCTGGAGGAGTCACGCGACACCTACGCCGACCTCTATGACTTTGCCCCGGTGGCCTATGTCAGCGTCAGCCGCGAGGGTCGAATCACCCGACTGAACCTGACCGCGGCCCAGTTGTTGGGCCTGGAGCGGGGGCGAATCGAGGGCCTGTTCCTGGGGTCGTGGCTGGTTCCCGAGGACGGGCTCGTCCTATTGCGCAGCCTCGGACGGGTACTGTCGACGGGTGAAGAGGCGTCCATTGAGGTCGGTCTGGGACGCCCGCCGGCCGCCCGGCGCACCCTGCGCCTGACGCTGCGGCGCGACGAGACGTGCCGGCGGGAGGCCCCGCCCACCTGCCGCGCGATCCTCTCGGACATCACCGAGATCAGCCAGGCGCACGCCGCCCTCCTCGCGCAACGGCAGTTCCTCCAGTCGGTCATCGACGGGGTCGCCGAGCCCATCCTGGTCATCGATACCGATTATCGGGTCCTGCTGATGAATCGGGAGGCCCGGCAGGCGGCCCGCGTACCGGCCGCGGGCCTCGCCGGGCTCACCTGCTACGGCGCCATTTATGGCCGCGCGACCCCCTGCGACAGCGCGGCGCATCGCTGTCCGGTGCGCGAAGTCCTGGCGACCGGGCAGCCGGTCAAGGTGGTCCATCGCGACCCGGGGGCGGACGGCAAGACCCGGTGGATCGAGGTGGTCGGCTCGCCGCTGCTCGGCCTGGCGGGCGAGGTGCTGGGCGTGATCGAGTCCTCGCACGATATCACCGACCACCTGGAGCTGACCGCCCGGCTCCAGGAGCGCGAACGGCAACTGCAACACCTGGCCGAACATGATCCACTCACCGGGCTGCCCAACCGCACCTTGTTCGCCGACCGCCTGCGGCAGGCGCTGCGCCACGCGCACCGCGAGCGCTGCAAGGTCGCGGTGATCTTCCTCGACCTGGACCGCTTCAAGCCGATCAACGACAGCCTGGGACATGCAACCGGCGACCTGATCCTGCAGGAGTCGGCCCGGCGGATGCGTGCCCTGATGCGCGAGGGCGATACCGTCGCCCGCGTGGGGGGCGACGAATTCACCATCGTCCTGGGGGCCTTGGCGCGGGGGAGCGACGCCGGGTTGATCGCCCACAAGCTGCTCACGGCCTTCGAGGCGCCCTTCGAGCTCGCCGAGCGGCGGCTCTAGGTGACCGCCAGTATCGGCATCAGTCTCTACCCGGATGACGACACCGAATCCGAAACCCTGATCCGCGACGCCGATTCGGCCATGTATCGCGCCAAGGAGCAGGGCCGCGACACCTTTCGCTTCTATACCGAGGAGATGACGACGCAGGCCCTGGCCCAGGTCGCGCTGGAAACCGACCTGCGCCAGGCCCTGGCCGGCGGGCAGTTCGTACTTTACTATCAGTCGCAGATCGAGCTTGCGACCGGCCGCCTCGCCGGCTGCGAGGCCCTGATCCGCTGGCAACACCCGGCGCTCGGTCTGGTCGAGCCCGGGCGCTTCATCCCCTTGGCCGAATCCACCGGGCTCATCGTCCCACTCAGCGCCTGGGTGGTGCGCACCGCCGCGGTCCAGATCAAGGCGTGGCAGGATCAGGGACTACTGACGGGGGCCGCGGTATGGGTCAACCTGTCGGGCCGCGACACCCAAGACCCCAACCTGGCCTCGACCATTGCGGCTATCTGCGGCGATGTGGGCATAGGCCCCGGCGGCCTGGCAGTGGAGATCACCGAAACCTGGATCATGACCAACCCGGAGGTGGCGGCCGAAAATATCGCGCGCCTGCAAGCCGCGGGGATCGCGGTCGGTATCGACGACTTCGGGACCGGCTACTCGTCCTTGGGCACCCTCGACCGCTTGGCGGTGCGCGAGATCAAGATCGACCGCTCATTCGTCGCCAGGCTGCCGGCGGACCCTGGCGGCTGCGCCATCGCCCGCGCCGTGATCGCCCTCGGCCGGGCGCTGGGGTTGCGGGTGGTTGCCGAGGGGGTGGAGACCGAGGACCAGGCGGACTTTCTCAGGGCCGAGGGCTGCGCGGTCGGCCAGGGTTATCTGTTCAGCCGCCCGCTCCCGGCCGCGGAGTTTGAGCGCTATGCGCGGGGCCTGAACCCAATCGGCTAATCCCACCCGTCTCGCCTCTCGTGACACCGCGCGAGCGGTTGGGCAAGCATTCGGCGATGGTGATCCGCTCTGCCTAAATACGCCGCCGATAGACCCGCCGCTCGGTCGCCACGGCATCCAGCGGCACGTCCCAGGGGCGGGGCGTGAGTCGCTCCACCCGCTGGCACTCGTGGGCGATGCCGATCAGGCGGGGTCGGCGCCAGTGGGTGCGGCCCCGCAGGAAATTCAGGGTGCGGTCGTAATAGCCGCCGCCCATGCCGAGTCGATGGCAGTCGGCGTCGAAGCCGACCAGGGGGACCAGGATCAGGTCCAGTGCCCAGGGTGGGGTGGGGCGCTGGCGTCTGGGCTCGGGGATGCCCAGGCGATTGGCCTTGAGCGGGGCGCCGGGCGTCTGGCGAGCGAACCAGAGGCGATGCTGCCGCCCCGGGCGCAGCACAGGCAGGTAGTCGCGGCGGGCGCCGTGATGGGCGTGTGCGAGCAGTGGGCGCGGGTCCAGTTCGCCGTCGGCCGGCCAATAGGCGGCGATCCGTCGGGCGCGTCGAAAAGTCAGGTTTCGTCCCAGCACCCGGGCTAGGGCCGCGGCATGCAGTCGCTGATCGCGGGGAGAAAGCCGCCGCCGTGTCGCGCGCAGTTGGCGCCGCAGGGGCTTGAGTGAGGTCGGAAGTGCGGGTGCTTGCGGGGGCGGATCGGTGGGGGGCATAGTGGCTGCCGGGAAGATCACGCTTGGTGGCGGCCTACCGTCCGTGGCCTGGATTCCGGCGTCCCGGCCGGAATGACAGAGCTTCAAAATGAGGTGACACCCCCCGTGTGTGCCGTCGCAAACCTTTGTTCTTGAACCTCGGGGTTCAAGTGGGGACAATCGCGTCGGCTTCAGGCTTTCCGCTCGAGGCGGACTTGCACAACAGCCTCTTGGTCATGTCCCCCGGGTACGAAATAGGCTCAAGAAAATACCCAGTTCGCGGTCGAACACTTCAGGGGGTGTCTGAGTAAGAGGCTATACCCTTTCGGCCGACGAGTCCAGGGGCGGTTCGCCGGACAGGGCCTCGCCGACCCGCTCCTGGAGCCGGCCGAGCCGCCGGGTGACCCGGGGGTCGGCGCCCCCCTGGGAGCGCTGGAGTTGCAGCAACTCCGCGGCGATGTTGAGCGCCGCCAGCACCGCGATGCGGTCGGTGCCGATCACCCGTCCGGTCTGGCGGATCTCGCGCATGCGCACATCGAGCAGACGGGCCGATGCCAGCAGGTCGTCCTGCTCGTCGCTCGGGCAGGCGATCCGGTAGTCCTTGTCCAGGACCTTGATGGTGACCCCAACGGGTTCGTCGTTCATAGACTCTCCTCCATTGCGCGCAGCCGCGACAGCATGGCCTCGACCCGGCTGCGCGCCTGTTCGTTTTTCTCGATCAGCTCGCCGCGTTCGGCGACTAAGGCCTCCTGGCGGGCGCGCAGTGAGGTGTTTTCCTCACGCAGCCGTTGGCAGAGATGGAGCAGTCGCTCCAACTCGTGTTCGAACCGATCGATATCGAAGCTGGCCAAGATGACGGGTCTCCGTGTGAATTTACCGCACTATAGAAGGGGCGGCGGGTACGGTCAATCCAGTCGATGGCATGCTAAGATGTGGAGCCGAACCGAGGTGGCCGCAGTTGCGCGTCCGCCGCCATGGAGACGACCACGGATATCGAATACGACCAGATGGGGCGCCTGCTTGAGTCGAGCGCCCTCGCCCCGAGCCCCAGCGAGGCCCACGGTATGCTGTGCGGCCTGATCTGCGGTGGCGCCCCAGACCCTGAGCGCGCCTGGCTGGATCAAGTGTTGCCGCTCCCGGCCCCGGATGCCGACGCACCCGACGCACCCGACGCGCAGGCGCGCGACGACCTCAGCGCCTTCGCCCGCCAGACGCAGGAGCGGATCGGCGGCCCGGCGCTCGGCTTTGCCCTGCTGCTCCCGGACGACGACCGGCCGCTCGCGCAACGCGCCACCGCGCTCTACGATTGGGTGCGCGGGTTCTTGTTTTCACTGGGTATCATCGGCATCAAGGAGCGCGACCTGTCCGACCAGGCACGGGAGGTCTTGCGGGACTTTGCCAACATCACCCGCATGGACCTGGATGTGTTGCCCGATGACGAGGAGAACGAGGTCGCGCTGACGGAGTTGACCGAGTTCGTCTGGGTGGCAGCCATGCTGATCTACGAGGAGCGGGCGGCCGCCCGCGCGAGGCCGCGATGACCGCCGCGCAATGGCGCCGCCGCCGCCGGGCCTTGCTCAAGGCGATCGGCCCGGACGGGATCGCCATCCTGCCGGGGGCCCGCGAGGTCATCCGCAACCGCGACGTACACTATCCCTTCCGCCAGGCGAGCGACTTTACCTATGTCACCGGGTTCCCGGAGCCCGATGCCGTGGCCGTCTTTGCCCCCGGGCGCAAGGAGGGCGAGTTCATCCTGTTCTGCCGCCCCCGCGACCCGGAGCGCGAGCAGTGGGACGGCTACCGCGCCGGGGTGGAGGGGGCGATCGCGACCTATCAGGCCGACCAGGCCCATCCAGTGAGCGAACTCGATAGCCTCATGCCGGGGCTCCTGGACGGGCGCACCCCGGTCTTGTTTCCCATCGGCGCCGATCCGGCCTTCGATGCCCGGGTCTTCGGCTGGGTCAATCAGGTGCGGGCCAATGTCCGCACCGGCGCCGTCGCCCCTGAGATCTTCGTCACCATCGAGTCGGTCCTGCACGAGCAGCGTCTCAAGAAGAGCGCGGCGGAATCTGCGCTGATGCGCCAGGCGGCGCGTCTCTCCGCCGCGGGTCATTGCCGCCTCATGCAGCGCTGCCGCCCCGGGTTGGGCGAGGGCGATCTGGAGACCGAATTCATCCATCACTGCGCCGCTCGCGGGGCACGCTACCAGGCCTATCCGCCCATCGTGGCCGGCGGGCGGCATGCCTGCGTCCTGCATTATGTCGAGAATGACGCGCCCCTCAAGGATGGCGACCTGGTGTTGGTCGACGCCGGTTGCGAGTGGCACGGTTATGCCTCGGACATCACCCGCACCTTCCCGGTCAACGGCCGCTTCAGTGTACCCCAGCGTGAACTCTATGAACTGGTCCTGGCCGCCCAGCGGGCCGCTATCGCCAAGGCGCGCCCCGGCAACCGCTGGATCGAGCCCCACGAGGCGGCCGTGAAGGTCCTGACTAAGGGCTTGATCCGGCTCGGTATACTCGAAGGTAAGCCGTCCCAACTGATCAAGGACGAGGCGTATAAGCCCTACTATATGCACCGGACCGGCCATTGGCTCGGCATGGATGTGCATGATGTGGGTCACTACAAACGGCGCGGTGAGTGGCGCCGGCTGGAGCCGGGCATGGTCCTGACGGTGGAGCCGGGGCTCTATCTGCCGGCCACCGACGCGGTCCCGGAGCCCTATCGCCTGATCGGCATCCGCATCGAGGACGACGTGTCGATCACCGCCGACGGCAACGAGGTCCTGTCCGCCGGGGTGCCGACCGACCCGGATGCGATCGAGGCGCTGATGGGTCGAGCGGTTTAGCAATAACGGTTGTCCGCAAATGAACGCGAATGAACGCAAATAAAGAGAATGCAGTGCGGGGGGCGAGGTATTGCCCGGGGCGCACCGTCAGCCTTCTATTG
Source organism: uncultured Thiodictyon sp. (assembly GCF_903946935.1). Taxonomy (GTDB): domain Bacteria; phylum Pseudomonadota; class Gammaproteobacteria; order Chromatiales; family Chromatiaceae; genus Thiodictyon. Next base: position 10,125 of record NZ_CAJAXH010000313.1, read on the forward strand.
CGCATGAGGTTGCGAGTCACTCGATGTTGTCATTCCGGCCGGGACGCCGGAATCCAGGCCAAGGAGGGCCGCTATTAAGTTAAGGGTTTCCCGTTCGCCCTGAGCTTGTCGAAGGGTGAGCGGGAAATCCTTAACCTACTGAAGTTAAGTCGTCCGTGGTTCGACTGTTCGACAAGCTCACAGCTCACCACGAACGGCTTAACTAGTGCCTGGCAGAAAACTCGCCTTTCATCACGAATCCCATTCTTCGCCGCCCGGGCATCGGCGAGCGGTTCATGCATTTTGAAGCGTTTGGTAGCGGTCGAACCGCGCAAATAAGA
>NZ_CAJAXH010000314.1 GCF_903946935.1 uncultured Thiodictyon sp.
CATGTCGGCTTAATAAAATCAGTTGGTTGCCGATTTTATCGAGCCCCATCGAAGTCGGCGCCGGGCCAACTTCGATCTTAGGGTCAGATTATAACAGATTGCGCTGATTGATTTTTTACGGTTTGCTGCCAGGCACTACCTAGCGGGGCGAAGGACACTTGCGCCAGCTTAAAATGCGCAAGCCCGAAGGGGATGCCGATGATCGTGATGTACAGCGAGATCCCCATGAGCGCATGGGCAATGGCCAACCATAGACCCGCCACAATGACCCACAGGAGATTGGCGACCCCGGTGCCGATGATGCGCGGCTCGCCGATGAGTCGGCCGTCGATGAGTTCTCTGCCGAACGGAAAGGCTGCGAATCCCGCGATCCTGAAGGCCGCCATGGCAAACGGGATGCCGATGATGGTGACGGCCATGACGAATCCGAACAAGACCCAACAAAGCCAGGCGACGATGCCGCCGCCTAACACGAACCACAACAGGTTGCCAACGAATGCCATGATGTTCCCTACGCCGCGAACCGCTCGACCTGGATCATCCGGGCTTGCCGTCGCTGACGCGGTGCTTGGCCGCAATGAAGGTCTGGTGCGGCACATGAAGCAGGTTCGCCACCTTGCGCACCAGATACTCCTCATGCTTGCACAGCACCAGATTGGTGTAGGCGACCCGCCACAATTGTTCGATCAAGGCCGCCCGTTGGGCCTGGTCGAAATGGGCGTTGATAAGAGAGGTGAACTGGTAGTAATCTGTCGCCTGCTCCCGCTCTTCGTCAGCGCAGGCGATCAGTTCCTGCGCCTGTTCGGGCGAGAGTCCGAAGTTTTCGCGTACGGTATCGAATATCGCCGCTTGTTCCTCGGGCGTGATAGCCGCGTCCATGTGCGCCATCTCCAAGAGTAGCGCCGCGGCGGCGCACCGTGCGGCCTGGGCCGGGTCCCGGGTCGCGGCGGAGTCCGCGATCAGGTATTGATCGAAAAAGGTGCGAATTCGGTTGAGCATAGGGCCTCTGTGTCGTTGGTCGTTCAGTTCGATGGGCTCGATCTAGCAATGACGGCTGCTGATCCAAGGTCACTCCTGTCCTGTGTTCGGCCGTCAAAGGGGCGATCGAGGCAACAGACGTCCAAGTAAGGCTTCATTTTGCTTTCGCTCAGCGCCGCTGCCGGTCCGCGCCCCACGCCATCTTTGCATCCATCAGCCAATAGACAATCCCCAGCGCCAGGACCACCGCCGCGGTGGCCAGGACATACATCGGCTCGATCTTATGGAAGTCGAAGACAATGACCTTTCGGGCGATCGCCATCAACGCGGTGGCGATCACGAGTTTGACATGCACTACGTCATCACGCAGATAGAGGGTGATGTTCATGAAGATCTCGATGGCGATCAGTACGGCCAGAAAGGCGCCGAAGGCAACGACGATGTCACGGGCCTGGAAATCTTCGAACGAGGGTCGGAAGACCTGGCCGTAGAGGACCATCGCCACGTCGACGACACCCCATAGGATGGTGATGACCATCAATACCGCCAACACCCGTACCGCGCCCCGAATGATGCGATGCAGGACATTAATCATCCCGTCTTCCTCGTCGACCCCGAGTTCACCCTGACCGATGCTCTTGAGCCGTTCCTTGCGGAAGTGATGCATCAGGCTTTGGACGATGGTGTCGTGCGCAAGGAGGCGTTCCGGGGTGAAATCTTTCTCGGTGAAATCCCGTAAGCCCTCGATGCCCTGCAGTTCCCGGTCGGAGAGGCGCTTGAAACCCATGCTCCAGTCCGAGTATTGACGGCGCTCGATGGGGTGACGGTGCAGGATATGGAAATCGGTGTGGCGCGGGTCCTTACGGATCCTGTCGATCAGGTCGTCGATGACCTTTTCCTCGCCCTCCAAAACCTGCAAGAAGGTCCCGTTACCGTAGAGCAGCATGCCGGTGACGCCGATGCTCGCGTTACTCTCCCGGCAAACCTGCAACAAGCCCAGTAGGTCTTTGGTCGAAAAGGGCTCGATGGAGGAACTGATGTACAAGACTTGAATCATAATAGCTCTGTGAAGGCACGGCGAAAATGGTCCGAACAGTGGGGGCATTCGAACCGGGCGTCATTTCCTCTTTATGCGAGCCGGAAAGTAAGCCGGGTTCTTGCCGTCGCTTAGGCCGAAGTTTGTGTTCTCTGTTGCCGCCTGGTTTCCCGGCGGTGCCACGCTATCTCTGCCATACGACGATTCGTTCCCGGCTCCTCGCAGAACCGGACTTGGAGTGTTACAC
>NZ_CAJAXH010000315.1 GCF_903946935.1 uncultured Thiodictyon sp.
CCGCTTCGCGCGCTCGTTGCGACGCGTGTCGCCCAGGTCAATCGCCAGAAATTCCTCGTCTGCCCAGCTCACGGTGCCCCCAGAAACTATCTGAAGACTGAATTTTACACCGTACACCTAAAGTTGTGTGTAACGGGATGCCTGCAGGCGGCAGAGGACGATAAGGGCTGCTTCTTTTAAGGCCAGTCCGATCACGCGAACAGCGACAACCCCGGGTTCCGGCCCGGCGGTTGTCCCTTGCGGACACGCCGAATACGGCGTGCGCAACGGACAACCGAATTGTGCATTGTCCATGCCGGACATTGCCATGACGCTAGCTGGGCGTCCGACAAGAACAGCCGAACCGATCTTCAACCGATATCCGTCCACGCCAAACGAGGGCATAGCAATGCGAACCTTAGATGAATTCGCCCGTAATGCATTAGACTCCGATCATGGACTCACCAATGTGCGGGCAGAAACGGAAAGATTGCGCGATGGCGATATGCTGCTTTGGCTTAAGGGCGACGAAGGCTATACCTACGTCCAAATGCCTGAAGGGGTCATCCGGCTGCCGTGTCCGTGCTATATCACGGGCGATGTGACGTCGATCCCCTTGTTTCATAGCGAAGCCAATCGCCTGTTAAAGGAATATACGCGGCAACTGGAACAGTTTGCTGACGACCACATCTGTGTGGAAGACGATGAGGGTAGTGGCGATGTGAGCTCCCATCGCGATGGCATCTTCGCGGATTTCGGATCAGGGCATCAAAGAACCGACCTTGGCGACCCGGGTTATGCCGGCTGTGAAAAGACACATGAACCCGCTTAACGATAATGACCGCACGCGGTGCGAGGTGTGGACCCGGGTGATGGGCTACCCGCAGCAGGACCAACGCCATGTCTAACCAGCAGTCCGCAAGGCCATTTGCAAAATGGCGAAACGATGCCCGATGTGACCCGCGCGCGCTTTTGGATCTTGCCCGCGACTTCGGCGCCACGGACGAGGAGATCACTGCGCTCCGGCGCCGTATTTTCTGGCATACATGGGTAACGACGCCGGTATTAACGGCAGGCGTCATCTGCTGGGCGATCGTAATCGCACGGCTTACGGCATATCTGAAGTAGCAACGACCGACCAATCCCGCCCCGGGGAGACCTGCTCTCCCCAACGGGAGGCGTGCGTCTCCTCGGGTTCTTAACCGACCCAGGAGACACGCATGACCTACCAACGCTTCGATGTTGCGGCCACCTTCGGCGTCCAAGCCCGTGCCGGGCTGGAAGTCGTCGGCTTTGCTGACGAGACCCATCCGCACATCCCGGTGCGCAAGCCCTATGTGTTCCGCAACGAGGTGTTGCGCGACGTGCTCGCCTTCCTGCGCGATCCCAGCGGGGACGGGCTGTTCCTGACCGGCCCCACCGGGTCCGGCAAGACCAGCCTGGTGACGCAGGTCGCCAGCCGGATCTTCTGGCCGGTGCAGTCCGTGACCTGTCACGGGCGCATGGAGCTTAACTCCCTGGTCGGCCAGTTCGTCCTGGTCCAGGGCGAGACCAAGTTCATTTACGGCCCCCTGGCCGTGGCCGCCCGGGATGGGCACCTGCTGATCTTGAACGAGAGTGACCTGATGGACCCGTCGGAACTGGCGGGGCTGAACGACATCATCGAGGGCCAGCCCCTGGTGATCGCTGAGAACGGTGGGGAGGTGATCCGCCCACATCCGAAGTTCCGGGTGTTCGCCACCGGCAACTCGGTGGGCGCCGGGGACGGCTCGGGTCTCTATCAGGGGGTGCTGCGCCAGAACCTGGCCTTCATGGACCGCTTCCGGGTGGTCCAGGTCGGTTACCCCGAGCCTGCGATCGAGAAGGAGATCATCAAGGCTCAGGTCCCGAAACTGCCGGACCTGATCGCCGAGAAGATGATCACCGTGGCTGGCGAGATCCGCCGGCTGTTCGTCGGCGCCAAGGAGGGTGGGGCGGAGCTGACGGTCACGATGAGTACGCGGACCTTGGTCCGCTGGGCCGGCCTTTCGCTGACGTTCAAGGGCGCCCCGAAGGTCTTCGAGTATGCCTTGTCCCAGGCCCTAACCGCACGCGCGGAACCGGAGCAGCAGGAGGCGATCCACCGGATCGCGGCCGACGTCTTTGGCGACTACTGGGATGGGTCGCAGCCGTGAACGGCAAGACCTACGAGCTGTTCCGTTTCACCCATCCGGATGGATCGGCCAAGGAGTGGGGCTACGCCGAGATGGGCACCGG
>NZ_CAJAXH010000316.1 GCF_903946935.1 uncultured Thiodictyon sp.
ATCCCGCGACACCGTCGCCGCCACCATCCAGCGCCTGGCACGCAACGTCCGCCTGGTGTTCGACTACCTGGGCATGACCGAAAATTCCCGCCGTCGGCGGGGACGGCCAGCCACGGCGGGCTAGAACGGATTTGCCGTGCGCAACGCGCCCGGTGTCCTTGCCCTGCCTCCCTTCATGGTCTACACTCTGTTCAGAGGGCTTTGTTTGGTTGCTGGCGGCACTTGATGCAGGTCCCGTGGAATCCGGGACACCAGCACGGGCAAGGCCCTTGTTCGCTTCCCACCACGCATCAAGCCCCTTGGCCGTGCCCTTGAAGTAGGTCACGACGTTTAGACGTTCCCCCCGGCTTCCGCTCGCGAAGGCCAACACCGCCCCATAACCTGTTCCATTCGACTCCATCCGCCGCACGATGATCCGTGGCGTCCGCGGGTCGCCTTCCACTCGCCCTGGTGCCGCGTCATCAAAACGATTCGTCACAAAAGGTAAACGCGCCCAATCGTTGGACGTCATATCTGGATGGCCTTTCTGTGCATGAACAATATTGCTGGCGACGACCACTTCAATCGCCCGATCAATTGTCAATCCAGTCTTGCGGGATAGCTGCTCTGCCGCATCCTTTCCGATGCGCCCCATCAACAATTTGGGCGGAACGGCGGCACCGCTGAGCACGGCACCGGCATATTTGGCGACGGTTTGGCCGCGCCGGTCTAATTCAACGTCATCTTCGCTCTTGCTCGCTTGCTCCTTTCCGTCCGGACTCTGCGCATCGAACAGCGACTGCCGCCCCCGCGCAGCCAGCTCGTCGGCCGGGCGGTCCGATCCGGTCAGGTTGAAGTCGCCCTGCTGCGCGTCGGTCGCGTCGCGGGCCTTGGCCTGGCGTTCGGCTCGGTCGGCCGCGCGGCGCTCCTGTTCCATGCGGGCCAGGTCGGCGAGGGTTTCTGGGGTAAGGGTAAAGTCTTCTCCTTGGGAGGGCGGATGAGCCCCGACCCATTGCCCGGTGTCGGGGTGGCGGACACCGAGCACCGAGACCGAGCCGTCAGGATGGTCGAGGACGTAATAATCGCGATTGGCGCGCGCGGCGGCGACGGCCTCCGGTTTGGTGTAGGTCACTGATCGACCTGCCGCGAGATGTTCCGCCACCCGGCGATTCGCTCCCGCGGCGACACTCTGGGCCAGTGCGTCGGTCGCGGCGGCGATCTGCTCTGCGGTGCTCTGCTGCGTCGGTGCGGCGGCTACGGGGGCTTGGTCTGGCGCGGTATGCAACCGCTCCAGCTCATGCGCGCGCAAGGCCTCACCGGGGCGCCGATGGGTGCCGCCGCGCAGTCCGGCGCGCTTGGCCCAGGCTTGGCGCTGCGGGGCCTGCATGGCGTTCCAGGCGGCACGGATGGCGGGGGCGGCAGCGGCGGCCTCCTGCGCGACGCGCTCGGCCTCCAAGCGCGCGCCTTGCGCTTCCGCGCCATGGTGCGAAATGATCCGCTCGCCGCGCATGGCCGCTTGTACCGCGTCCAGCAGGACACTGGAGTCATAGCGGCCCTCGGCATTGCGCACCGGGTAACCGTACTGGTCGAGGCGTCCGGCCAGGCCGTCGAAGCTGTCGCCGTCTTTGGTGAAGACGCCGCCGAAGCCTTGCTGCTTGAATGCGGCGGGGTCGATGCCTTGGGACCTGGCCTCCGCGCGGCCGATGCCGCCCAGTTTGGCGATGGCTTTCACCAGGTCGTCTTGTTCCGTCGACCGGCGCCACGCCTGGCCGTGGTCGGCTGAATTTTCGCACACTGTGCGAAACGGCAGCCGCGCAAAGGAGATAAAAAACCGTAAGCATATGATTGTATGGCGCGCCCGACAGGATTCGAACCTGTGACCCCAGCCTTCGGAGGGCTGTACTCTATCCAGCTGAGCTACGGGCGCTTAAAAAGCGGTTTGGGCCCTTGTGTAAGGACCTCGCGGGTCAAAGCGAGGCGGCATCGACAGTGCGAGCAGCCCCAACCGGCAAATAAGGATACAGGGGAAGTGCGGCCACGTCCATGCCAGCGTGGGGTTGCCGATCCCTTGCCCGCCCGAGCGCCACCGGGTTGCTTCGCTGCGCGCGAGCCCCGATCTGCGGCTGAGAGCCGGTTTAGCAACGAGCGGCGGCGCCGATCGGGCGATCCAGACGTTGTTCGGCCCTCGCGCGCTACCGTCAAGACATTGCCGATTGAGGAGGAATTTCATGCGACTGAACACGACCGGCCGGGCGGCCCTGGGGTGCGTGGCGCTGTTGAGTGGTCCGGTGCTGGCCGGCGCGCCCCCCGCGCAGGCCGCGCCGCCCGACCCGAACCAGATCGTAGCGCAGATGTGCGCCTATCTGAAATCGCTCGAGCAGTTCTCCTACCGCGCCGAGGTGACTGACGATCAGGTGTATACCGGGGGCAAGAAACTGCAATTCGCCTTCACCACCGAGAACTTCGTGCAGCGTCCGGATAAGCTGAGGGTGAATGCCGTCGGCGATCTGTTCGATAAACAGTTCTTTTTCGACGGCAAGTCCCTGACCCTGTTCGACGCGGGAGACAAGGTCTACGCCACCGCCACGGTCGCCGGGGACATTGAGGGGGCGCTGGAGAAGGCGGACCGGCAACTGCGGTTCCGGGTCCCGCTCGGCGACCTGAGCAGCCCCAAGCTGTGCGAACACATGGGTAAGGGGCAGAGCCACGCGCTCTATGTCGGACCGAGCAAGGTGGGCGGGGTGGCGACTGACCACCTGGCCTTCGACCGTCCGGACATGCAATTTCAGCTCTGGGTGGCCACCGGCAAGCAACCGCTGCCGCTCAAGATCGTGATCAACCAGAAAACGCTGCCGGCCGCCCCACAGTGGAGCGCGACCTTAAGTGACTGGAAGACGAACCATAAAATCAAACCTGGCGTCTTTGTCTTTAGCCCCCCGGCGGGGGTACAGAAGATCGCGTTCGCACCGCCGCCCGCGCCGGCCAAGCCCCCCGCCGCGCCCCCTGCGGCGACCCCTGACACGACCCCCGCCGCGACCCCTGAAGCGACCGGAGCAAGGCCATGACGACACGCCAATTGAAGATGCTGCGCGGGGCCGTGCTGGTCACCGCGGTGGTCGGTATGGTCGGGGCCGGGCCGCTCGCCCTGGCGCGCGGCTTTGGCGGGGGAGGCTTCGGTGGCGGATTCCATGACGGCGGCGGTTTTCGCGACGACGGGTTCAGCGGCGGCAGTTTCCGCGATAACAGCGCAACCTTCGATGACGGCGGTTTCAACGACGATCGTTTTACCAGCGTCGATGTCAACCGTTACGGGGACAGCGCCGCGGCCGTGCGCGGGCCCGATGGCTCATTCGCCGCACGCGGACCGGGTGGCGATTATGTCGCGCGGGGTCCCGACGGCGGGATGGTGGCAGGCGGGTCGAGCCGCGGCTGGGGTGGCTATTACGGCGATGGCTGGGGCGGCGCGGTGGCGGCGGGGGCCGTGGCCAGACTGGCGGTCGGCGCCATGGTGAGCTCACTGCCGGTTGACGCGGAGCCGATCTATATCGCCGATCAACGCTACTACGTCGCCGACGACATCTATTATCAGCCCTGTTATCAGGGCGCCGTGGTGAATTACTGCGTGGTCGACAACCCGAATTAGCGGGGCGCTGGGGGCGCTGACGCGGCGGCGCCCCCAGCGTTTGACAGCAACCGTAATGGCAAGGTCACGGGGCCGCCGCCCGGTGCCCGGTATCCGTCAGGCCTGGGCGGCCCAGAACTGATCCAACGCGGCCATGGTCTCGGGGAGTTTCTCCCAATGGGGAAGCCCCAGCGTCGGACTGATCCGCTGCACCTGCCAGTTGGCCCGGCCGGGGAGGAAGGGGGCCAGGAGGTCGACATTGATGTTCGGGTCCCGGTCATAGAGGACCAGGGTGGGCTGTTTCACCTTCGCATAGATCCGGTTAACCGCATCCTCGGTGAATAGCTGACCCGCCAGGAAATAGAGCGGGGCGAAACGGGCACCGGGTTGGTGGGTGGTCGCATAGGCATAATCGACCATCGCCGGCGGCACCGAACCGAAAAACGACCGCCGCAGGAAGAAGCGGATGCTGAACTTGGTGGTCAGCAGGCTGTAGGCGCTCTGCCCCAGGGCCGGCACGCTGATCACGCGATGGGTGCGCATCCCCTTCTCACCGCCGGGGATGGTGCGGGTACTAAAGCCAGTGGGTGAAAGCAGCGTCAGTGAATTGACCAACTCCGGCGCCTCGACCGCCACTCGGGCGGCGAATTCGCCGCCCAGCGACAGCGCCACCACGTCCGCGGGCTGCACCGCCACCCGGCGCATAAACTCGATCAGGGCCTTGACATAGACGTCCGGTGTATAGTGGATGTCCGGCCGGTCGGTGAACCCGAAGCCCGGCAGGTCCGGCACCAAGACCGGCCGCTCGGCGCGATAGCGCTCAAATAGCGGCTTCATCTCATAGGCGCTGGGCGCGGCGTTGATGCTATGCACCAACACCAGCGGGCGGCCCTGGCCGGGTCCGGTGCTGTAGTAACTCAATTGCCCGAAATCCGGGACCCGGATACGGGCGCGTTGTGCATCCAGGGCCTCGGGCAGGGCGACACGGCGCGTGGCGCCGCTGGCACCTGGAAAATTCGTTGTTCGATCAGTGCTGAGGTTCATGAGCGACCTGTCGCGATGGCGCGATGAAGGAAAGAGTGTCCGGTCGGGATGGCACCTTCGGGCGTCATCCCGACAGGAGAGTATAGCAACCTCGTTCGGCGAGCGTCGCGGCCCCGGACGCGCGACATGGCGAACGCGGGGACACCCAGCCAGTGGTGGCCGTGAAAAGCCCCGACCGCCCCCATCTTGGATTCACGATGAACGCCCGACTGCACGCCCCGCTGCTCGCCTTCGCCCTCGTCGGTTGCTCCGGACTGGCGCGCGACGGGGCCGCGGTGCCGCGTTGGTCCGGCGTCATGATCGAACGCGGCGTTTTCCGATCGGCGACTGGCTGTTTGCTCGACACCACGCGCTTTCAGCCCCGGCGGCCGCGTACCAGCGACCTGGCGATCCTGGCCCCGGGCTTTCTGCGCGACCAGCGCCAGTTGGCAGGGCTCGCGCTGGCCCTGGCGGGACGCGGCATTCCAGTGGTGACACTAACCTTTTGCAATACCAGCGCCTGGGACGGCCGCCCGATCCGCAACGCGCTGGACATGATGGCGGTCGGCCGCCGACTGGGGGCAACCGCGGTGGTGTATGCCGGTTTCTCGGCCGGGGGACTGGCCGCCCTGATTGCCGGCCGGTTGGACCGACACGCCGTGGGCGTCGTCGCCCTCGATCTGGTGGACGCGCAGGGCCTCGGGGTCGGCATGGCGCGCGCCCTCGACCGGCCGCTGGTCGGTCTTGCTGGGGCGCCGGCCGCGTGCAATGCGTACAACAATGGACTCAAGGTCTTCGCCGTCGCCCCGCGGGCCAGCGTCACGCCCATCCCCTGGGCCAGTCACTGCGACTTCGAGTCGCCCACGGATTGGCTGTGTGAGTCGCTCTGCACCGGTGTGGACCAGGGCTCGGCGGCCCGCCGTCGGACGATCGTCGCGGCCACGGTGACGGCGGTGTCGGACCTCATCGGGCCGCTACCACCCACCGGCCCCTAATTGCGTATTTGCGATCGATTCATCTTAAACCGCCCCCCGGGGCTCAACCAAGAAGGAGCATTGAGAACCATGAATATTGCCCTATTCGGCGCCACCGGCGGCACCGGCGGCCACGTCCTGCGGCAGGCCCTGGAGCAAGGACACCGCGTCCAAGTCCTGGTCCGCGATCCAGCAAAGCTGCCAGCCGACCGTCATGGCGTCACGGTGATCGTCGGTGATTGCCTGGACCAGGCCGCGGTCAATGACTGCGTCCAAGGGACCGATGCAGTCATCTGTATCCTGGGCACCCGCACTGGGGGCCGACCGATCGAGGCGGACGGCACCCGCACGATACTCGCTGCCATGTCGGCCGCTGGGGTGCGGCGGTTGATCGCAGTTACCTCCATGGGGGTCGGTGACAGCGCCGATCAGATGCCGTTCATCTTTAAGGTCTTCATGAAGATCACCCTGAAAAAGGTGATGGCGGCCAAGGAGGAGCAGGAGCAACTGATCCGCGCCAGCACGCTCGACTGGACCATCGTGCGACCGGGCGGTCTGACCGACGGCCCACGCACCGGCACCTATAGCGCGGGGGTAGAGAAGAGCATCCAGGCCCGGCGCGTCTCGCGGGCAGACGTCGCGCAATTCGTGCTTCAACAACTCACCGACGACCGCTTTGTGCGGCAAACCCCGGCCATTTCATAACGCGATGCGTCGCGGCCGGGGCCGCTCCTAGCGGGTAGGAGCGGCCCCGGCCGCGACGCGCCGGCGAATCATCCGACGGTATCTCAGGATCAGTGAGCGGACTTCACCAATAGCTTGAAGATCTTATAATTAATGATCCAGAAGCGAACAAACTGCCAGACCACCGAGGTGCGCATATACCTGACGAAGCGGGTCGGCATCGGCGGATAATAGGCCTGTTGATAGGGCTCGCGGTTCTTTACGATCTTCTTGTCGGTCATGGCATACCTCCACGGGCTGCAACGAACTTAAGGGGTTGGCGGATCGCCGGGATTGAATGGGTCCAAGCGTCGGTCATCAGTCGGGCAGTATCGACCAACCGGGCTTGAGCTTGGCCTGATACATGAAGACGTAGTGCAGAATCCACTTCATCCAATGCCCGGCCAGACCGATCTCGCCAAAGGTCAGGTTCATGTCGCGACCGTATTCGGGATAGGTCTCATAGTCCGGCACCACCGGAAATACGGTCATGGTCGCCGCGGTCCCATTGAAGATGTCGGAACCGGTCGAGGCGACGCAGGCGGCGCCCATCTCGCCCATGGAGGCGGTGTAGACCGGCTCCTTGATCTTGCCCTTCACCAGATCGCGAATATTGGCCGCAACCGCCTTACCGATGGCGGCCGACGGCATCCCGGTACGCGGCGGCGTCGGGCTGATCTGAGTGCCATTCGGGCTCAACATCACCTTACTGATCGGGTGCGGCGGGGCGAAGGCGATACCGACCGCGAAGACGTTCTTATACTTGGGTGTCTGATAGGTCCGCGGCCAGTCGTGCTTGCTCCAGTCCTCATAGGGCTTGGGTTTGTAGTCCGCGTCCACCTTCATGAAACCGTTGGGGGCAAACACCTCGCTGGTGATATCGGCCCCGGCCTTATCGAATGCCTTGAGGCCCACCCCGGCGAACGGCGGGATCAGCATGGCGAAGTCGAAGTCCAGCTCGTGATAGGTCCCGTCCAGGGTCTCATAATGCATCTTGCCGGGCTCGATCTTATTGACCGCCGCGCGGGTGACCCAGCCAATACCGCGCTCCGCCATCAGTGACTCGCCAAACACCTTACCGCTGGTGATATAGCCGCCACGGGTGATATGCACCCCGCCCATCCCGAAATCGCCCAACTCGTATTCATTGCTGATCCAGGTGAGATCGCCCAGCTGACGGACACCCGCCTGACGCAGCTCATGATCGATGTTATAGAGATACTCGAAGGCCGCCCCCTGACAGGTACACATCCCATGGCCGGTGCCGACCACGAAACGGCGCCGCTCGCCCTTCTTCATCGCCTGGATACACGCCTGTAATTGGGCGTTGGCCTCGAGTGCGTGTTCGGGGGTACAGACCGAAACGGTGTAGCCGCCCTCTGGGCCCAGGCCCGGGGTACCGGCAAAGTTGAGCTTGGGGCCGGTGGCATTGACCAGGAAGTCGTAGTCCACGTCCTCGGTTTGGCCGCTGCGGGCCGGATCCGTGAACTCGATCCGCACAAAGGGGCGCTCTTGGCTGGCATCCCCTTCCGGGTGGGTGGAGAGCGCCCGCGCCTGCAGAAATTCAACGCCGGCTTTATGGTAAATCGGCGCGAGCGGAAAGGTCACCTGGTCCACGGTCATCTGACCGCAGCCGACCCATATATTGGACGGGATCCAGTTCCACATGGGCTTGGGCGAGACCACCGTCACCCGATGCTTCTTGCCGAGCCAGAGGCTCAGATAGCGGGCCGTGGTGTGTCCGGACAGGCCGGCGCCGAGTATCACGATGCGTGCCATTATTTTTGATCCCCCTCGCGGTTGATGTTGCCCAGCAACGCTAGCAAGCCGCGGGGAGGCTGTCAAACCTAACCTGGCTTGGTGGTTCAATGACCTTGCGGGTGGCCTCTGGTGCCACCGCCTTTACTCCTTCGGCCCCTCCAACCGGTCGCCCAGTAGTCGCTGCACCACCACATAGAAGACCGGCACGAACAGCACCCCGAGCAGGGTGGCGCCGAGCATCCCGCCCATGACGCCGCTGCCGATGGCGTGGCGGCTGTTGGCACCGGCACCGCTGGAAATGACCAGCGGGGTCACGCCCAGGATGAATGCGATCGAGGTCATGACGATAGGGCGCAGGCGCAGCCGGGCGGCCTCCATGACGGACTCCAGCACGGTGCGCCCGGACTGGTGCATGGTGTTGGCAAATTCGATGATCAGGATGGCATTCTTGGCCGAGAGTCCGATGACCGCGATCAAGCCGACCTTGAAATAGACGTCATTCTCCAGCCCCCGCAACCAGGTGAAGCTCAAGGCCCCCAATACCCCCAGCGGCACCACCAACATCACCGCCGCCGGGATGGACCAGCTCTCATAGAGGGCGGCCAGTGCGAGGAAGACCACCAACAACGACAGCGCGAACAGGATGGGGGCCTGCTTGCCCGAGATGATCTCTTGGAGTGAAGAACCGGACCATTCATAGCCGATACCGGCGGGCAGGTTCTCCTTCACGATCTGCTGCATCGCCATCATGGCCTGGCCGGAGCTGTGACCCGGGGCCGGACCGCCGTTGATCTGGATCGCCTCGAACCCGTTATAGTGGTCGATGGCCGGCGGGGCCAAGGTCCAGTTCGGCCTGACCACCGCGCTCAGGGGTACCATGGCATCCAACCCGCCCTGCCGGCTGGGGATGAAGTAATGGCTCAGGTCCTCCGGACGGCTGCGAAACTGAGCATCCGCCTGTAGCATGACCTTGAGCACCCGCCCTTGATAGTTGAAGTCATTGGCATAGACCGGGGCCAGCATGAGCTGGATGGCGGCATAGATGTCCCCAAGATCGAGCCCCATGGCCTGCGCATGGAGCCGGTCGACGGTGAATTGGAGCTCGGGGCCGTCCTCCAGTTGATTGGGACGAACGCCTGCCAAATCCGGACTCTTGGCCGCCGCCCCCAGTAGGGCATTGCGGGCCTGCAACAACTGCTCATGACCCAGACCGGCGCGGTCCTGCAGCCGGAAGTCGAAACCGCCAAAGCGGCCGAGACCGCGCACCGTGGGCATGTTGACCACGAAGATGCGCGCCCCCTTAATCGACTGGAGCGCACCATTGGCGGCCGGGATGAAGGCCTTGATCTGCTCGGCCGGCTTGGTGCGCAACCCCCAATCCTTGAGTCGGATAAAGCCCAGTCCGACATTTTCGCCCTGACCCACAAAGCTGAATCCAGCCACCATCAGTACCCGGTCCACCGCCGGATTCTTTTGGAGAATCGCCTCCATCTCCTGCAACACGGCACTGGTGCGCTGCATGGTCGCCCCCGGGGGCAACTGGATGATCGCGAAGGCATAGCCCTGGTCCTCCTCCGGCAGAAAGCTCGAGGGTAGTTGGGTGAAGAGGAAACCGGCCAGTGCCAGCAAGGCGAAGAAAGCGACCATCCAGCGAGGCGTGTGCCGGACGGCCTGGGCGATCCGCCGCAGATAGGCCCCGGCGAGCGCGTTGTAGCCCCGGTTGAAGCCACGCAGGAACCAGTTCGGCTCATGGACCGGCCGCAGCAAGGTGGCGCAGAGGGCCGGGGTGAAAGTCAGTGCCATGAGCGCGGAGATCGCCATGGAAATGACGATGGTGAGTGAGAATTGGCGGTAGATGACCCCGACGCTGCCGCCTACCAGGGCCATGGGGATGAAGACCGCCGCCAGTACCAGGGTCATGGCGATGACCGCCCCGGTGATCTGGTCCATACCCTTGCGCGCTGCCTCTTTCGGCGAGAGCCCCTCCTCGGTCATGAGGCGCTCCACGTTCTCCACCACCACGATGGCATCGTCCACCACCAGGCCAATGGCCAACACCAGTGCGAACAGGCTCAACACATTAATCGAGAAGCCAAACAGGAACATCCCGGCGAAGGCGCCGGTGAGTGCAACCGGCACCACCAGGGTCGGAATGAGGGTGGCGCGCAGGTTTTGCAGGAACAGCAGGATGACAAAGAAGACCAGGACCACCGCCTCGCCCAAGGTCTTGACCACCTCCTGGATAGAGATGCGCACAAACTGGGTGCTGTCATAGGGGCTGATCCAGGACACACCGGCGGGCAGGTAGCGCATCAGCTCGTCCATCTTGGACTGCACCGCCGCGGCCACCTCCAGTGCATTGGCCTCCGGGGCGAGCTGGATGGCAAAGCCGGCCACCGGGTCTTGACCTAAGTGAACGTCGCGGCCGAATGACTCGGCCCCCAGGGCGATCCGCGCAACATCCTTTAATTGCACATGACTGCCGTCCGGGTTGGCGCGCAGGATGATATCGCCGAACTCATCCGTACTCGTGAAGCGGCTGGCGGCGGCCACCGAGGCGGTGAAGCCCTGACCGGGCAGCGCCGGCATGGAGCCGATGGCACCGGCAGCCACCTGGATATTCTGGGCGCGCACCGCCGCCAGGGTCTCGGCGGCGCTGAGCCCAAAACCACGAAGTTTGTCAGGGTCGAGCCAGATACGCATAGCATAGCCGGAACCGAACTGGGTCGCCCCGCCCACCCCGGGCAGGCGGCGGATGGGGTCCAAGACCTGGGCGGCGATCAGGTTGTCGAGTGCGTTGCTGTCGATGGCTGGGTCGCTGGAGCGCAGGGCCACCACCATCAGGAAGTCGGCGTTGGCCTTGGCCACCACCATCCCGTTTTGCACCACCTCCCGGGGCAGGCGCGGCTCGGCGATGCTCAGACGATTCTGGACCTGGACCTGGGCGATATCCGGGTTGGTGCCGGTCTGGAAGGTCAGCGTCACCTGGGCCTGGCCGACACCGCGGGAGACCGATTCGAAATAGAGCAGATTGTCCACGCCGGTCAATTGCTGCTCGATGACCGAGGTGACGGTCTTCTCCATGACCTCGGCGCTCGCCCCCGGATAGGAGGCGGTGATGCTGATCTGTGGCGGGGCGATCGGCGGATAGGCCGATACCGGCAGGTTGAGCGCGGCGACACCGCCGGCCAGGGTGATCAGGATGGCAATGACCCAGGCGAAAATGGGTCGGTCGATGAAAAAACGTGGCATGAGCTATTTCGATCCCTGCGCGGCCGGCGCTGCGGCGTCGGCCTTGGGCTTGTCGGAACCGGCCACCGGGACTCCAGCAGGCCCCGCCGCGATCCGCGCCTGGTCCCCCGGCTTGACCTTCTGGAGCCCGGCGACGATCACCTGCTCGCCATCCTTGATGTCACCGGTGAGGATCCACTCCTTGGGGGTCATACCGCGACTGACGACCCGGCGCTGGGCAACCTTACCGGTGCCGTCCACCACCATTAGATAGGCCCCCTGGGTGTCCCGGGCCAGGGCCGGCTGGGGCAGCAGGAAGGCCTGATCCACTGTGCCCACGGTGAGGCGCAGGGTGACGAACATCCCGGGCAATAGGACCTTGTCTGGATTGGGCAGGGTGGCGCGGAGCGACACCGCGCCGGTGTTCGGGTCCACCGCCAGGTCGGAGAAGTCCAGGGTCCCGGTGCGGGCATAAGGGGTGCCGTCCGGCAACATTACCTCGACTTGGGGCTCGCTACCGCCCTTGGACCCGGGCGCTGCGGCCTTACGCAGGTCCGCGAGTTCGGCAAGCGACTGGCTGAAGTTGACATAGAGCGGGTCGATCCGCTCGATCGTGGTCAGCAGGGTCGCCTCGCCCTGCCCCACCAAGGTGCCCTCGGTCACCAGTGCGCGACCGGCACGACCGGCAATGGGGGCGGTGACCGTCGCATAGCCCAGATCCAGTCGGGAAGTCTCCAGGTTGGCGCGCGCCTGCTTGACCGCGGCGGCGGTGGTACGCTCAGTCGCCAGGGCGTTGTCGAGGTCTTGTTGCGAGGTCGTCTTCTTTTCCCGCAACTCCACATAACGCTTGGCGATCAGCGCGGCGTTGGTGGCATCCGCCTCGGCCCGGACCAGGGCCGCGTCCTGCGCATTGACCTGGGCCTGCAAGCGGGCCGGGTCGATGCGAAACAGGACTTGGCCCGGCTTGACGTCGGTGCCCTCGGTGTAGACCCGCTCCAACAGGACCCCCGCGACCCGCGCCCTGACCTGCGCCACGCGGGTCGCGGCCAGGCGGCCCACCAACTGCCGGGTGAGCGGTACGGATTGGGCATGGGCCACCACCACCGACACCTCCGGGGGGGGCTTGCCGGCCCCCGGACCGGCGGCCGGGCTCGACCCGGCCGGCTTGTCGCAACCGCCCACCAGGGCAATGCCGATCAAGAGCGCGATCCCGCGCGAAACGATGGACTTCATGGAGCAAACCCCGGACTCAAGGGCGGCGCGCCCCTGGCTGATGACTGAAACGGCCCGCGGGGAGGCGCCGTGGCGAGCGGCATCCGCTCCCTGGGGGCGGGCCCGCGGCAGGCGCGGGCAAGACCAAGTCGCCTATTCTGCCACTGTCGCGACCCGCGCGTCTGGAACCTCGACCATCGTGTGGCCGGTGGCCCGCACCTGCGGAGCGATGGTTTGGCACCGGGCCGGGCGACGCACCGCCTCCGCAATGACGCGCCGCTGGCGTTCAGCCCAGTGGCCCGACCACCGACCCCAACAGGAGCACCGCACTCGCCGCTAGCGTAATCAGAGGAGTTGGGGGTCGATGCGGGTGTGGATGTCCATGGGTTGCTTGGTGCCTCATTGATCAGCGTGACGCCCAGGAATGAACGCAAATGCGCGGCCAGGCGTCATCAGGGACGGCCAGCGCTGCGGCGGGCACACTATCAGACATTTGCTAGACTGTGTGGGACAAGGAAGGTGCGAAGGCGTCTGGACCGGGGGTCCCGCCGGACATCGGGCCCCCAACGCCACCTCCATCGCAGAGCCAAGGCCGCACCATGAAACACCATTATCCCATGCGGTTCGCATGGGCACTGACCGGTTCAGGCCATTATCTTCAGGAATGCATAGGAATACTGGAGTCACACCCCGATGTGGACCTGTTTCTCAGCCGTGCCGCCGTCGAGGTACTCGCCATGTACGGCGTCGACCTGAAGCGATTGGGCAAACGCCTCCCCTGCTACCACGACACCGCCGCCAGCGCCCCCGCGGTCGGCCGCCTCTATCAGGGCGTCTACTCCCGGTTGGTGATCGCGCCGGCCACCGCCAACACCGTCGCCAAGATGGTTTGCGGGGTCTCGGACACCCTGGTGACCAACCTCTACGCCCAGGCCGGCAAGTGCCGGGTCCCGAGTATCGTCTTCGCCTGCGATACCGCACCGGCCTTGGAGACCGCCGCCCCCGGCGGCCCGGTCATGGTCTATCCGCGCCGGATCGACCTGGCGAACGTGGAGCGCCTGCGCGGCTACGAGTACACGACCGTGGTGGACAGCATCGCGGCCCTGGTGGCCGCCCTGGCGACGCCCCCATGAGGAACCACAGGTGAGCGAGCATCTCCTGTTACTCACCGGTCAACTCGCCGAGGGTGCGCTGCGCCGCGTCATGGATGGCCTGGACTTGGGAGCGACGACCTGGTCCGTGCGCCCACTCGGGGTCAAGGTGGCCGCCCTGATGACCGCGGACCTGATCCGGCGACGGCTCACCGACACCGCGGGGGCGGATCGGATCATCATCCCCGGGCGCTGCCGCGGCGACCTGGAGGCACTAAGCCGGCACTTTGGTTGCCCGGTCGAGCGCGGACCGGACGAGCTGATGGACCTGCCGCGTTACTTCGGCCTGGCCGGGCGGGTGCCGGACCTGAGTGCCTATGACGTGCGCATCTTTGCCGAGATCGTCGAGGCCCCGCGGCTCAGTGTCGAGGCGATTCTGGAGCAGGCCGCCGCCTTCCGCGCGGACGGGGCCGACGTGATCGACCTGGGGTGTCTGCCGGATACGCCGTTCGAGCACCTGGATGCCAGCGTACGGGCACTGAAGGCCACGGGCGTCCTGGTCAGCGTGGACTCGATGCAGCCCCAGGAACTGCTGGCCGGCGGGCGCGCCGGGGCGGATTTTCTGTTGAGCCTCCACGAAGACAACCTCTGGATTGCGGATCGGGTGGCGGCTTGCCCGGTGTTGGTCCCCAAACGACCCGGCGACCTGCCCTCGCTGGAACGGGCCATGGCGCGGCTGGAGGCGAACGGTCGGCCCTACCTGGCCGATCCCATCCTGGATCCGATCCATTTCGGTTTCGCCGACTCGATCATGCGCTACCACCGGCTGCGGCAGTCGCACCCAACGGCGCCGATGCTGATGGGGGTCGGCAATCTCACCGAACTCACCGAGGCCGACACCACCGGGATCAACGCCATCCTGATGGGCCTGGTCTCGGAGCTGCGAATCGGTAACATCCTCACCACCCAGGTGAGCCCTCATTGTCGCAGTGCGATCCGCGAGGCCGACCGGGCACGCCGTATCATGCATTGGGCGCGGCAGGAGTGTAGCCTACCTAGACAGATCGACGGCGGCCTCAGCGCGATCCACGAGCGGGCGCCCTACCCTGCCGAGCTCGCAGACATCCGCGCGCTGGCCGCCGCCATCCGCGACCCCAATTACCGCATCCAGGTCAGCGCCGAGGGCATCCACTGTTTCAACCGGGACGGATTCCATACCAGCGACGATCCCTTTGCGCTCTACCCGCATCTGGGGGTAGAGCAGGACGCCGGACACGCATTTTATCTAGGTGTCGAACTCGCCCGCGCCCAGATCGCCCAGCAACTCGGCAAGCGCTATGTCCAGAACCAACCGCTGCGCTGGGGCTGCGTCGTGTCGTCCGCTGCGACTGATTTGAGCCAGGACCACTCGGCGGGGACGACCCGCCAGAAGCGATCACACAAGCACTGATACCAACGCCAGAATCTTTTCATGATACAAGAAGTCATCATCACCACCCGCCACCCCGACGGCCGCCCGCACATGGCGCCCATGGGGGTCCGCCACACGGGGCGACACATCGTCATCGCCCCCTTCCGGCCCTCGACCACCCTGGACAATCTGCTGGCGGGGCGCGCGGCGGTCGTGAATTACACGGACGACGTGCGCGTCTTCGCCGGCTGCCTCAGCGGGCGCAGGGATTGGCCGCTGGTGGACGCACAGCACGTCCCGGTCTCCCGCTTGGCGGAGTGCCTGGCACATACCGAGGTGGAACTGGAGACGGTCAAAGAGAACCCGGAGCGTCCCCGCCTGATCTGTCGCCCGGTCTTCTCGCAGACCCACAGCCCATTTATGGGCTTCAACCGCGCCCAGGCCTCGGTGCTGGAGCTGGCGATCCTCGTGAGCCGACTGGACCGGCTACCAATGGAGCAAGTCCTGCGGGTGATCGACTACTTGCGCATCGCCGTGGACAAGACCGCCGGGCCACGGGAGCAAGACGCCTGGGACTGGCTGATCGAGCAGGTCGTGGCATTCCAGGCCAATGCCGCCAACCGGCAGGGCGGGACGTGACCGGCCTTGGATGACGGACAGAGCGCTCCTCAGATGTGCCTTTCAGCAAGGTTGAGAGTTGAATTTCCTAGACGTTCAGGGCAAAATCTCGCGGGACGTCGGCGGCAGGGTCTTGCCCCACGGCGAGACGACCAGCGCAGTGGTGGGGACGGCGTTCAGCGGTTTTTCGCTGCGCCGACCCGGACGTCCAACCACTCACCTGGGATACCTACAGGAACAAGAGCCTAGGGCACCTGCCCGGTATCGTCTCGGCAACATGATCACTGACAAGACAGAAGGGGCGGACCATGGCTGAATTCTTTGCAAGCGGGCACAGCATCGAATTGGTCCTGTTCCTGATTGTCCTTGAGGCGATCGTGCTCATGGTGCTGTGGCGGATGCGCCGGTGCCCCTTGTCGCCGGCCGCAACCCTGATGATTCTCGCCCCCGGCACCTGTCTGTTGCTGGCCTCGCTCGCAGTCATCAATGGCGCCGGCTGGGTTTGGATCTCATCCCTGTTCCTGGTTGCGCTCGCCATCCACTTGGTCGATCTGCGGCAACGGTGGCTACGTGAGGCGCGTCACGACGCGGCCAAAGGTGTGCAAGGAAACTAGCTTTTCTCGGCCGCCGGGGGCGCCGCGCCGGCCCCTGAAGCAATCGATTCGTTGGAGATCAATTGGTGATGGCCTGGACCACTGTCAACATCCCGTCGCAAAGCGGGCGGCTCGCCGTCGTCACCGGAGCCACCGGCGGGCTGGGTTATGAGGAGGCACTCGCGCTGGCGGCGGCGGGTGCCGAGGTCGTACTGGCGGGCCGCAACGAGCACAAGGGCGCTGACGCGCTGGCACGCCTGCGCGCGGCCCATCCTGGTGCAACAGTGCGCTTCGAGCAACTCGACCTGGCCTCGCTCGACTCGGTCGCCGCCTGTGCGCAGAGGCTGCTCGCCGCGGGACAGGGTATCGACCTGCTCGTCAACAATGCCGGGATCATGGCGCCGACGCAACGGCAATTGACGGTCGACGGCTTTGAGCTACAGTTCGCCACCAACTATCTCGGCCATTTTGCCCTGACCGCCCAGTTGCTACCGCTGCTGCGGCGCGTCCCCGGCGCGCGCGTGGTCAACGTCAGCAGCCTGGCGGCGAACTTGGATTCGATCGATCTCACCGACCTCCAGTCGGAGCGAAGCTATGTCCCGTTCCAGACCTATGGCATGACCAAGCTGGCGCTGGTAATGTTCGCATTGGAATTGCAGCGCCGCAGCGAGGCCGCAGGCTGGGAAATTGATGCCATGGCAGCCCATCCAGGCTATGCCCGCACTGACATCATCGGCAACGGACCCGCCGCGCGCGGCATACGCGGGGCGCTATGGCGCATCACGAAGCCGTTCTTACTTCCGTTCAGCCCGCCGGCCGAGCTAGCCGTATTGCCGATCCTGTTCGCCGCGACCTCGCCGGATGCGCAAGGCGGCGAGTTTTACGGACCGACGGGGTGGCGCGAGCTCAAGGGTCCAACCGGAACGGCCACGATGCCGGCCCGGGCATTGGACGACTCAGCCGCGGCCGGTCTCTGGGAGACATCGGAACGACTGGCCGGGGTGAGCTTCGCGTGAGGGGCGTCGGGTCCGACGCAATCGTCCGTGCCCCACGCGCGAACGCATGAGCTCGGGCGACCGAGTACCGTGAAATTCGCGCCGGGAGCGCGCTCCAAATCTCCCCCTCCTATTAGGGGATGGCGGGGGTAGGGGAACGGCCAAGGCGCCCGCCACATTCATCATTCGGGATGATGCGGGCGCCTTGGCCGTTAAGCGGCCTGTGCCGAAGCGCTATCTGTCACAAAATCTCTTTCTGATATAGTAAGTTGTGACAAAACGACCGTCTCGCGCAGGTAGCGGCCAGCGCTTAAGACTTGGGCAATGAAGTCAGCCAGATCGACCCGGCTGACGGTTCGCTTGCGCCGATCGCCCGACGTGCTGGCCACCCAGCGCCCGGTGGCGGCACCGTCGGTCAAGCCAACCGGCTGGATCAGCGTCCAGTCCAGGCCACTGTCCTTGACCAGCTTCTCCTGCCGCTCCTTGTCGGCCAACTGCTCGCCCAGCTGCAGCACGCGGAACCACAGCCTGAACACTGGCGACAACCGCTCGCGCGTATCGCCAACGCCGTAGGACGTGATGCAGATCAAGCGCGAGACCGAGGCGGTCGCCATCGCGGCAATCACGTTGGCCGTGCCGACCTCACAGATGTTGGGCGGGGTGTTTCGTTTGACTCCCAGCTTCGCCCCCAGCTTCAGCACGACGGGGTTGAGTGAATCACCCAGGCTGACCACGACCGCGTCCTGACCGGCCACGGCGGACGCCACATCGGCGGCGTTCAGGGCATCGCCCACGATCACGGAAATCCCATTGTACGCGGGGAGTTTCGCGCGTTCGCGTCCAAAGGCGGTCACCTGATGTCCCGCGGCCAGCAGGGTCAACGCCACCGCGCGCCCGGCCTTGCCGGTCGCGCCGAAAACAACGACTTTCAAAATAAGCCTCCTGATGTCTGGCCGAGGTGCAGGACCCAAGACCGCTCCGCGCATCGCCGAAGCAGATCCCAACTGGCCCGCGTCGGCGCAAGCGGATCTTCGCGGTGCGCGACTTTAGCACAACGCACCCGAGCGCCGCCCAATTTTGCGACGGCGGACGCGTGATCGATTCCATTGCGCGTGATGAATTACAGCGAGTGAAAATACCTATCCCGCGCGCATAGGCGTCGCTACAATGGTCGACTCGCAGTCCAGTTTTTGCCCACCCCAAGGTTACGTGTTCAGGTCGAGGCCGACGCATGTTCCGGACCACGCTGCCTAGGTCAGCGCCCTTGGGAGCGGCACGCTTCTGTCCTCTAGCCACACGGTGAACGTCAACCATGTATGCATTTTTTAAATCCATTCATATTTTAGGCTTTGTGTTAATGGCCGGAAATGTCACGGTGACCGCCCTCTGGAAGGTGTTTGCCGATCGCACGAGCAAGACACAAATCATGGCGTTCGCCCAGTGGCTGGTGACTGTGACCGACTTTTCATTTACCCTATCCGGCGGTTTTTTAATGGTTGTAGGCGGCTACGGCGCTGCCTACGTCGGTCACTTGGCGTTGTTCACAACCCCCTGGCTCGTCCTCGGGCAACTCATGTTGGCGGTGGCGGGGGCCGTGTGGCTGGGCATTCTCGTGCCGATTCAGATCAGGCAGGCACGCTGGGCGCAGGATTTTGCGATCATCGGCGAGGTGCCGGCGGCGTATCGGAAAGACAGCCGCACCTGGCTGGTCTGGGGCCTGCTGTCGACGGTACCCTTGCTGGCTGGCCTGTATTGGATGGTGGCCAAGCCGATGCATTACTGGTGACACGAGGCGCAAGACCGCTTGGCGAGATGCTGTTGAAAGCACTATCGGTACACTCTTTTACTGCATCGGAGATGGCGTTATGCGAGGAATAGACGGTCTGCCACCCGGGGCCGGGGCGGGCCATAGCGACGAGATCGGGTTGGCTGGCGGCACCGCGCCTGGTTGCGGCCCGCTCTTCGACGCGCCGGTGGCGCCCGGTGGCTATCTTTGGTGGTATGTGGATGGACTCAGCGACGACGGACGCCATGGGATTACGCTGATCGCGCAGGTCGGCAGTTGCTTCTCCCCCTATTACGCCCGGGCGCGGCGGCGCGGCGACAGTGATCCGCTGAACCATAACTCGCTGAATGTTGCGCTTTACGGGGAGGTCAAGGGCTGGAGCATGACCGAGCGGGGCCGCTCGGCGCTGCGGCGCGATGCCTCCCGGCTGGAGATCGGGCCGAGCGCACTGTCCTGGGACGGCACCTGCCTGACCATCCAGATCGACGAGGTGACGGTGCCGGTGCCCAAGCGTATTCGCGGCACGGTCAAGCTGTATCCGCGCACGGTGGCCGGCCAGCCGTATTTCCTCGATGGTGCGGGGCACCATTGCTGGGCACCGATCGCTCCGGGCGCACGCGTCGAGGTGCAGCTCGACCGGCCGGCCTTGCGCTGGTCGGGCCACGGCTATCTCGATTCCAACTGGGGCAACGAGCCGCTGGAGAAGGCGTTCCGCTACTGGGAGTGGTCGCGCGCCGAGCTGAGGGATGGCGGTACCGCAGTCCTCTATGACGCGGCACGGCGCGATGGGCACCGCACCGAGTTGGGCCTGCACTTCGATCCGGCTGGCGGCGTGGCACGGATCGAGATTCCGCCGCACGCGAAACTGCCGACCACCGCCTGGCGGATGAAGCGCGGCACGCGGGTGGACCCGCAACAGACGGCACGCGTGACCAAGACGCTGGAGAACACGCCGTTTTACACGCGCTCCGTACTGGCGACGCATCTGCTCGGCGAGTCGGTTACCGCGATGCACGAGAGCGTGTGCCTCGACCGTTTCAGCACGCGCTGGGTGCAAACGCTGCTACCGTTCCGGATACCGCGGCGGGCACGGGACTGAAGGAAGGCCGGGGCGGCGCTGACCCGCCGCTGCTGGAGGTCGACGACGCAGCACCTCGGCAAGACGGTCCTCGTGCGTACACAACACATCCGGCCCAACGGATGTACTCGGCCGTCTTCGTGGCCACTTGCCCCATTTGACGCAAACTCTCGAGACCGCGCGAACGCAGGGCCATCGCCCACCAGGACGAAACGCGCCTCGGGGCGCGCAACCAGAGCGGTGATATCTGCGTACGCTGTGAGGGCGCGTCCGGCGCCCGCCTGCGCCGCCGTCGGGCTGACCCCACTTACCCCCACTCACCCATCCAGCGGGGGCGCCAGGCGGGCGCCATGACCGCCGAGGCACGGGGTCGGGAGCACCCCAGCAAACTGCCTCTCCCCCGTCGAGCGAGACATGCTCCTGGTCGTGGCCAATTGGCCTGCGTTCGCGGACCGCTGTCCCCACCAGAGCGTCCCGGTCCTGGTGTCCGATCAAGGTCGCGACCTGGCCTCGGACTCCACCTTCTACCGCGTCCTGCACGCAGCCAACCAACTCGCCCGCCACGGGAGACCAAAGGCGCTCGCGCGTCCATACCCCGTTCTCTTGGTGGCCAACGGGCCGAAGCAAAGACGATAGGACCGATGCGACAACCGCCTTGACACTTACCGATTCCGCGCTGGCTTAAATTACTATCCTGTTTTCGGGGTCGACTTTAGGTGCCACGCAAGCAGTCTCCGGGGATTAGAAAAAATTTGAAAAAAGATTGGCGCGGCCACTGCCGCAGTACTAATTAAGTACTAAAGAGTACTAAGAAATACTAGGCGGCTCGGCGCGCGAAAAAAATAACGAAAAAGCAGAAGCTTACGGCGCTATTTTTTTTTGGTCCGTGGGAAAAGAGACGGAGTTTCGTGGGAAGGAGGACGGAAGAGCGTGGGAAGAAGGACGAGTCTAACGGGGAAAGAGGACGGTGCTCCGTGGGAAGGTGGGCGGTGCCTCTGTGGATAAGTGGGTGTATCGGCCACTGCTGCGTGGGAAAAGGGACGGTGGAATCTGCCCTTCTCGATTGACTGGATTCCCCGATTGCTTGGGTTCTCGTTGCGATCATGGGCGGTTACGAGGCTCGATGGTGCGCCCGACGCGGCGGGAAGCCCGTGATCTTTGGCGTGGAAGACGCGTCCATAAGGCATTGTCAAATATATAAATGCTTCTGTTTGGTGGGAAAAGGGACGGTGCTAGGCGGTGAGGGAAGAGTCCGCGCTCGTCGGTGCTTGGGATGAACGATTGACTGAGATTGGGCTGATCGGGGCGTCCGTTTTGGCGATGACTGTGGGAAAGAGGGCGGCGTTCAACCGCGGTCGAGGGGCCGGGTCTGGGTGGCGAGCGGGGCGAGCAATGACGGCCTGATCGGTTCGCGGGCAGAGGATTGAGGTGGTGGGGACGTTGGTCGGGGGTGCGCTCAACGGCTGCGTGGGCAGCAAAAGCGGCAGTGGGGAGGGGAAAACAGGATGGGGGCAGGGGGCGAAAGAGAAGGGCGGGGGCGTATGTCTTGGCCGGGCGCGTGGGCTGATGTCGGCGGGGTGGGTGCTACGTGGGCTGGAAAATGCAACCGGAAAAACAAAGTGATGGCTGGTAAAGCGTAACTATCTTGTGGGTTATCAGTCCGCGTCGGATCATCCGCACAAAGACTGTACAGAAGATGCGGGGAAATTCGTGGGAAAGAGGACGGTCGTAGGGCCTTTCCAGGGGGCAGACGCAGGTCTGGGTGCTCAGTGCCTGTCCGCACACTCGCTAGCGTGGGAAAGAAGACGGTGCGTCATTCCCCTGGCAGAGATGGGCGGTGGCGACGTGAGTCGCGAGCGGTCAGGGCTGACCCGGTGTCGGAACATGCGCCTTTCGTGGGAAAAGGGGCGACGCAACGGCTGATCCACGGGGCTTATGTTTGGTGCAGGAAGGTGACTTCCAATACCCAAGGCGTCCGGCGACCGGTTCCAGTAATCGCAAATTGTTCCAGGAACTGAAGTGTCTTGAGTCGCTCAAGCTGCTGGATGGCCTCGCGCTTGCGGTCGCGCGGCTCGCCGAAGGCGCCGATGCTGGCGAAGAATTCGATGAGCGGAATGGAGAAGGTCCGATTGCTGCGTTGGCTGGCGAGTGAGCGGTGCATAGCCTTGCCCAACGGGGAAAGCTGGCGGCGGATGTCGAAGTCCAGGAAGGTGCGGTACTCCTCCAGCCACTGCGAGATCAAGGGGTGAAACTGGACGTAGTAACAGGCGTCCTCGGCGGTCACGACATACTCGATAAAGATCAGCTGAACCGGTTTGCCGTGGAAGGCGTTGTCACCCTTCGGCTTCTGAAACTTGAGCGTGATCGCGGCCAGGTTGTCCATGCTCTCGCGGCGCTTGGCGATCGCCCTCCCCCCCCAACCGCGGGGTGGCGTGTAGCCCTGAATCACGGATTCGAGTTGGGATATCAGGCAGTACAGCGCATGCACGCGCACCGGATTGCTCGGGGCCAGTCCGCTGGTGGCGATGCTCGGTGGGGCGGCGATGGGTAGGCGATCGGCGGGCCCGGTCATGCCCTGCTGGCGCATGTTCATCAGGCCGAACAGGGTGTCTTCGTCGTAGACCGTCAGCGCTGGTCCGGCCTTGAACACCCCTCCCCCGTCCCAGCGTGACTCCAAGGTAATCCAGTCCGACGCCGCGGCCAGCTCGCGGGCGGTACTGCGTTGGATCGGGGGAAAGAGGGGCAGGCGGGTCAAGGGCGTCGGGTACTCGGCGGAGGGAAAGAGTTCAAACTGTTCGACCCCCCGCTCGCGCAGAAAACGCTCCAGCCGGGCATTGGCCTCGGCGATGACCTTCGGTCCGGGGGCGCCGCTGCTGGTGGGGCGCGCCGACCGACCGCGGGGGTTGGCGGCCGGGGGTGCGGGTGCGTCAGGTTCCTTTTTGGCGGTGCGTTCCCGCGCCTGGCGCTCCAGACGTGCCAGGGTGCGCTGCAGGTCCCTGGTGCCTCCGTCGGGTGAGTCATCATGCATGGGATGTTGGGAAAAACGTGAAATTTCAGCCCATAAGATAGACACCTGAACCCGGTTTCGTCAAGTCGTGATTGGCCAAATGTGAAGATAGTGCTCTAATTAGGCCAAATCCATTTTTTGGGAGCCGAAGCTGATGCGTGCGAAGCGATCGATCGAAGACCTCCTGGGTCGTATCCAAGGGGTGCGGGATCAACTCAAGGATTACAACCTGGCGCCAGACCATGTGAAGCGCGATACCCGCCTTTATGCGATGCGTGAGGCGGCGGAGTTGATTGGCCGCAGCGATCAGACCATCCGTGATGCGGAGGCGGAGGGACGACTCCCGACCCCGGAGATCGGGCGTAACGGCAAACGGGTCGGCTACACCCTGGCCCAGATCAACTCGGCGCGTGATGTGCTTGGCACCCGTCTGCGGCGCGCGGAGGATGAGGAAACGGTGGTCATCGGGTGCCAATCCTTCAAGGGTGGGTCGGGCAAGACGACGACGGCGGTTCACCTGACTCAATACCTGGCGCGGCAGGGGCTGCGGGTGTTGCTGGTGGATTGTGATCCGCAGGCGTCCGCGACGGCGATCTTCGGTTATGTCCCGGAGGCGGACGTGGGGCCGGACGAGACGCTCCTGCCGTACCTGGAGGGGGATCGAACCGATCTCGCCTACGCGGTGCGTCCGACCTACTTTGATGGGGTCTATCTGGTGCCGGCCAATCTGCATCTGTATCGCTCCGAATACACACTGGCCGCGGGAACCGCCAAGCTGGACCGCCTGAAAGATGGGATCGACACGATTGCGGTGAACTTTGACGTGGTGGTGATCGACCCACCGCCCTCGCTCGGCATGATCAGCCTGAACGCCTTGTACGCCAGCAACGCGCTGATCATCCCGATGTCGCTTGGGCTCCTGGACTTTTACAGCACCGTGTCGTTCATCCAGATGCTCAATGAGACGCTGGATGTGATCGAGCGTCGGGTGGGGATCGTGCGCTCCAAGTTCGTCAAGGTGCTGATGACGCGGATGAACGAAGGCAAACCTGTGCATATCCAACTGGCGGATCATCTCCAGGCGAGCTTCGGCAGTTATTTGATGCAGGCACGGATGCACGACTCGGCCGCGGTGGACAACGCGGGCGTCATGATGAGAACGGTCTACGAGCTGGAAAAGACGTCGGCAAACAGAAAGACCCTGAACCGGGCGACGATGCTGTTTGACCTGGTGAATGCCGAGGTCCTGAATCTCGTGCGGGCGACCTGGCCGAGCCACCACAAGGCGCTGCGCGCCCAAGGGCTCATGTAATCAATTCGGTCTGGGGAAGTACATGGCAGCTAAAGGTTCTACTGGTGAAATGTTCAAGGCGCTCGCGGGCGGCCCCGTGAAGGCGAGTGAAATGGCGCCGATGATGTCGCCGGACGTGCCGCAACGGCAGGTCTCGGCACCGAGCGTTGGGATTCTGGCCGGGCGTGAAGGGGCGATTTGGGAGGTGTCATCGGGGAAGAAGATTACGCGGGTGGTGCGGCGCGTGGACCCCGATCGCTGCCGTATCTGGGCGCGTCACAACCGTCGCTACGATCTGCTGTCACCCGAATCCTGTGGGGACCTGATCGAGGGCTTCAGACAGCAAGGCGGCCAGGAGTTTCCGGCGATCGTGCGGCGGATCGTCGGTGGCGGTGGGCATGAATACGAGGTGATCTCCGGGGCGCGCCGGCATTGGACGGCGCGGTTCCTGAAATATGACTTCCTGATCGAGGAGCGGGAACTGACTGACCTGGAGGCCTTTCGGCTGTCGGATATCGAGAACCGACATCGGTTAGACCTCAGCGATTTTGAGCGGGCGATGGATTATCTGCATGCGCTGGACCTGTATTACGAAGGCAGCCAGAAGCAGATGGCGATGAATCTTGAACGCTCGGAAGGTTGGTTGAGCCGCTATCTGGACCTGGCGCGACTGGAGTCCGCAGTGGTGGCGGCTGTACGCGACGTGCGAGAAATCACGGTCAATCAGGCGCGGGTGATCAAGCCGCTGCTGGGTGGCAAAACGCGCGCGGCGGTGATCGAAAAGGCGCAGGAACTTGCGGCTTGGCCGGAGAAACCCAGTGCGCCCGACCTCGTGCGGATACTGACCAGCGCGGCAGCAGAACCGAAAGGTATCAGGGCCACGGCGACCCTGGAGACGGTGTCGGCAAAGGATACCGGTAAGGTGTGTGCCGTGGTTCGTCGGCATGGCCGAGGGGGGTTGGTGATCCAGGTGGACGCCAAGAGCGGGGCGGACGCGGCGGAGGTGGTGGCCGCGTTGACTGCAATCGTCGAACGTCACTATGCGCCGTCCAAGTAGCTTGGCCTGTTTGCGGAGGCCAATTGTCAACTGACAATTGTTATGCAACATATTGGAAAATATGAAGTTATTTTGAAAATTGCGACCTTCTGCGAAGGGCCGGACAGCAGACGGAAAGTCATGCTGTTGCCCCTCTGCACTGCCCCTTCGCGGTCGCCCGGAAAGGGTGCGCTATCCCTGCCCAGGGTGTTTCCCTGGGCAGGTCTCAGCTCCGTTCTATCCCAAGGCGTCCGAGTATCGCCTCAAGCGCATTCCGGTCGGCAAAGGTCAGGATAATCCGTCCCCGCTGCTGGTTCTGTCTGCACTCGATCAACGCCGGCGCCCCGACCACTGCGCTAATCCGCTCTTCCAGTCGCATCGGATCAAACCCCAGAACCCGGCCTCCCCGCCCGTTCCGGCTTGCGGCGACCTCCTCGGCTGTGCGCACTGACGCACCCCGCTGTACGAGCAGCTCGACCATTGCGTCTTGCTCGGCCCCGGCAATAGCCGCTAACGCCTTGCCATGCCCGAGCGTCAGGTCCCCCCGCCGCAATGCCTCACGGGCTGGCGCGCGCAGCCGCCTGACCATACGTAAGCCGTGCGACAAGGTCGTGTAATTCACGCCCAATCTCTGCGCGACATCGCGTTGTGTGTAGCCGGGATTGCGACCGCGCTCGTCCTCGATTTGCCGCAGCGCCACCTCCGCCCAGTCAAGCGGGTCTTGGTCAGGACGATCACCGCCACCGCCGCCCTGAGCCCGATGCTCAATATCAACTCTTGTTTCGCCGATCATCCGATTCTCGTGCCCCTAAGTTTGCCACGTGGCAATCATAGCCGAAAGGCCTTGTTGGTTCGTAGTAGGGCGGCCGCCCGACCGCGGTTCAGGGCGTGGCAAGTCGTGGCAATATCAGGCAGAAAGGGGAGGTAGGGCATCAAGACCATCCTGCTCGGCCTCCGTCGGTTTCCCTCTTGGAGCATTTGGTCTCCAGCACCACCCGTTACACCCTGCAGCTGTGCTCGATTTCTTTTCCATTGCACCTGCGCTCCGTCCTACAATCGCCTTGCACCCAGTCATCCAATCGAGCGGGCGTCTTGGTCGGGCTAACCCGATCTAGGTCTCCTTGCCCTGCGGGCCGCCGACTGATCGACTGAGCGACCGGCGTCCGCCGCGGCGGGCGACCACCAAGTCATCCAACTGAGGGCATACCCATGTCGGAGAACACAACGCGGTCGGGCGCGGGGGGCCACCCCGGGGCCTCAACCTTGGCACGCCTCGGTGCTGAGGTCCCGCACGCCGATTTTTGGATCTTTGTCGGTCTGTTAGTCCTTGCCATCGGCGGCGCTGCCGTCTCCCAAGCGGAGGACAGCGGCGGCCGTCTCTATTGGCTGGCCCTGGTCCTGGTCTATGGCCTGGTCAGCGTCGCGCGGAGTTGGTTCCAGGCCAAAGATCAGGGCGGGCCTGTATGGCCCATGGTCCGGTCCCAGGTCTTCCATTGGCTGGGCGCCCTGGTTGCGATCCAGATCGTCCTCCTGTTCGAGAGCAGTGGCATGACGGATCGTGGTCCGGCCGCGGACTACACCCTGCTGGTCCTCGCCCTGAGCGTCTTCCTCGCCGGGGTCCATTTCAATTGGACCTTCATGCTGCTGGGCGGCAT
This sequence comes from uncultured Thiodictyon sp., assembly GCF_903946935.1. Lineage (GTDB taxonomy): Bacteria > Pseudomonadota > Gammaproteobacteria > Chromatiales > Chromatiaceae > Thiodictyon. Next base: position 27,087 of record NZ_CAJAXH010000316.1, read on the forward strand.
CCTCGCCGCCGTTGCGGTTGCTCTGCAAGAATTGGAGCAGTTGACGGTTTACCTGGTGATCGTACCGCTCGCCTTACTGGCCATTTGGGTCGTCTACAAGCGCAAGTTCGGTTAGGTCGGGGCAGCCGGGCGATCCGGGGGCGGCTGAACATGGACGATCCGCCGTCCCCGCGTCCCGTGAGTCCTGACTGTGTGGTGCGGCAGGGGGCCTTGGGGCGCTTTCTTGTGGCCGCGGCCCTGGTCGGTGCATTCGCCGGTTTAGTCGGCGCGGCCTTCCACGCCTTGCTGGACGAGGCCCAGCGGGGCCGGGACCTGCTCCACGCGGTCCTGGCGGATGGCCCGCTGCCCGGCTGGCTGGTCCTGATGGCCCTGGGCGCCATGGTGCTGACGCTCGCCATGTGGATGGTTCGACGCTTTGCCCCGGAGGCCGCCGGCAGTGGTATCCAAGAGGTGGAAGCGATCCTGGACGGTCGGCGCGACCTGCGCTGGCAGCGCGTACTGCCGACCAAGTTCATTGCCGGGGTGTTGGCGGTCGGCTCCGGGCTGGTGCTGGGGCGTGAGGGGCCTACCGTTCACCTGGGCGGCGCACTGGGGAAACTCGTCGCCGTTGCAGGGCGCTTCAGCGCCGCGCAAGGTCGGACACTGATCGCTGTCGGGGCCGCGGCCGGGCTGGCCACCGCCTTCAATGCCCCGTTGGCGGCTATAGTTTTTGTCACGGAAGAACTGCGCGAGCACTTCGCATACAGTTTCGCCTCCATTCAGGCGGTCATCCTGGCCTGCTGCTTGGCGGTGATTGTCAGCGGTTCGCTCCTGGGGCAGGGTCCGGCCCTGCCGATTCAAGACCTGGACCCTGCGCCACTGGCGGCACTCCCGGCGTTCGTGGTATTGGGCTTGCTGATCGGCGCCCTGGGGGTGCTCTTCAACCGGCTGCTCCTGGGTTCGCTGCGGCGCTTTCGGCTTCTGCAACTGGACCATGCCTACCTGGTGGCCGCTGCGCTGGGGCTGGCCCTGGGCGCCTTGCTCTGGTGGATGCCGCAAGCGGTCGGCGGTGGGGAAACCCTGGTCGAGTCGCTGCTCCAGAGCCCCGTGGGGCCCTGGTCCCTGGTGTTGCTGCTGGCGATACGCCTGCTGACCACGGTGGGCAGCTATGGGGCGGGGCTGCCGGGCGGGATCTTCGCCCCCCTCCTGGCCTTGGGCACGATTGCCGGGGCGGCCTTCGATCGCCTGGCGGGGATCTTGGTGCCAGGGTACGCGCTGGCGCCTGGGGTCTTTGCGGTGGCCGCGATGGGGGCACTCTTTGCGGCGACGGTGCGCGCCCCCCTGACCGGCATCGTCCTGGTGATCGAGTTGACCGGTGCCCTACCCCTGGGGCTGCCGATCATCCTGACCTGCATCAGTGCCACCTTTACCGCCGAGTGCCTGGGCGGCCAGCCTATTTACAGCCAACTGCTGGCCCAAGGGGAGCGGCCGCCAGTGGCCCTGAGCCGGCTCGGTTGGCGCCTCGCATTGGCCGGGTTGATCCTGGCGGCCTTGGTCATCCTGCACCAGATCGCGGATCATGGCGCACTGCGGTGGCCGGGCGGGGAGTCGGTTCCGGTACCGGCGCCGATAGCGGTTCATGCTCCGGCCGACCGCCCGGCCACCGCAGTGGTTGATGAGGCGCGGCCCGTTCCGGCATCGGTGGCCGCTGCGCAGGGGAGGGCGGATGAGCGACGGCTAGCGCCGACCGACACGCCTGCCGAGGCTCCGGCGCCGTCCTCGGTGGTCCCCGACCAGGGACGCTACGTCATCCAACTCGTCAGCGTTCGCGACCCGGCGCGGCTGGCGCCCTTCGCCCGCCGCTTTGGCATTGAGGGACAGGTGAGTACCCTGGAGTCGGCGTCCGGCGGCTGGTATCCGGCACTCTTGGGCCGTTATCCGACGCGCGCGCAGGCGCTGGCGGCACGGGCTCGGTTGCCTGCCGGCCTGCGCGCCCGCGGGCCGATCGTGCGGACCTTGCCGACGGATGCGCGCCTGGTCCCCGTGCCTTGAGTGGCAACCTCATAAGGTTCCGGGCGGGGCGCATACCTCGCCCGTGAGTCGCCAGCGATGACCGAACGGCGCCGAGCACCGGACGCGCTTGACCCGGATCAAGGAGTGGCTTGGTGCGGTGGAGTCAACTGCAAGGGCTTGACGTGTGTGCGCCGCCGTCGGTCGCTGCGCCCACCGATACCGGAGGCCAAAATGCTTACCGTTAAAGTCACAATGAAACTCGATCGTTCGCCCGTGAAACGTATGCCGGTCGCCCTGCGCCTGGACGCGGCGGATCAGGCCACCCCGCCCGTCCTCACCGACCGGTCGGGGTGCGCGCACTTCGATCTACCACCTGCCAGCGGCACGGTCCTGGTGGATGGTCGAGAGCGTTACCAGGGGCCGTTGGTCGGTGAGATCCCCATCGAACTTTGGTCCATCACCCAGTCCAGCGACGACGCCCAAGGCGCGGCCGGTCGCCTCCCCGTTGGCAGCAATGCCTACCCGGGAATGCAGCGGCGCCGCCTGCGGGTCGATGGCCGGGAGGTAGAGACCGACAGTGAGGGCTACCTGGTCAATCCGGCCGATTGGTCCGAGTCCTTCGTCCGGGCCCAGGCCGCCGCCGAGGGCCTGCCCCTGACCGACGCCCATTGGGACGTGGTGCGGTATCTGCGCGCGCATTTCACCCGCACCGGCACCCAGGCCTCGGTGCGGGAGATGATCAAGCATTTCCGGCGGGTCTGGACGGCTGGGGCAGGGGAGAGCGCGTCGCTGCATCGTCTGTTTCCGCGCGGGGGACCCCAGAAGCAGGGCAACCGCCTGGCGGGACTCCTGCGCACCAAAGGGGAGCACTGAGCGGGTCGTGCCGTGCGTCCTGGCGCGTTCATTGCCTCGCGGCGGCGCCATCGCATAGCCGCGGATCAATGAAGGCGATTGAATAGCACCATCGACGCATCGCCGGGGGAGTCCATCGGGGCGGCGGCGCAAGGGCGGCCGGATCTCGCATAACATAGCGCCAACCTAGGTTATGCGGCGGCGCCCTGGATAGTAGGATTGTGGCACTACTGGTGCCTGCGTCGGCTCGGGAAAACAGCCAAGCGCCAGCGGCGGGCTATCGCTCTGGGAGCCTGCCAATGCCCGACCCGTGGACGGTTACGAGACCTCTTGTGGGCCGCACGCAACCCGGCAAGTGAAACAGATCCAGGCGCGGTTCGTCAAACGGAGCTGCAACGGGACTGCAAGTCGTGCTAGCCTTATCAAGGGTCGATTTCAGACCCGCGGTTCACCATATTCTGGGGGTATTTTATGCAGACTAATCGCTATGGCTTTCTCCGCCGCATCTTGCATTGGGTCGTGGCCCTGTCCACCCTGGGCCTGCTGGCTGTCGGTATGCTGTTCTTTTTCCTTGGTGTTGACGGTACTCAAAAGTGGTTCGGGGAAGACACGACCGGCATGCTCCTTAAGTACCACAAGAGTTTCGGCCTCGTCGTCCTGATTGGGGCGATCTTGATCCTGCGCATGCGTCGGCGTGACGGGGTTCCGCCTTACGATCCGCAGCAGCCCTTGCTGGTGCGGTTCTTGGGCAAGATCGTTCATTGGCTCACGCTCGTGGCGCTGATCGTCATGCCGATCCTCGGCGTGCTGGCAACGTCGTTCGCCGGGAAGCCGGTGCAGTTCTTCAACTGGAACCTGCCGGGCACGAGCCTCTTGGGCACGCATGAGCCGTGGGCCACGACGCTGTTCCAGTATCACAGCCAGATCGGTTTGCTGGTCTTGGCGCTGGTCCTGCTCCATCTCGCCGGGGTCTATGTGCATGGGCGCGTTGCGAATGACAATGTCAACTCCAGGATGAGCCTGCTCTAAGCGGGTTCGTTGGACTAAAGCGGTCGGGGGTGACGCTGCTCGGTCAGCGTCTCCCGGCCGCCCGCGGAATTTGTGCGCGGGTGGGGTAGGGTGGCGATGCCACGGTCGTGGGGGGCCGTCAACCGCGACAACGACCGCGCCCCAGCCGATGGATCGTCGTACAATAGGCATTCATCGTTAGGTGACCGGAGCCATACCGGGACCTGGCGTCTTTCGGCCCCGCTCCCTCGGTGCTTTGGCGCCCATCGCGACCCGCTGACCACACCCGTAGCGCCGAACCACACCCGTAGCGCCGAACCAGCCCCGGTGCTCAGGGATGCGGAACCCCTGTTGGCAACTGTCCTACCACGATCATTCCTTCATGAATCAAAGAGACGCTTACGCCCGCGCCTGGAACGAACTCCTGACGCGCTTTCTCCCGTTCGCCGATGTGGCGAGCGCCGACCTGCCGCTCAAGCGCCTGCTGCGGCTTTCACTCTTTCAGGTCTCAGTGGGCATGGCGATCGTCCTGCTCAATGGCACCCTCAACCGGGTGTTAGTGGTCGAAATGGGCGTCTCGGCCTGGCTGGTCGCCCTGATGGTATCCTTACCGCTGGTCTTTGCGCCGCTGCGCGCGCTGATCGGGCATCGCTCGGATTACCACCACTCGGCCTTCGGTTTGCGGCGGGTGCCCTATCTCTGGATGGGTAGCCTGCTCCAGTTCGGCGGCTTTGCCATCATGCCCTTTGCCCTGGTCTTGTTGTCGGACGACGTCAACAAGCTGCATGTGTTGGGTCAAATATTCAGTGCCTTGGCCTTCCTGCTGGTGGGTGCCGGGCTGCACACCACCCAGACTGCCGGGCTGGCCCTGGCCACCGACCTGGCGCCGGAAGACGCCCGGCCGCGCGTGGTCGCGCTGCTGTATGTCACGCTGTTGGTCGGTATGGTGGTGAGCGCGCTACTCTTTGGTCGGTTGCTGGAGGATTTCGACCAAGGCAAATTAATCTCGGTGGTGCAGGGCGCGGCAGTCGCCACCATCGTCTTCAATCTGATCGCCCTGTGGAAGCAGGAGGCCGTGGATCTCAAGCGCGCGGCGCAAGCCGAGGAACGTCCGCCCTTCGGCGAGGCCTGGCGCGACTTCATCCAAGGCGGGCAGTCGGGTCGGCTACTCATCGTAGTGGGCCTGGGGACCGCTGGATTCAGTATGCAGGATATTCTGTTGGAGCCCTTTGGCGGTCAGGTGCTGCACCTGAGCGTGGCCAATACTACGGCCCTTACGGCCATCATGGCCGGCGGAACACTCCTGGCCTTTGGTCTGGCCGGGCGTTTCCTGGGACGCGGCGGCGACCCTTACCGTGTGGCCTCGTTAGGCGTGTTGGCAGGGCTCTTCGCCTTTGCCGCAGTCATTGCCGCGGCCGCCTTGGATTCGGCCTGGGTGTTCCGAACCGGGGCCGGACTGATCGGCTTCGGTGGGGGGCTGTTCTCGGTCGGCACCCTGATTGCGGCGATGGCCCTGGCCGAACGTGAGCACCGAGGGCTGGCGCTGGGCGCCTGGGGTGCGGTGCAGGCGACGGCGTCCGGCGCGGCGATCGCGGTGGGCGGTGCGCTCAAGGATGTGGTCGCTGGATTGGCTGCCCACCACGATTCATTCGGTTTGGCGATCGGTGCGTCGTCCATCGGTTATGGCTTCGTGTATAGCACCGAGATCCTTCTGCTACTCGTTTCACTACCGGTGATCCTGCCGCTGGCCCTGCGTGCGACGGCGCGTCCTGCCATGGGCGATGTCCGCATTCGTCTCGATCAGATGCCGTGATAGATTGCGTCCTGATCTTTTGGAGAGTCGATCAGGCGTGAGCTGGGCGCCGCTGCGGGGATGACACCATTCTCAGGCTCGCGTCGCGGCGGGGGCCGCTCCTACGCCGTAGGAGCGGCCCCCGGCCGCGACGGTTTTAGTTACTCTGGATCGCGTTCAGCTAGAGCCCTGTGTTATGCGGGCACGGGGTAGCGCGCCGCATCGGTCGCTGGCACAGCGTTGCGTCCAAACTGATTTGGCTTATGTGGCGCGTGAAAGTCAGGCCGGGGAGGTGCCTGATCTTGCTGGCATGGCCTTAGCCTAAAGAGTAGTTGTCACGCCAAGGCGCCAAGCTCGCCAAGGCTTTTCAGTGCGTTATCAGTATTGCGCCAGTTCCCCGGAGGGTGATTGGATAGTGACTCTACCCGATTGTATTTCTTGGCGCCTTGGCGTGAGCAATTCCCGGGAGGAGTTGAATGACTCGCCGAAGCCGCTGAGAGCTGGCAGGGCATGCGGATGAGCGGATGAATCCGCGGATACCCAGAAATGACATCGGCCCGTCTAGTGAACTCACCGGGACCTTAATAGATCACCGTTGAGACATTAGACGGGCCGACATTGAGCCAGCGCTTACTATCTGTTACGGATTAAAATGAATCCGTTTCGACAAGTAAAATTACCAGTCCTTTTTCGCCAACTCAGAGGCCATCATCCCTAATGGCCAACCGCGCTGCGGTGCATTACTTCCAGGCGAAGCCAGGCAGCGACAGCACGAACAGGTGGACCGCGATGGCGACCACGAGCACGGTCAGGAACCAGGGCATCAACCACGTGGAAGGATTGACAACCAGCCAAATCTTCCAATCGTCATCGGGGTTCTTCGGCTTTGCGATGTTTTGGGCCATTTGAGTTACCTCAGAGAATTCAGTTTAAAACCAGGGCTTGGAGGCGAACACCAACAGGTGCGCAACGGCGGCCAGGCCGACGAATGCGCTGTAGGTCACCTTGAACTGCTCATGAAATTCTTTTGCTTGGTCGGGAGTCATTTCTCTCACCTTCGTTTCGGCCTGCTTCGGCGCGGGCGCTGCCATTTTTGGCGCAGCCGGGCGTGGATCGGCCATTCTGGGTTCCGCCATCGGTTTTGCCTCTGGTCGGTTATCTGGACTATGCCGCTTTGCCATTATCGTTCGGCGTGGCGGATACCGCCGCTACCGACGCGTTCAGCCAGCCGGAGTGGCGGCGACGGCAGGAGCTTCCACGGCGACCGGAGCGGCCTTGTGGTTGGTCCAGGCGCGACCAGGAATCGAGAAGGCAACCGTGTGAACCGCGATGGCCAGAATGGTCAGGGCGATGAACATCGGCATCAGGAAGGTGGAGGGATTGATGACCTGCCAAATCAGGTAGTCTTGACCGGCCGCATCGTATGCCCAAGGCGAGCGATGGAAAGGAGTTTGCATTTGTTTTACCTCTAAGTAAGAGTCAGAGCGTTCCTGAAGCTAGGCTTCAGAACCAGGGCTTGGAGGCGAAGACCAGCAGGTGCGCAACGGCGGCCAAGCCGACGAACGCGCTGTAGGTCACCTTGAACTGCTCATGAAACTCTTTTGCTTGGTCAGGCGTCATAATAGACCTCCGTAGGGGTTAGCAACATCCGCTGCCGATTATTCGGCGGCGGGGTATCGTGGCAGATGCCGCGAATCTGGGTTGGCTGCCTGGCGTCTGGCCCGGTGGCGTTTCGTCAGTGCCGTTCGATGGGTGTCATTCTAGCCTGACACAGAAGATTGTCAAGCAGAAGATACACCTCAACCCGAAAAAATCTGGCAGCGGGATCCATTCGGAATATAAGCCATAAAAAACAATAGTATAGCGGGATGGTATTGGCGGGTGCGGTCGCTGGCGTGAGTCCGGTTGACCCTCGTGCGCCGTGGCGGTGTATCCGCGGTGTATCCATAGAGTCGGGAGAGTCGGGCGCGAGGCCGAGTTCTTGGAGCGCGTTGGCGCTGGGTTTGATCGCGGGAGGGATGGCGGGTGCGGCCCGGGCCCTTCCCTGGTTGGCCGAACGCAGCGCACTGGGTGAGATGCTTGGGGTCGATTTCCAGGCCGTTGGCCCGCTGGTGGCGATCAACCGGGGCACTGCCGAGGCGGCCCACCTCGACTCACGGCTACCCCACCCTGTGTCGCGGGGAGGTCGGCCTGAGCGTTGAGCCGAACCCCGCCCGCACGGCGCAGAAAACCATGACTGAGTTCGGCGTCGCGGCGGGCGCTGCGGTTCTTGAAGATTGGGCCTGCGTTGGTTAGCCTGGTTCGCCGGTCAGGCCAAAATATTTGAGGACAATGATGATGGCGACCATGACTGCCACGGTGAGCCCAGTGACCTTGAACATGTAAAAGCCGAATGACATGGCGGCACCCGCGAATGGCGGCGCAGCAGACGGGGGGGCGGCTTGCGCTCCGGCTTGCGCATCGGCGTGTGACTCGACGGGTCCCAGGGTATAGGGGATGGTGCAGACGACCCGGAAGGGTACCAATGCAGCGTCGTCCGAGTCCTTGTCGAGCACCTCGAATTCGCTGCCCACCCCGAGCCCGTGCTCGGCGGCGAAGGTGAGTGCAAAGGCCTCGATGGTCTCGGCCTCGCCCTGGTGCTCCCAGGCCTTCGGACGGTCGGGCCAGGTTCTCTTTGCGGCATATCTCATCGAAAATTCCTCTTATTATCAGGTCGGCGCCGCTGGCGCCTCGACATTGTTCACAGATTGGCGCGGCTGTCGATGCGGGCCTCCGCCACGTCGCGCAGTATCCCCTTGATGAGCTCCCGGCAACTGTCTTCCCGGTCATAGAATTTGCCACGCCGGGCGGCGCTGAAAAAGCGCGCCAATTCCCGCTGCTGCGGCAGACTCAATGCCTCGGTAAAGCCCTTGGCAGTAATCTCCTTGTCCGCTACCCGATCCGGCGCATCCTCATCGGCCGCCTGGCGTCCGTGCGACCAGTTCATCGCCCGGGCACTGTACAGGATGATCCGATCAAGCAGTATAAACGGGAACTTGGGGTTGGCCACCGGGCCCACGGTGAAACGCTGGGTGCCGGCGTCCTTTTCAATATCGAGTTTGGCCAGGGCGCGTCCGCCCATATAGCCCAAGGCGCCGCCGGCGGCGGCCCCGAGGAAGGCCGCTGCACCGAGCGAAGTCCCGGCGGTGGCCAGATCGATGGTGGCCCCGGAGGCGGCCCCCGCGGCGATTCCCGCCAGGGCAAGCTGACTGCGGGAGATCCCCAGCGCCTTGTTGACCTCCTCCGACAGCAGGTCCTGGCCGAGGATCGAGTCCGGCGCCAGGTTCCAGACATTGTGGCGGAAGTTGGCCCGGATTTGTCCCTGGGCCTTCGCCTCCAAGGCGCGCAGACCGTCGCCGAAGGACTGCATGACCTGGGCCTTGGCCCGCGCCTGGCCGCTCTTGAAGACCAACAGGCTGTTCTTGATGCACTGGCTGTAGCGGTAACCGAGGCTCTCCCGCAAGAGCTCCAGGATGGTCGTGGCGGCCTGGTCGGTGCGACGCTCCCAGTCGCGCGCGAAGGCGTCGATCGTCTGCTCCAGCCGGGGCTCCCAGCGCTGATCGATGTTTTTCAGTGCGCTCAGGAGCTTGATGCGTTCGGCATAGGTGGCGCGATGGGCATTGAACTCGCGCACCGAGTTGAACGCCTTGTTGAGTGCGTCCTGCCATTGGTGCAGGTGGCGCGGCTGATTGGTGAGGTTGTTCAGGATCGCCATGCGCGGGCGGGCGGTGAGGCGCAGCAGCTCGATCTCGATCCGGTCCTTCTCCTTGATGCGCTTTGATCCATCCACCACCAGGATGATCCCGGCCCCGGCGCCAACCGGCGCGAGCAGGGCGCAGTCGTGGGCAAACAAGGGGTCGTCGCGATGGGCCTGGACGAAGGCCCCGGCCAGGTCCGGCAGGTCCCCATGCGCCTGAAACCACTCCAGGATCGCGCTGGGGTTCTGAAAGCCCGGGGTGTCGATGAACTCGATGACCGTCTGGCCGTCGATGATCACCGGGTAAAAGTCTGACTCGGTGGTGGTGCCGGCCCGCTTGTCGATGGCGATGCGGTCGTTCTCGGTGAGGGTCGCGACCACCGAGGACTTACCGGCGTTGGGGTGTCCCATGATCGCCAGTCGGGGGATATCGATCTCAAGCGCCATCATGCCTCTCCTGCGCCGTCTGCGGGGGTCAAGGGTTCCAGACGCAGATAGGGATCGACCAGTTGGTCGATCTTGCGCCGCCAATCGGTGAAGTCGAAGGCACGGATCGGGGGCAGGGGGTCGTCGTCCTGGGGGTCGCCCACCAGGGCCAGCAGGATCTGGGCCTGGGTGCCGGCGGCCGCGCGCAGTTCACGCAAGAAGCGCAGGTTCTCGGTGATCGGCGGTTGCGACCCGTCCATGATGAGCGCGACCCGCGCCGGTGGGTCCTGCCAGCGTTGGCCCTCCACCCAGTCCACCACGCCCGCGGTCATGGCGCTGCCGGAGCCGAAGGAGGCGGACGCGGCAACCTGCCAGCCGGTGAGCGCATGGACCAACTCCGCCAGGCGGGGTCGGTCGGCCGCCTCGATCAGTTCGTCCACGTCGAGCTGAACCAGGAGCAGGCAGGCCGCGGCGGCGATGCCGCCGGGTACCTCGCCGCCGCCAATTGCCAAGGGTTCCGGTGCGGGCGCTGGCTCAGGCGCCGGTTCAGGTTCCGGCTCAGGCGTCGGTTCGGGTTCCGGTTCGGGCTCAGGCACCGGTTCGGGTTCCGGTTCCAGCGCTGGCTCGAGTGTGGGCGCCGGTATCCGCTCGGGCTCTGGTGCGACGGTCGGCCCAGTGGCGTGGTCGGGGATCGCGGCGGTTTGGGGTTGGGGCGGCCGCTTCGCCCAGTCTCCCGTAACCGGCTCAACGCTGCGATCATGCGCCGGGCCTTGATCGTCGTCCCGGCCTTGCCCTCTATTCTGCGCGTCCATACCCGCTGAGAGATTGCCGTCCGTGGCCTGGATTCCGGCGTCCCGGCCGGAGTGACGGTCAAGGTCATACGCCGATATCACCGCGTGGGCCGGCGGTGGCGGTTCTGCCGGGGGTGCTGCGCTGGGGATGGCGACTGCCACGGGCAGGGGCGTGCCTGGATGCTCGATCGCTTCGGCCTCAGGCCCCGCAGCGGATTCGGGTGCGACCTCGCGGGCCTCGCTCGGCGGTGGTGTCATCGGCACTGGTGCGGCCGCGGCCCGAGTCGCGGACCCCGCGATGGGCCGTGCCAGGGGACCATGGTGGGTCACGGGCGCCGGGATCGGCATCTCCGGTCCATGTCCGCCCCCGTGGGTGGCGATGGCCACCTTCGGGGTGAGCAGTCGGGCGTAAAGTGCCTGGGTGCGGCCTTGGGTGAAGGGCAGCCGTGCCAGCAAACGCCGCTGGGCCAGCAGCGAGGCGCCGAGCAGCAGGAGCCGTGGCAACAGGCCATAGGTGAACACGGCGAGCATCAGGAACCAGCGCCACGAGCGCAGATGGGCGGCGTTGAGCACGAACAGCGGGTCCTTCAGGAGGCTGCGGGAGCCCGCGACCTGCTCCACGGTCGGATAGCCGATCCCCTCGCCGAACAGCCAGCGCCAGGGCCAGGCGATGGCGCGGGCCAAGTCATGGATGAATGCCGGGGTGAGGTCCAAGGCGGTGCCCCAGCCAAAGGCGAGGTCCGTGAACGACTCCAGGGCGATCGTCGTTAAGATCACGCCGACATTGAAGGCCACCCCGAACACCTGAGCCGGGATCAGCATGGGCAGGAAGGCGACCGGACCATAGAGTACATATTGGGACCGCAGACGACCGACCTGGCTGGCCGTCCGGTCGGTGACCTCCTGGCGTGTGGCCGCGAGGTGTTGGCGCAACAGCCAGTGGCTGACCCGGGTGATCAGGGGTCGGATCAGCCGCCCGAGCAGGGTCAGGTCCTGGCTCATGCGGTCGACCGGTCGGGAGCGGCGGACCAGCCAGCCGAGCGTGGCCCCGCCGATCAGCAGGAACTGCACAAAGACCAATAAGAAGAGATACCAGGCCACATTGATGGGGCGCTGGCCGTCGTAGCTCAACAAGGCGGAGGCCGCGCCGCTGCCGATCAGGACCCCGATGACGGCCAGGCCCAGCATGGTGAGTCGCTGGGCTTGAGTGAAGGTGCTGCCGGGCAACAGCAGCCGCTGTTCCGGGGGTTCCGCGGCACGGCGCTCGTGCAGCCACCGCCGCAGGCTCAGGCGCCGGTGGCCCGTGGTATGGGGCGCGGTGGTGCCGATGGCCGGGGCGATCCGCTCGAGATAAAGTGTGCGGTCACGCTCAGTCAGCGCGTTGCGGGCCGACGGGTCGGTGCGCAGTGCGTCCTCGTCCTCGCCGAGGTAATACTCCAGGTCGATGAGGTCCGCGACCGTCCAGCGGTCGGTCTCCCGCCCGTCGGTCGCGGCGCCGTGGTTCGGAGGGTCTGAGTGCCCGGGGTTCATGGCGTTGATGTTGCGCTATCGATCGAAAAAGTAGGGGGGTGGCGGCGCGTCGCGGTGACCACCGGGGTGCCGGCGGGCCAGTCGCCCCGGTCGTCGTGGACTTCGGCGCCGACGACGATCGCCCGTGTTCTTGACCTGGCAACTAACATAATTGGGGGGAAATGGATTGACTGGGTAGGACGGAATGTCTATTTTACATGACACACGCGAGTGTCAACCAACAAATACAGATCACTCTAAACCTTGTCGATATAGAGGGCTAATAAACCATGGATCCCACGCAGCGTATTGAGCAGGCACTGGATGCGGCCATTGTCTCCGCCCAGGGGCCGGGTTGCCCCCCCGGCTTTGCCCAGGCCTTGCGGTACGCGGTGTTCCCCGGTGGTGCCCGGATCCGCCCGCGCCTGTGCCTGGCCGTCGCCTGGGCCTGCGGCAACAGCGACCCGGAAACCACGGATGCCGCCGCCGCGGCCATCGAACTGCTGCATTGCGCCTCGCTGGTCCATGACGATCTGCCCTGCTTCGACGACTCCACCCTGCGGCGCGGCCGGCCATCGGTCCACTGTGCTTACGGGGAGCGCCTGGCGGTCTTGGCCGGGGATGCACTGATCGTACTCGCTTTTGAGATTGTCGCGCGACGGATCGTCGCGGCGCCGCACAACGTCAGTCGGGTGATGGCCACGATCGCGCGCTGCACCGGTGCGCCGGTCGGCATCTGTGCCGGTCAGGCGTGGGAGTGCGAGTCCGACGTGGTGTTGGAGGATTATCACCGCGCCAAGACCGGGTCGCTGTTCGTGGCCGCCACCGTCGCCGGGGCCGAATCCGTGGGGGCGCCGACCGAGGCCTGGCGCCTGGTCGGTGAGCGCCTGGGCGAGGCCTATCAGGTGGCCGACGACCTGGGCGATGCGATGGCCTCCAGTCGGGAGATGGGCAAGCCGCTGGGGCGCGACAGTTCGCTTGGGCGGCCCAATGCGGTCCAGGAGTTGGGGATCGAGGGGGCGGTGCGCCGGCTCAAGGATTTGGTCGCGAGTGCCACCGATGCCGTTCCCGCTTGCCCGGGGGCGCCCGCGCTCCAGGCGCTGATCGCCGCCGAGTCCCGGCGCATCCTGCCGGAAGAGCTTGCCCGGCTGGCCGCCTGACGGTTCCCGGTGGGCGCCGGTGGGGCCGGCAGCGCGGCTGGCTCAAGCCACGTGATCGCGTCCGGGCGCTCCGGCGCTACCGGGAAGGTCGCGCCGGGAGCGCGCTCCAATTTTCCCACCCCCCCCCTTGGGGGAGGGCGGGGTGAGGGGCTTCTCACGTTCGCCCCCTTGTCGATGGGTCTGCCGATCCCCGCTACCTGAAAAGGTAGGTGTCAATACTAGTTGACATTCTATGCAGTCAGGCTAGACTGACACCAGTTTCGCGGCTTCCCCTTGGCCACCCTCGCGTTCCTAACGATCGAGCATCTGTCAGTGACTATCACAACCACCGCCGTGGTCTTCGCGCAGCCCGGGCAATTGAGCCTGGAGCAGCTCGAGCTCACCCCTCCCGGACCGGGAGACGTGGTGGTTGAGATCGACTGGAGCGGCATCAGCACCGGCACCGAGCGGCTGCTTTGGACCGGGCGCATGCCCAGCTTCCCGGGGATGGGCTATCCGCTGGTCCCGGGCTACGAGTCGGTCGGTCGGGTGACGGCGGCGGGCGCGCAATCCGGGCGGCACGAGGGCGAGACCGTGTTTGTGCCGGGGGCCAGTTGCTACACCTCGGTGCGCGGGTTGTTCGGTGGCGCCGCGGCGCGTGTCGTGGTGCCGGGGGCGCGGGTGGTGCCGATCGCCGCCGGGATGGCCGAGCGGGGCGTGCTGTTGGCCTTGGCGGCCACCGCCTGCCACGCGGTAGCGGCGCAGGCGCCGCAGCTCATCGTCGGGCACGGGGTGCTCGGTCGGTTGGTCGCGCGTTTGAGTGTATTGAAGGGCAGTGAGCCCCCGGTGGTATGGGAAACCAATGCCGAGCGGGTGCATGGCGCTGAGGGTTATACGGTGGTTCACCCGGACGCCGATCCGCGCCACGACTACGGCGCCATCTGTGATGTGAGCGGCGATTCCACGCTGCTCGATCGCCTGATCGCCCGGCTGGCCCCGCAGGGCGAGATCGTACTCGCCGGCTTCTACCATGAGCCGCTGTCGTTTGCGTTTCCGCCGGCCTTCAAGCGCGAACCGCGCATCCGGGTGGCGGCCGAATTTAAGGAGCCCGACCTGCGCGAGGCCAAGGGCCTTGCGGAATCGGGCGCGTTGTCGCTCGACGGTCTCATCACCCATCGCCATCCGGCGCGGGAGGCCGCGGCGGCCTATGGGACCGCCTTCGGCGATCCCAGTTGCCTTAAGATGATTCTCGACTGGAGGCCTGACGCATGACTATCCCGACCGGCCAGACCAACCCCGTGCTCGCCCAGCGTGAGCAGGGCGATGGCCGCAGTGGTTCCGGCCGGCCCGTCAGCGCGCCGGTGAGCGTGCAGACACCCGGTCGCTCCACCCAGATCATCGCGATCTACGGCAAGGGCGGAATCGGCAAGAGCTTCACCCTGGCCAACCTGTCCTACATGATGGCCCAGCAAGGCAAGAAGGTCCTGCTGATCGGTTGCGACCCCAAGAGCGATACCACCACGTTGCTGTTCGGTGGGCGGGCCACCCCCACCATCATCGAGACCTCCGCCGCGAAGAAGGCGGCCGGTGAGCCGGTACGCATCGGCGATGTCTGCTTCAAGCGCGATGGGGTCTTTGCCATGGAGTTGGGCGGGCCTGAGGTCGGCCGTGGCTGCGGCGGGCGCGGCATCATCCACGGCTTTGAGATCCTGGATAGCCTGGGCTTCCACGAGTGGGACTTCGACTATGTCCTGCTCGATTTCCTAGGCGATGTGGTCTGTGGCGGCTTCGGCCTGCCGATCGCCCGTGACCTGTGCCAAAAGGTCATCGTGGTCGGCTCCAACGACCTGCAATCGCTCTATGTCGCCAACAACGTGTGCAACGCCGTCGACTATTTCCGCAACCTAGGCGGTAACGTGGGCGTGGCCGGTATGGTGATCAATAAGGACGATGGGACCGGCGAGGCGCAGGCCTTCGCCCAGGCCGTCGGCATTCCGGTGCTGGGCTGCATCCCCGCCAATGAAGAGATTCGCCGCAAGAGCGCCAGCTACCAGATCGTTGCCGAGCCTGGCAGTACCTGGGGGCCGCTGTTCGAGGCGCTCGCGCTGAATGTCGCCGAGTCCCTGCCGCAGCGTCCCAAGCCGCTGACGAACGAGGGGCTCTTGGACCTCTTCAAGTCCGATGACGTGGGCCGCCATGTGGTCTTGGAGCCGGCGACCATTGAGGACATGCGCGGCCAGTCCTATGCACCGAAGCCCTCACTCGAAGTCATTTACGACGACGCCTGAGACGCACCGGCCAGGTTCCGATAGCAAACACTAACACCAGGCGCAGAGCCCACCAGCCCAATGACCCAGACCTTGTCCAAGTTCGTCGGTACCAACGACTCCGATCGCCCCATCGGCGCACCGGACGGGTTGGGTGCCGTGCGGCAGGTGGCATTGGGCGCCAAGATCGGCGGGGAGCCCGAGGTGCAGGTCGCCGGTGCCCACGACCAGCCCCAGAGCATGTGCCCCGCCTTCGGCGCCTTGCGGGTGGCCTTGCGGATGCGCCGCACCGCCAGTGTCCTGGTCGGTTCGGCCTGCTGTGTCTACGGACTCACCTTCACCTCCCATTTTTATGGTGCGCGGCGCAGCGTCGGTTATGTCCCCTTCGACTCGGAGACGCTGGTGACCGGCAAACTCTTCGAGGACGTGCGCGAGGCCGCTTATGCCCTCGCCGACCCCGAGCGCTATGACGCCTTGGTCATCATCAATCTGTGTGTCCCGAGCGCCTCCGGGGTGCCGCTGCGGCTGCTGCCGGAGTCGATTAACGGTGTGCGTATCATCGGGATCGATATCCCCGGATTCGGCGTCCCGACCCATGCCGAGGCCAAGGATGTGCTGGCCGCCGCCATGTTGTGGCGCGCCCGTCAGGAGGCGGAGCTTGGTCCGGTGCAGGCCCCCCGCGGCGGGCGTTCGACCCGGCCCACCGTCGCCCTGATCGGCGAGATGTTCCCGGTCGATCCGGTGACGCTCGGCATGTTGCTCGAGCCCCTGGGGTTGGCCGCCGGGCCGGTGATCCCGACGCGGGAGTGGCGTGAGCTCTATGGTGCGCTGGCCGGTGTCGCCGCCGCCGCCATTCATCCTCAATATACCGGTGTCTGCAACGAGTTTGCGGTCGCCGGGCGGCCCGTGGTCGGTTCGGCCCCGGTCGGCTACGACGGCACCGCCGCCTGGTTGGAAGGGATCGCGGCCGCCTGCGGTGTCAGCGCCGCCAACCTGGATGCGGCCAAGAACCGCTGGCTGCCGGCCACTCGGGATGCGCTCGCCGGGGCGCCGATCAAAGGCCGGATTACGCTGTCGGGCTACGAAGGCTCGGAGCTCCTGGTCGGTCGCCTGTTGGTCGAGAGCGGCGCCGATCTACGCTACGTGGGTACCGCCTGTGGGCGTACCCCTTGGTCCCAGGAGGATTGCGACTGGCTCCAATCCAAGGGTGTGCAGGTCCAGTACCGCGCGACCCTCGAGCAGGATTTGGCGGCCATGGCCGAGTTCGCGCCCGATCTGGTGGTCGGGACCACCCCGGTGGTGCAAGAGGCCAAGGAGGCCGGGACCCCGGCACTGTATTTCACCAATCTGATCTCGGCGCGTCCGCTGATCGGACCCGCCGGGGCCGGTTCGCTGGCCCAGGTCATCAACGCCGCCTTGGCCAGCCGCCCCCGTTTCGATGCCATGGACGCCTTCTTCGGCGCGGCCCACGGGTTGCCTGTGGCCTTGCCTGTGCGCGCCACCACGGCGAAGGGGGGCCTGACAGCATGTTGATTCAAGACCTGGATCGGGCTGGCGGCTACTGGGGCGCGGTCTATGCCTTTGCCGCCATCGACGGGCTGCAGGTGATCATCGACGGCCCGGTGGGCTGCGAAAACCTTCCGGTTACCGCGGTGTTGCATTATACGGATGGCCTGCCGCCGCACGCCCTGCCGGTCGTCGTGACCGGATTGGGCGAAGAAGAATTGGGCCAGACGGGGACCGAGGCCGCGATGCGTCGCGCCCATGCGACCCTGGACCCGAATCGGCCGGCGGTCGTGGTGACCGGCTCCATTGCCGAGATGATCGGCGGCGGTGTCATCCCCAACGGCAAGAACATTCAGCGCTTCCTGCCGCGGACCATCGATGAGGATCAGTGGCAGTGTGCCGACCGCGCACTGTTCTGGCTGTTGAACCAGTACGGGCGTCCGGCCGCTGCCAAGTCCAAGGCTGCCATTGGGGCGCGCCAGCCCGGGGATAAGCCGCGGGTCAATATCGTCGGCGCCATGTACGGTACCTTCAATATGTGGTCCGATCTGGCCGAGGTGCGACGCCTGGTCGAGGGGATTGGCGCCGAGGTCAATCTGGTCTTTCCCTTGGGTTGTACCCTGTCTGAAATCCCGCGCTTGCGCGAGGCGCACGCCAGCGTTTGTCTCTACCGTGAATTCGGTCGCCTGTTGTGCGAGGCGTTGGACCAGCCGTACCTTCAGGCCCCCATTGGGCTGCACAGCACCACCCGTTTTCTGCGCACCCTCGGCGAGACCCTGGGGCTCGATCCGGAACCCTTTATCGCAGAGGAAAAGCGCACGACCCTGGCCCCGATCTGGGACCTGTGGCGCTCGGTGACCCAGGATTTCTTTGCCACTGCGAGCTTCGCGGTGGTTGCCAGCGAGACCTATAGCCGCGGCCTGCGCCACTATCTGGCCGACGAATTGGGCCTGCCCTGCAATTTCGTCGTCGCCCGCCGCCCGGGGGTCAAGCCGGACAACGATGCGGTGCGCCGCCAAGTCCATGAGCGGACCCCGCTGATCCTGTTCGGCAGCTATAACGAGCGGATGTACCTCGCCGAAATCGGGGCGCGGGCGGCCTATATCCCAGCGTCGTTCCCGGGGACCATCATCCGTCGCCACACCGGCACGCCGTTTATGGGTTACTCGGGGGCGGCCTATCTGGTGCAGGAGGTCTGCAATGCACTCTTCGATGCCCTGTTCCATATCATCCCGTTAGGGACTGACCTGGACCGCACCGACCCGACCCCGGCGCGTGTCTATGAGGAACTCGCCTGGACCGATGAGGCCAAGGCCGCCTTGGATGCCGAGGTGGAGAGCCAGCCGGTGCTGGTGCGTATCTCCGCGGCCAAGCGGTTGCGCGATGCGGCCGAGCAGGCGGCGCGCAAGGCCGGTGAGTCGACCGTAACACTGGAGCGGCTGCGTCGTGTGCAAGGCCGGTTGCCGGAGGCCGCACCGGCATGAGCAAATTCACACCGGATTTCCGCGACGTCGCAGTCGGCGCCCACCTGGGTGCCGTCCGCCCGCCCGCAACGACCAAAGTATTTGAACTCGTTTATCGGTGCGAAGCCGCACCGGAGTCGCCGCGATGACTACGTTGACCCAGACCTCCGCCCTGTGGGCGCAGGAGCGCCGCCAGTATCGTCTGATTTTTGCTCTGACCTTTGCGGTCATTCTGGTGATTGCCCCGTTAGCGCGGCTGTTGCCATTGCGCCTGCGTCCCTGGCCACCGGTCGGTGACGCGCGCCTGTCTTTAATCGCCGAGGCGCGCGCGGTGACCCAGCGGGTCCTGCCGTTCGCCTTCCTGTGACGGAACGTCAACGCCTGGCGGACACCGGGCAAGAAGCGAGATGCGTCCATTGGTGACGGGTCTCAACCGATTCGCGCGGTGACGCGCGTTAACGGCCGTAAGGCCATTTTCATGATCTGGAGGTAAATCTCATGGCCGAAAACACTAAGGGTCTGACTGGACTCTCCGATGACGAGGCGAAGGAGTTCCACGCCGTCTTCCTGTCGAGCTTCTCCGGCTTCGTCGGGGTCGCGGTAGTCGCCCACGTCCTGGCTTGGGGCTGGCGCCCCTGGCTGTAGTCCAACGCCCGCAACGTCACATCAACTGATTTAGGAGTTACACCAATGGCATCCGCTCAAGCTGACATGTACAAGATTTGGAAGATCTTCGACCCCCGTCGTGCGCTGATTGCGCTCTTCGGATTCCTCGGCGTGCTCGCCGTCCTGATCCACCTGATCCTGCTCAGCACCGCCAACTTCAACTGGCTCGATACCGCCTATGCCAAGGCGCCGATCTCGCATCCGGTTGTAGCCCCGGTTGCGGCGAAGCCTGCGGCCGCCCCGGCTGCCGCGAAGCCTGCGGCCGCCCCGGCCGCCGCGAAGCCGGCCGCCCCGGCCGCAGCGAAGGCCCCGGAAGCGGCGAAGCCCGCAGCGCCGGCAGCAGCCCCGGCGAAATAAGCGTCCATCGCCAAGGGCAGCGGACGGGAGCCTATTCCAATAGCTCCCGTCCGCCACTGGGCACCGTGGGGATGTTACCGCAACGGTAACTCCCGACTAGAGGGTTGAACCATGGCCATGCTGAGCTTTGAGAGAAAATATCGCGTTCGTGGGGGAACGCTGATCGGCGGAGACCTTTTTGACTTCTGGGCGGGGCCGATCTATGTCGGCTTCTTTGGCGTCACCGGGTTTTTTTGCGCCGTGCTGGGTACTCTATTGATTGTTTGGGGGGCGGCCATGGGGCCGACCTGGAATCTGTGGCAGATTAGCATCGCGCCGCCGGACCTGAGCTACGGGCTCGGGATGGCCCCGATGGCAAAGGGCGGTCTGTGGCAGATCATCACCATGTGCGCGATCGGCGCATTCGTGTCTTGGGCGCTCCGCGAGGTGGAGATCTGTCGCAAACTGGGTATCGGGTTCCACGTACCCTTTGCGTTCGCCTTTGCGATCTTCGCCTATATCACCCTGGTGGTGATTCGCCCGATCCTGTTGGGGGCTTGGGGACACGGCTTCCCGTACGGCATTCTCAGTCATTTGGATTGGGTGTCGAACACGGGTTACCAGTTCCTGCACTTCCATTACAACCCGGCGCACATGCTCGCGATTGCGTTCTTCTTTACCAATGCCCTGGCGCTGTCCATGCACGGGTCCCTGATCCTGTCGATGGTCAATCCGCCGAAGGGTGAAGAGGTGAAGACGTCGGAGCACGAGAACACCTTCTTCCGGGACGATATCGGCTACTCCATCGGTGCCTTGGCTATCCATCGCCTGGGCTTGTTTCTGGCCTTGTCCGCCGTCTTCTGGAGCGCCGTGTGTATCGTCATCAGCGGTCCCTTCTGGACCCGCGGCTGGCCGGAATGGTGGTTGTGGTGGCCTAACCTTCCGATCTTCGGCTGATCCAGGAGTACCACTATGGCTGAATACCAAAACATCTTTACCACGGTACAAATCCGTGGGCCGGCCTATCCTGGGGTTCCCCACGAAGAGGGGCAGCGCGATCGGATCGGCAAGCCGTTTTTCAACTATTGGGTAGGTAAGATTGGCGATTCGCAGATCGGGCCTATCTACCTCGGCGTTTCCGGTGTGTTGTCGGTGCTCTGCGGCTTTATTGCCCTGTTTATCATCGGCTTTAACATGGGGGCCTCGGTCGGCTTTAGTCCGATGAAGTTCTTCCAGCAGTTCTTCTGGTTGGCACTGGAGCCGCCGAGCGCCGAGTATGGGCTGCATATCCCACCCTTGGCGAAGGGCGGGTGGTGGCTGATTACCGGCTTCTTCCTCACCGTGTCGATCCTTCTGTGGTGGGTGCGCACCTACCGTCGGGCGGTCGCCCTGCGGACCGGTACGCATATGGCGTGGGCCTTCGCCGCGGCCATCTGGCTGTATCTGGTGATTGGCTTCTTCCGCCCGCTGCTGATGGGTTCCTGGTCCGAGGCGCCGCCGTTCGGGATCTTCCCGCACCTGGATTGGACCTCCGCGTTCTCCATTGCTTACGGTAACCTGTACTACAACCCGTTCCACATGCTCTCGATCGCCTTCCTGTATGGATCGGCCCTCCTGTTTGCCATGCATGCAGGGACGATCCTGTCGGTCACCCGGTATGGTGGAGACCGCGAAATCGATCAGATCGTGGATCGTGGCACCGCCGCCGAGCGTGCTGCACTGTTCTGGCGCTGGACCATGGGCTTTAACGCCTCCATGGAATCCATCCATCGCTGGGCCTATTGGTTCTCGGTGTTGGTCGTGATCACTGGCGGTATCGGCATCCTGTTGACGGGCACTGTGGTCGACAACTGGTATCTGTGGGGCATCAAGCACGGGCTGGTTCCTCCGTACCCAGTCACGGGCGTGCCGGTTCCCGATCCAGCTTCACTCCCGGGGGCACTGTAATGAGAACCACGTTGTTTGCAAAGCATAAGGCGCTGCCGCTGGCAGCGGTCGGCGTGGCCTTGCTGATGGCCGGGGGGTGCGAGCGTCCGCCACCGCAGAGCACCCAGCTGGGCTATCGGGGGGTCGGTCAGATCGCCTTCGTGAATCCCCGCACCCTGGCCGCCCTGCATGAGGCGAACATTGCGCCCGAGTCGCTGGCTCCGGCGGTGCCGATCCCGGTAAACGCCGGTTCTGTCTATCAGAACCTGCAGGTGCTGGGTGATGTGCCGATCACCGAGTTTACCCGCCAGATGTCCGCCATCGCCGAGTGGGTGGTGCCGAAGGATCAGTGGGTCAATGGTCAGGGTTGTGTCTATTGTCATGACCTGAATAACATGGCGGCCGACACCAAGTACCAGAAGGTGGTCGCGCGCTCCATGATCAAGATGACCAAGCGTGCCAATGTGGATTGGAAGGCGCATGTGGCGCCCTCCGGCGTCACCTGCTACACCTGTCATCGCGGCAACGCGATCCCGCAGTATGTCTGGACGACGAACCCGGGTGAAAAGCCGCGGGCCAGCGGCTATGTGGGCGACCAAAACCGGCTGTCCCCGGTGCCGGCCTTCGCGTCGTTACCTTATGACCCGCTGACCACGTACTTCGACCAGGAGAAAGTTGTCGCCCTGACCCCGAAGACCGCGGTGTCGCCGATCGATCCCAAGACGGTGAATACCAAAAACGCGGAAGGGACTTATGCGCTGATGAACTACATCTCCAAGTCGCTTGGCGTCGGGTGTAATCATTGCCACAACAGCCGGCAGTTCGCCGACTGGGCGCAGAGCTCGCCGGCGCGTGTGAAGGGCTGGTACGCGATCCGGATGGTGCGGGAGGCGAATAAGAACTTTATTATGCCGCTGACCGATATTCTCCCGGCGTCCCGTAAGGGCCCCTTGGGCGATCCCATGCGGGTGGCCTGCGAGACCTGTCACCAGGGTGTCAACAAGCCGCTGTTCGGTGCCGAGATGGCCAAGGACTACCCGGCCCTGCTGACGCCGCCTGCACCGTCGCCTGCTCCGGCGGCAGCGCCTGCTGCGGCCGCGCCGCCACCGGCTCAGGTCGAGGCCGTACCGGCGTTGGAGCCCAAGGTGACTGGGGTGGCGGGAACCGCGTCAGCGGTCATGTAAGGATCGGCGAGGCCGACGCCAACGCGGGGCGCCGGGGGTACTCCCGGCACCGCCCCGCGTCTATAATGGGCCAAGGTCTTAGGAGCGCGGATCGGCCGATCGGGTCCGTGCATGGGGGGGACCGCTGGCGCTGCTGCGGCGGAGATCGGATTCATGCGGTCGTGACCGCTGAGGTCACGGCAATTTAGATCGCGCAACGTGCGCAAAGTCGGCCTTCACGGCCATCTTGATACGAGAGGGTAATTCCATGGCTGAGAACAAGAGCACTAGCATGACGGGTCTGACGGACGACGAGGCGAAGGAGTTTCACGCCGTTTTCATGTCGAGCTTCGGCGGTTTCGTCGGGGTCGCGGTGGTCGCCCATGTCCTGGCGTGGGGCTGGCGTCCCTGGCTCTAGTAGCCGGACGTTCACGACCGTTCCATCAACTGATTAGGAGTTAAACCAATGGCTGAAAACATGTACCAGATCTGGAAGATCTTCGATCCCCGTCGTAGCCTGATCGCCCTGTTCGGCTTCCTCGGTGTGCTGGCCGTGCTGATCCACCTGATCCTGCTCAGCACCGCCAACTTCAACTGGCTCGATACCGCCTATGCCAAGGCGCCGATCTCGCACCCGGCCCCGGCCGCGCTGAAGAAGTAGATACCAGATCTGCGCAGCGGTCCGGCCAGGCTCGGCGACGACCGGGCCGGTCCGCTCTGACGGCGGGTCTCGGCGCAGACCATTTGCGTCCGGAGCGTCTGATTGGACCTCCGGTTTTTTTTTGCAGAAGAGTTATGCCGCCTGGCTTAGTGCGTAGGTTCTCTGTCGCCTTGGAGATGAAAACGTGAAGGCAGCGATCGTCCCACAGCCCCCGGAGGGCGCCGTGCCGGCCGGGCAGCAGGACGCCGACGAGCGCGTCATTCTGGTGGATGGCGATGACCGCCCCTTGGGGGATGGCGACAAGTTGGAGGTACATCGGCTTGGGCAACTCCACCGGGCCTTTTCTATCTTTATTTTCAATGCCAAGGGCGAGGTCTTGCTGCAGCGCCGCGCGGCGGTCAAATATCACTTCGCCGGTCACTGGTCGAACAGTTGTTGCGGCCACCCCCGCCCGCGTGAGCAGACCGCGCCCGCGGCGGTGCGACGCTTGGGGGAAGAACTCGGGTTTCAGACCGCGCTCACCGAGCAGATGCAATTGGTCTATCGCGCCGAAGACGCGTGCTCAGGGCTCATTGAGCATGAATATCTGCATGTGTTTCTGGGGCGCTATGACGACGATCCACGCCCCGATCCCGCGGAGGTGGGGGCTTGGCGCTGGAGTTCGGTCGGCGCAGTCAGGCGTACCCTCGTCAAATCCCCACACCTGTTCACCCCCTGGTTTCAATTGATTGCCGAGCGCGTCTTGGACGCCGCGTCCGCCGACTGACGCCCGACCATTGGGCCAGGAACAAGCCAAATGCAAATCGTTTCTCGAACGCTCACGCTCGAAACCACGCAACCGATTGAGTTGATCGATATCACCGCGCTGGTAGTGGACGTGTTTGACGCTGCCGGGCTGCGCGACGGCTTGCTCAGTCTGCACTCCCCGCACACCACTGCTCACATCAATCTCAATGAGCGTGAGCCGCAGTTGCAGCTCGATATGCTGGACTATCTGGCCCGCCTGGTGCCGCGCGACGGCGATTACCGTCATAACCGCGAACCGATCGACGGCCGGGATAACGCCCATGCCCACCTGATGGGGCTCGCGATGAATGCCACCGAGACCATTCCCTTTGCCGATGGCCGTCTGCTCCTGGGAGGCTGGCAATCGGTCTTCTTCGTCGAACTCGATGGGCCGCGTGCGCAACGCCAGGTTCACGTGCAGTTGCTCGGCCGATGACCCCCGCTGACCTGCCCGGCTTTTTCGCCCGCCGTGAAGACCTGAACGCGGCGGACTTCATTGAGCTCGACTACGCCTTCGAGTGCTACGGCGATCCACGCCTGGCCGCCGCCCACCTGTGCAGCGAGCAATCCACCGCGCAATGGCACCGGGTCGGGATCGACGAGGATTACCGGCCCCGCTTTGGTGCTAAGGTGTTGGATCTACAGGTCGAGGGCCGACGCCCCGCGCCGAGCTATGCGACCGGGGCGACCACGGGTGCCGGCGCCGGTGAGGTCTCGGTCTGTCGGGTGACCATCGCCCACCCCCATGGTAACTTCGGCCCGCGCATTCCCAACCTGCTCTCTGCGGTGGTCGGCGAGGGCGTATTCTTCGTCCCTGGTATCCCGCTCATCAAGCTCTTGGACCTGCGGATGCCGGACGGCTTTTTGAGCGCATTCCCCGGGCCGCGCTTCGGCATTGCCGGTATTCGCGACCTGCTCGGTGTTCACGACCGCCCGATCTTCTTCGGCGTCATCAAGCCCAACATCGGACTCCCGCCGGAGCCTTTTGCCGAACTCGCGTATGAGGGTTGGCTCGGCGGACTCGACGTGGCCAAGGACGACGAGATGCTGGCGGATGCGCCATGGTGCCCGTTGGCGCAGCGCTCGGCCCAGCTCGGGGCAGCGCGCCGACGCGCCGAGACCGTCACTGGGGTGACCAAATGCTATATGGCCAATGTCACCGATGAGGTCGATCGGTTGATCGAACTCCACGACCTGGCCGTTGCCAATGGCGCCAACATGTTGTTGATCAACGCCCTGCCGGTGGGGCTGAGTGCCGTGCGGATGTTGAGCCGGCACACCCGGGTCCCGCTGGTCGGGCACTTTCCCATGATCGCCGCCCTGAGTCGGTTGCCGGGTTACGGGATCCATACCCGCGTCATCACCAAGCTCCAGCGACTCGCCGGGCTCGACGCCATCGTCATGCCCGGTTTTGGGGGGCGGATGGGGATGGATGAGGCGGAGGTTCTGGAGAGTGTTGCGGCCTGTGTCGACCCCATGGGTGGACTCGCACCCAGCCTGCCCATTCCCGGAGGGAGCGATTGGGCCGGCACCCTGGAGGGCGTTTACCGCCGGGTCGGCAGTGTCGATTTCGGCTTCATCCCGGGGCGGGGCGTATTCGGCCATCCAATGGGGCCCACGGGCGGGGCGGCGAGCCTGCGCCAGGCGTGGGAGGCGATTGCGCAGGGGGTCAGTATCGACGAATACGCACAAACCCATCCGGAACTGAGCGCCGCCATTGCGGCGTTCGGGGGTAGGGGTTAGCGAGCCTACTCAAACACCTTGGCGAGCTTGGCGTCTTGGCGTGAGATATTCGGGCTAGGGTGCCGGCGGCTCCCCTCGGGTGGGCTGAGGCGCCGCCTCCGACCCCGCGCCCCGGTCTGTGCCGGGGTCTTTACGCAGGGCGGCGCGTTGGGAGGACCAGAACCAGCCCAATAGAGCGACGATGAACAGCAGTTCGATCAGTCCTCCCATCGCGTGACCTCCTCAGTCAACGGACACGGCAGACAGCGAGCTCCCCAGGGGGGAACGCATGCCGCTGTATTGCTGACGACGCTCGCGGTCACGCTCCTCCAGCCGCTGGAACAGGTCCGCGACGAACAGGACACGACTCGCAACTGTCGCCGGCGGGCGATCGATCTGGATGGGGCTGGTCGGTGTCAGCACGCCTTGGGGGTTGATCGACATGGGCTTGATCGATGTGGGCTTGATCGATGTGGCGTTGATCGACTGACCCAGCGGCTGGGCCTTGATCGCCTCGATCAGGAAGCTGGTCTCCGGCAGCGGCGGCAGTGAGCCGAGCCGGCGGGGCAGGGTGGCGGCCAGCACCCGCGGCAGCAGTTGGGCCTTGCGACTCGGCGAGACCACGGCGCGGCTACAGATCGAATCCATGCCACGGCGACCGACCTCATGCCCAATCTCGGCATAGAGATGACGGGCGGCACCGATGCCGGCGCGGCAGCGCAGGGGCAGACGGGAAATCCCCTCATCCGAACGGGCGTAGAGTTCTTCCGCTGCCGCCAGCAGGCGGGCGACCACCCGTCCCAGGGCCGGATTCCAGACCGGGTTGGCCAGCCAGGCGTCCGGGTCAAGACCCTCTTCGCGCAGCCACTGCCGGGGCAGATAGAGTCGCCCGTTGGCGGCATCCTCACCCACGTCCCGGGCGATATTCGACAGTTGCATCGCCACGCCCAGGTCACAGGCGCGCGCCAGCAGAGTGGGGTCACGCACCCCCATCAGGAGGGTCATCATGGCCCCCACGGCGGCGGCCACGCGGGCGGAATAGGCATAGACCGAGGAGATATCCTCGTAAATCCGGCCCTCCGCATCCCACGCAAAGCCTTCAATCAACGCATCCAATAGAGTACGGGGAACAGCGAACTGGTGGACCACATCGGCCAAGGCGCGGTCAGCGGGAATCTGCATGGGACGGCCGGCATACACGGCATCGAGCCGCTGACGCAGTGCGATCACGGCGTCATGGGGGCGGGTGGCGAGATCGATCTCGTCATCGGCGATCCGGCAGAAGGCATAGAGGGCCGTGGCCGGTTCGTAGACCCGTCGCGGCAGCAACAGGGAGGCAGCATAGAAGGAGCGGGAACCCCCGCAGAGCAGGTCGCGGCAGGCGACCTGATCGGCGGGGGTCGAGAATCGCAGATTAAGCGAAGGTTGACGCATCGGGCACCACCGTATCGAGTACACGGGCGGATGAAATGACACCGGGTACCCCGGCGCCGGGATGGGTCCCCGCCCCCACCAGATAGAGGTGACGCACCTCCTCACTGGCGTTGTGTGGACGGAACCAGGCACTTTGCCAGAGCACGGGCTCCAGGCTGAAGCCGGCACCCTTGAAGGACAGGAGCCGGTTTTGGAAATCGAGCGGGGTAGTCACCTTGGAGGTGACGATATTCTCCGATAGCCCCGGTAACAGGCTCTGCTCCAGATAGGCGCAGACCGCCTGACGGAAGGGCTCGGCCTGCGTCGTCCAGTCGGTGCCGCTATCCAAGTGCGGAACCGGGGCCAGGGCGTAGAAGGTGTCGCAGCCGGGCGGCGCCACCGACGGGTCGGTGGCGGTGGGCCGATGCAGGTACAGGCTGAAGTCCTTGGCCAGAATCTTGCGTTTGAAGATGTCTTGCACGAGCTCTTTGTAACGCGGCCCCATCAGGATGGTGTGGTGTAGCACGTCCTGGTGTTGACACTTGGTGCCGAAGTACCAGACGAAGAGCCCATTGGAATATTGCGAGCGCTTGATCCGCCAGTCCGGCCAGTGGTGGCGCTTCACCGAGGGGATCAGGTTCTTGTAGGTGGTGGCCGGGTCGACATCGGAGACGACGATGTCGGCCGCGATCTCCTCCCCGTTCGCCAGGCGGACCCCGCGGGCCGTGCGGTTGGCGGTCAGGATCTCGGCCACCTGCGCCCCGCAGCGGACCTGGTTGCCCTGGCCCTCGATCAGGCCGACCAGGCCAGTCACGATGGCGCCGGTCCCGCCGATGGTCGAATGCACCCCCCATTCGCGCTCCAGGAAGGAGATCAGGGCGTAGATCGAGGTCACCGTAAACGGATTGCCCCCGATCAGCAGGGGGTGGAAGGACATGATGGTCCGCATCCGCTCGTCCTTGATATAGGACGACACCAGGCTGTATACGGAGCGGTAGCTCTGAAGCTTCATCATGGCCGGGACGATCCGCACCATGTCCATGACGGTGTTGAAGGGCTTGTGGGCGAGTTGCTCGAAGCCGACCCGGAAGATCGCCTCGCTTTTTTTCAGGAAGCGCTGGTAGCCGTCCAGCTCCCCGGGGGCGAAGCGCAGGATCTCCGCGCGATTGCGCTCGGGGTCGCCGCTGTAGTCGAAGTGCTCGCCATTATCGAAGCGGATGCGATAAAAGGGCTCCATCGCCCGCAGCTCGACCTCGTCGGCAAAGCGCTTGCCGCACAGCGCCCACAGCTCATCGAGCAGGAAGGGGGCCGTGATGATGGTGGGGCCGGCGTCGAAGCTGAAGCCGTCCTGGTGGTGGACATAGGCCCGCCCGCCGGGGGCGTCGAGCCGCTCCAGCACCGTCACCCGGTAGCCCCGCGCGCCGAGCCGCACCGCGGCGGCCAGGCCGCCGAAGCCGCTGCCGATGATGACCGCATGGGGCTGGCGACCGTGGGAGGTGGACGGGGAGGCTTTACCGGGCGCGACTGTCAACTTAGGTATACTCTTGGGGTGTCAAGACTGGTTGACAGTATAACACCCAAGGGCTTTGTGTCGCCTGCTTTTGGCCCGCCAACCGCGCGACGGCTGAGGTCCGGCGCGACGACGCCCCCTCCCTCTCGCGACCCCGCTTCAGCGGTGCCACGCGTGTGTCAGGCGCCCTGCGCCGCGAGCGCCGACGACCGGATGATGGTCGAGTCCGTTTGGCTGAAGGGGGTAACAGGCGGTCGTGAGACAGCCCGTAGGGTCCGCTGTGCGGACCAGCGATCTACAGTGTCTCGACCTCGAAGCCGACGACGCCGCGCCGCTCGCGGCTGAATTCGATCCCGATCAGATGGATCGGCTGCTCAAGCGCGCGGTAGGGGTCGGCATAGCCGCGATCCTTGATCTGTTGCAGTGCGCGGCCGTCCGGCTCCAGTTCGACCACCTTGAACTCGAACAGCCAGACGCCGCCGTTGAACTTCAGCGTCAGGTCGATGCGGCCGTGGCGGCTGGCCTCCTCGGCCGTCAGGTCCAGTCCCAACGCGGCCAGATGGCTGTAAAAGACGCTGGCGTAATAGCCCTCATAGCGGGCAATCGGATTGCCGGTGTGCCACTGATACGGGATCGCCGCGAACAGGCTGTCGAGATGGGCGCGCAAGCCCGCGAAATCCGCCGCTACCAGCACGTCATAGAGCCGGGCGACGGCGCGCTCCGCCTGCATGGGATCGCCCATTAGCGCTTTGAGCAGGGCATCGTTCAGGGCGCTCTCCACCTCAAGGTTGGGATAGCCCAAACGGTATTCGAGCCGGGCGCCGACCCGTCGCGAGCCGGCAAAGGTGAGATAGCCGGTCTGCCAGAGCAGGGCCTCGGACGAGATGTTCTCCACATCGAAGGTCGACAGCAGCGCCTCGGATGCGTGCAACTGGCCCAGCGCGGGCGTGAAATAGCCGCGCGCCATGAGGAGCTCGACCAGAAAGGTCGGGGTGCCGGTCTCGAACCACCAGGTTCTGAATTCGCGCTCCAGAAAAAGTAACAGCAGGTCGAAGGGGTTATAGACCGCCTCGCCGGTCCAGTTGTAACCGTTGTACCAACGCCGGACCTCGTCCCGTTCGAGCCCAACGAGCTCCGGTGCGAAGACGGTTTCCAAATCCATGTCGGTATACCCGCACAATGCCGAATAGTCCGCGGACACAGTGATGTCACGCAGATTGTTCAACCCGGAGAAGATGCTCACCTTGCTGAACTTGCTCACCCCGGCGATGAAAACAAAGCGGACATGGGCGTCATTGTCCTTGATGACCGAATAGAGATTGCGCAGGCCATCGCGCAAGGCGCGGGCGACTTCGGGCGTGGTCAGGTTGTCGAGAATCGGCTTGTCATATTCGTCGACCAGCACCACCACCCGTTGGCCGGTCGCGGCATGGGCCAGCCGCATCAGCTCCGCGAAGCAGCCCCCGCTCCCCACCTCGGTGCAACGCAACCCCAGCGCGGCCAGATTGATCCGCAGTTGCTCCCCGATCTTGTCCTCCAGCTCCGCGGGATCCTGCACCCCGCCGCCGCCGAAGCTGATCCGGATGACCGGGTGCGGCGTGCTCCAGTCCCACTGTGGGTGGATCGCGAGCCCCCGGAACAGCGGCTCGTTACCGGCGAAGAGTTCACCCAAGGTGTCGAGCAACAGCGACTTGCCGAAGCGGCGCGGGCGCGACAGGAAATAGTGGGTGCCTTCATCGAGCAATTGCCGGATGAAGCCGGTCTTGTCCACATAATAGTGGTCGTCCGCGCGGATCTTGGCGAAGGTCTGGATGCCGATGGGGAGTTTGCGGCGGTGCATGCTGATGCCTCTTGGACGGGAATCGTCCGGAGAAAAGTAACGGGGCGTCGTCGGTCTGTAACTTACCCTCGTGACACCGTTGCGCGGTATCACGCCTGTGTGAGGCGCTGTGCGCCTCGAGTACCGGGTGTGATGACCCGACCAAACCGGAGGCCGAGGCTTCAGCCGGTGGAGGCTTGGCGCACTGTCTCAATCCCGGCAGTCACCCCGCGCTCCGTGGCCTCGCGCGTTGCCACAAAGCCGACCAAGGCCAGGAGTTTGTCTCTGGCTGGCCCGTTCAGGTCCCGCCCATAGCGGCTGTCATAGTGCGCGCAGTCCTCGACCGCGAGGCGATAGCCGTCCGCTGGCGCAGCGAGCGGGTCGAGGTAAAGGGCTAGGCCCTCCTCTATGAGCATTAGGTCATGGTCCGCGATGATACGGATCGGCCCCCACTGTTGGCGGGTGAATTGGTTCTGAATATTCTGAAAGGCGCGGAGCCGTCGGTAGAGCAACTCGGTCGCCCCCAGCTCCGGCCCGGCCGCCGGTTGCTGCAGCAGGACTGCTCGAGCCAGCGCAAACAGGTCCGCGGCCTCGCCGGTGGCGGCGGAGCCGCGTTCGGCCGCCCGTTCCGCGACCCAGAGCCCGAACGCACGCAGGCGTCCGGGGTGTTTGAACCACTTCTTGAGCACCGTGAGGCGCAGCACGTCCGCATGGCCGGTCAGATCGATCTCGGCGATGACCGAAGAGAGCTGAGTTTGGAGGGAAGGGGGCATATTGGCGGTCCTCCAGCGATCCGGGGTTGAGGGCTGTCGGTCGGGTTAGTCGCTCGCGACAACCCGACGCAGAGTCTGCGTATGTCGGGTTACGTTGCGCTAACCCGATCAACGGGCCGTCAGCGCTACCATGCGCGCCCGCAACTCGCCATCAGTGCGCCTTTCTCACCATCACCCGGGCGGTTAAGATTGGGGAGAGTTCTTATGGTCCTCTTTATCCGCTTCCGCGTATTGTGTTTAAGCGAAGCATACGAGGTTATCTTGATCGTCGGTCCCCGGATAGCCTTTGGTAGGTTGGCGTTCAGGCCGATTGAGCGAAGCAAGGGGTTCGGAAACGCGAGTGGGCTCGGTCATTTGTATTCATAGCGACTATAGGTTATTGATGTAATATAGCTGCAGTCCTTGCCCCATGAATCTTCCGCCCAAACATCAATGCTACTTCCGTCATCGTAGGAATATTCGTAGGTCCTGCTACGATCAAACGAATGACTCGTCTTTAATTGGCCATGGATCTCAGGCAGATCAACTTTTCTTAAAATCTGATTAATGTCACGAGTCAAGAATGATGCGTCAATTTTTGGTCGATCAAATTTGCAGGTGAACTGATGAATGTTTTCGCTACACTCATTGTTTGGTGCATCTGTTCTTAAGAAGCGATAAACACGCCCAAAACTCCTTTGCGAGGCAGCTCCTTTCTTAGGGCCGTTATAACCCGGGCAAGCATAAGCAGCGCAATCAACACTTCTCCACTTCGATTGCGGGCCGTCCGGTGACTGTGTGTAGTGCCATCGCTCGGGGTCGTACGAAGCTAACGCTTGTTCGCACGGAGATTTTTGGTTGGCGGTAAGTGTTTTTGCTTTTCGGTCCGCTTTGTTTGTAGGTAGTAACAGATAAACAACAATTGCCAGAACGACAAAAGCGCCAGCGACATCTTTCCTGGTGATCTTTCTATCCAGCTTTCTTAGCGCGCGGTCGCGCCGGCTAATCTTTACCAGAAGCCTCCAAAAAAAATACAGCCCAATGCCGAGAAGCAGCGCAAATGCACCAATTGCCAATAATGCTTCAATGTTCATGGTTTACGCGTAACTCCTAACAGTTTCCTGGCTGCCAGTGCGTCAAAAATCAAACCCAACATCGCGCCACCCCACAGCCGTTTCGCACTGCTCCGCTCCTTAAGCCTGAACAGGCTCCGACGCGCGTCGGACCTGGGTCCACTCAGGCGGTCTCCTTGAGCAGCCCGATCCGTTCGGCGATCCCACGGATCAGGCCGGCGACGATCCCAGGTGCCTCCTCATGCGCCAAATGGCCAAGCCCGGGGATGATATCAATCTCGGCGGATGGCACCATTTTACGCACCCGCCGTGCCTCCGCCGGGCGGACGGTGCCGTCGTTTTCGGCGACCATGAGAAAGAGTGGCGTGGTGAGTTGCGGCAGGTCCTGCCCCAGGGGTCCCAGGTCCCAGTTGGCCATCATCTCGATGGCGGCGCCGGTGTGGCCGGGGGTGGTGACCAGGCGGCGGTAGAGGTCGACGCCGCGGCGGTCCAGGCTGGAGCCGGTGCTGGCGACCAGGCGCTCGACCACGCTCGGGTCGCGGCTGCGCCAGGCGAAGAAGCGGGTCAGCAGCGGATGGGTCGCAAACAGCCGGGCGGCGGGGGCAAACCATTTCCCGGCCGCGCCGCGCAGCGGCAGCAGTGCGCCGTTGAGGCTGATGAGTGCCCGCGGGGCGATGCGCCCGTCCAGACACATGCGGATCAGGATGGCAGCCCCGGCGGAGTGGCCCAAGACCAGGTCGGGCTTGACCCCCAGGGTGTCGAGCAGGGCGGCGAGGCTGGCGGCCATGCCCGGCAGTGAAAGACCCTGGCCGCCGGGGGCCTGGGTGAAGCCATGGCCCGGCAGGTCCGGGGCGATGACGGTGAAGTCGCGGGCCAGGAGCGGCATCAGGTCACGCCAGGAGTGGGTGGCGGCACCGGTGCCATGGACCAGCAACAGGACTGGTCCAGTGCCCATCTGCTGGACGTGCCAGCGCAGGTCGCCGACCTCAATAAATTGGCTGGCCTCGCGATTTGGCCAGTCGCGTCCTTCTTTGTTCCAGTCAGGTCGTCGGTGCATGGCGATTCGTAACTCGAAGAAACATTGTCCGCTAATGAACGCGAATGAACGCAAATGAAGAAAAAAGCGTCCAGTCCTTCCGCCTGAGTAGGCGCCCGACGCGCGCTAGAGTCCCATCGCGGCCTCACCGGCGCGGGAGTCGAACCGCGTAGCGGGTGCTACGCATGGGTTGTCCCCAGAGGCGTTGATCATAACTCCGGCCACCCGACCTCTCGTGACCCAGCTCCAGAGGCTGGGCAAGTATTCGCAGACACCAAACCTCGCCGCGCCTGGGAGCGCCGACATTCTGTCGGCGACGGCGCGAAGCGCCGTTGGACCCTC
>NZ_CAJAXH010000317.1 GCF_903946935.1 uncultured Thiodictyon sp.
ACGGTGCCAGACGCTGCCCGCTCGGTGCCGCTTGCCCGCCCGGCCAGCGACAACATCGCCCCTCCCGTTCGCCAAGGACGCGGGGCTCCCACACTACCGGACCAACGCTCCACATTCATGCAGGCTTGCCGAAAGGACACGACCAGCGACGGCTGGGGCAACGTCTACGGCCACATCATGTGGTCCGACCCCATGGCGGAGGCCAATGTAAATCCGTAGCTGGATGCCCGCGTCGGGCGCCACGCCGCCGGCGGTTCAGCCATCTCGGCCGGGCGGCATTGCGGCGGATCGCCCGGCGGGCATCCCCCCGCAACGCCGGTCACAGCCGCCGGTACGCCTCGACATAGGCATTCCCCACCCCCTGAATCTCCTTGATCCGCCGGTTGCGCTCGATCTCCCAGTCATCCGGCGGGTGCTGGTTGTTCCATGCCGTGTAAAGCTGCCGATCTTGCCGACTGAGGCGAAAACCGTAGGTATCGCGCATATAGAACATGGTCCGGGCGATCTCGCCGCGGACGGCCACCGGTGGCTGAACGCGGCGGATGCTGCCGTCGAAGCGCATGTCACAGGTGCCGTACGTGGTGCCGCCCGTGACCATACCCCAGTTGTAGTCCGAGCGCCGGCCGTTCAGATAGCCGTCCTCCGGGTAGAGGTTCTGCAGGTCGTTGTGGGCGGCCACAAACAACGGATCGACGCGCAAACAACACGCCCGGCCGGACAGGGTGTTGCCGTCGGCTTTCCGGCACTGCGCAAAGCGCGCAGGCTCCCGCCAGCACGTCCGAAAGTTGCCGAACTGCGCCGCCGGAAACACGTGCTCGGCCTCGATGCGCGCGGCCCGCTTATTGCCGGCCAGTTCCTGAAGGCCGCAGGTGTCCAGCGCGACCTGCCGCGCGGCGTCGTACGCGCAGCCGCAGTAAAGGGTCCGCGGATGATCGAAATAGACCCGCTCATAGACCAGTTTTTTCGCCTTGGCGAAGGTGGCTGCGGTGCGGGGTAAGCCCCCGTCGGGCGCGGCCGCCGACTGGCCGCGGGTCTGCGTGGCGGGCGGGGCGGCGACCAGGGCAACCGTCTGGCGGACTGCCGCGGTTGGTTCCCCTGCATCGGTGCAAACCTGCTTGCTGGCGTTGAGCGTGCCGTCCTGGCAGAGGAAGGCGCCGTTGCGACAGCCCGCCACCCCGCCTTTCTTGCCCGAGCAGGGGGTGTTTGCCGCGAATGCCGATGACAAGGCGATCGCTGCCAACAGACCGATAGCGATCATGCGCCTTTTGGTCATAGTCAATGGGTACTCAGTGATTAGTCCGAAGGGCCATTATTGAGTTATTCGTGATCGTGTAACCTAAGAAGGGCAATTTAGCCGCAAATGAACGCAAAGAAACGCAAAATAAGACAGTGGCTATTGGTTTTCCTCGAGCAAGATCGGCCCACCCGCCGGGCGCACTGTCTGCTTCAGCGAATGACGAATAACCCATTGTATTTATTTGCGTTCGTTTGCGTTCATTTGCGGCTGAATCCTCTTTCTAGGCTTAGAGCCTGTCTAGAAACTAAATTGTTGATTTTGTAGTAAAAAAATCGTAGAATCTCGGGAATCTATACGAAAATGCGATCTTATTCCGGGATTTCAATATGAGTGAAGACAGAATCGAATCGCCTGCCAGGTACCCTAGCG
>NZ_CAJAXH010000318.1 GCF_903946935.1 uncultured Thiodictyon sp.
GACGACCTTTGCCAGAAAATCAAAAACTTCATCGACTATTTCAACAAGACAATGGCCAAACCATTCCGCTGGACCTACCAAGGCAAGCCGTTGGCAGCCTAGCTTGACATGGTCCGAGCACTTTCATCCTGCGGTACTAGTGAGGAGGCGGCGATGGGCCTAGGCAGGCGTTGGTAAAACCGAGGGACACGGTTTTACGTGCAATTTACGTCCGCCCTGCGGCCTTGCGGTTAGACTGGTACGGCAAGCGTGACTCCCCCTAAGTAGGCCCTGTCCCCCTCTGCGTCTCTGCGTCTCTGCGTCTCTGCGTGAGACCTCTTGAAGAATCTCACGCAGAGGCGCGGGGGCGCAGAGAAGAAGGAAGGTTCCGTCTATCCCGCTTTAGGCGTCACTTGCAAGCTACGAGTGCTTATTGTTATTCAATCGGAATTTGAGGTTACCAAAATGAAGGCCGCGCATCGATCGATAACGCTATCCGTCACTGCCGTTATTGGCTTAATCGTAGGCATCGCAATTTCGCCATTAATTACGCACCCTACCGCTAATGCCGCCGCTCAAAGCGGTTTTGTGTTTACCGGGCGACTTCCAATCCCAGATGGTTCCAACGAATTTGATCGGTTCGAAGACAAAGAGTCTGGGGTCATCTGTTATTTAGGGAGCTCCCTTGTGAGTCCCTTGTTCAACTGCGTAAGAAAATAGCCCGTAGGTTGGGGTGAGGAACGAACCCCAACATCTTTGAATTGTGGGCCACCGCTAAACCGTGTTGGGCTTGGCAAAGCTCACCCCAACCTACAAGTGATTGCCATGCGCCACCCCATCGACCCCAAGATCGACTGCGTCTTCAAGGCCCTGCTCGGGACCGAGAACAACCGTCGGCTGTTGCTGCACTTTCTGAACGCTGTGCTGGGTACCGATCTGCCCGCGCCGGTGGTCGAGGTGGAGATTCTGAATCCCTTCAATGAACGCGAGTTCATCGACGACAAGCTGTCCATTGTGGATGTGAAGGCGCGCGACGAACAGGGGCGGATCTACCAGGTCGAGATCCAGTTGCTGGTCGTGCCTGACCTGCCGGCGCGTATCCTCTATGGCTGGGCGGATCTCTATAGCGCCCAACTCCAGAGCGGTCAGGACTACGGCGCGCTCAAGCCGACCTATTCGATCTGGTTGCTCGGCGAGAATCTGAGACCCGCGGTGCCTGAGTATGTCCATCGCTTGCGGATGCGCGATGAGCAGGGCCGCGGCCTGATCGATCACGGCGGTATCTGGCTCTTGGAGCTGGGCAAGTTCGCCGCCGGGCAAGGCGCGGGCGCGGAGGTCGATACCGAACTCAATCGCTGGCTACGATTCTTCACCGAGGGCGAGCGGCTCGACGAGAGTGAACTGCCCAACTGGATGCAAACCGAGGAGATGCAACAAGCCATGACGACCCTGAAGGGCTTCTCCGAGAAAGAGCGCGAGTATCACGCCTACCAGTCGCGCCAGAACTACCTGCGCCAGCAGCGCAGCATCCAACGCCATATGGATGAGTTGCAAGCGGCGGAAGAACAGGCGCGCGCAGCGGCAGAACAGGCCCGCGCAGCGGCAGAACAGGCGCGCGCGGCGGCAGAGCAGGCGCGCGCGGCGCAGGAACAGGAGCGGGCCGAAAAGGACGCCGCGCTGCAACGCGAAGCGGCGGCCCTGGCCGAGATCGAGCGGCTCAGACGCCTTTTGGCAGACCGGCCGGGCGACGAGTAAACCGAGTGATCACGGCCGCTTGCGGTATCACCGCTGTACCATGACCAAACGCCCCCGCATGCTGCTGATCGAGGACGAGGAGCCGATTCGGGTCGGACTCACGGACCTGTTCGTCTTCCACGGATTCGAGGTGCAGGGCGCGGCGGACGGCCCGACCGGGCTCAAGCTCGCACTCTCGGGGACCTTCGACATCATCCTGCTGGATGTGATGCTCCCGGGCCTGAACGGATTCACCATCTGCGACCGGGTGCGGGCGGTGGATCGTACCCAGCCGATCATCCTGCTGACCGCGCGGGGGGCGGACGAGGACATCATCCATGGGCTCAAGCTCGGTGCGGACGACTACGTTGCCAAGCCGTTCTCGGTCACTGAATTGGTCCTGCGCGTCCAGGCGGTGCTGCGCCGCAGTCAGGGTGCGACCGTTGAGACCGAGACCCTGCAACTCGGCGACCTCACCCTGGATGCCGCCAACCTGGTTGGGCGGCGCGGCACTCACGAGGTCCCATTCACTCGCCGGGAGGTCGAGATCCTGAAATATCTGGCGGCCAACCCCGGGCGCGCGGTGCCTCGGGACGAGCTGCTCACCCGGGTCTGGGGGTATTCCCGGGGCTGCGGCATCGAAACCCGCACCGTGGATATCCATATCGCCAAGCTGCGTCGCAAGATCGAGCCGGACCCGGCGCTCCCGCGGGTGCTCGTCACGGTGCGGGGGGTTGGCTACCGGCTGCTGGTCGGGGCCGCCGCGGTCTTGGGATGAGCCGCGACGACACCGATCGGGCACGCACGCGCCTGCGGGTGTGGCTCGGGGGCTTTTTCGTCGCCCTGGCCCTGCCCAGTGCGGCCCTGGTGGACCGGGCCTACGATCAACTCAAGTGGGAGTCTTTCAGAGTGCAGCAGGTCGCCGCCGAGGACCTGGCCGCGCGGGTCGACCAGCGCCTGAGCGAGCTGGTGCGGGTGGAGGACGCCCGCCCGGTGGCAGACTATGCCTTCCTGGTGGCCGACCCGGCGTCGCCGCAGGGCCGCCGCTCGCCGCTCGCGGCCCTGCCGGTGACCGCCGGTCCCCCGGGGTTGGTCGGCTGGTTCCAGGTGGCGGAGGACGGGCGCTTCAGCAGCCCCTTCCTGCCTGAGGGGTCCGCCGTCGTTGGCTTGGCCCCCGCTGAACTCGCCGAGCGTCAGGCGCTGGCCGCGCGCATCGAAGGGGTGCTGATTGGTAATCGGCTGGTGGAGCGGGGCCGGGGTGGCGATGAACCGCCCGGTCGGTCGCTCGCTGACACCGCCGAGCCCTTGCCCGCGCCGGCCACTAACCGGGTGGCCGAACAGGCGCAGGGCGCGCTCGACCGGGGCGCCGCGGGGGCTGCCACCAAGGCGATGGCCGCCGCGCCGGCCAAGGCGCAGGCACCCCGGGAGCGACTGTCGCAGCAGGCATTCGAGCGGTTGGGTACCCAGCGCCAAGCCGCTAGTGCCGCTGCCGAGTCAGACGCCGAATACACCCAGCACGCGCCAAACGCCCCGGTGCAGGGGCTCGGGCGGGTCGATGAACTGACCCTGGACTCGGCCCTGGCCAAGCGCGCCGCGCCGGCCAAGGCAGCGCCGCCGGCACCCGCAGCGGCGCTCCGTGCCGAGCCGCCGGCACCGGCCAAGACCGCTCCCACACCCGTCGCGGGCGTGAGCCGGTCCAAGGACGAGCGCGCCCGTGCCCCGCTGGGTCTGTTCGCCAACGCGGTGCAGCCGTGCGAGCTGGGCCTGCTCGGCAGCGGTCACTTCGTGCTGTTCCGTGCGGTGCGCCAAGGCGGGGGGCGGATCATCCAGGGGCTCCTGATCGAGCAGGGACCCTTCCTCGCCGCCGTCCTCGCCGAGCCCTTCCGGGCGACCTCGCTCGCGCGTACCACCGACCTGATCGTCGCCTTCCGCGACGCGGTACTCACCGCCTTCCGCGCCGCGCAGGGGCGGGAGTATGTTTCCAGCGCCCGCGAACTGACCGGCGCGCTGCTCTATCGCACCCGGATGCGGGAACCCTTCGGTGGGCTGGAACTGATCTTCAGCGTCGGCCGGTTGCCGGTGCCTGCTGGGGCGTTGGTGATCGGCTGGGTGGGCGGGCTGCTCGCCTTGGTCTTGGTGATCGGGACCTGGTTCATGTACCGGCTGGGCCTCAAGCAGATCGCCCTGGTGCGCCAGCAGCAGGCCTTCGTCTCCGCCGTCAGCCACGAGCTCAAGACCCCGCTCACCTCCATTCGACTCTATGCCGAGATGTTGCGTGCCGGCTTTGCCGAGGAGGATCGCCGACAGGTCTATTACCGCTACATCCAGGAGGAGAGCGAGCGCCTCTCGCGCCTGATCGCCAACGTGCTGGCGCTCTCCCGGATCGGCCGGGACGCATTGACCGTGTCGCCCCAGGAATTGGACCTGACGCAGTTGATGACCCTGGTACAGGAGCGGGTGGCGTCCCAGGTCGAGCGGGCCGGCTTCCGTCTGGTCGTTGCGTGTGCGGCGGGCGGCACGGTGCGCGCGGACCCGGACGCCTTCGTCCAGGTCCTGATCAACCTGGTGGACAACGCGCTCAAGTTCGCCGCCCAGGGCACCGAGAAGACGGTCGAGATTCGCTGCGAGCAGCCGCGCGCCGGCTGGGTGCGCATCGCCGTGCGCGACTTCGGCCCCGGGGTGCCGCGTGAGTTGCGGCGCCGGGTCTTCCAGCTCTTCTACCGTGGCGCGGACGCCGGGGCGCGCGCCATCCCCGGCACCGGTATCGGTCTTGCCTTGGTCGAGCGCCTGACGCTGGCCATGGGCGGACGGGTGGATGTGGTCAACCGGGAGCCGGGGGCGGAGTTTCGGGTCGAACTACCTGACGAATAGCGCGATCAGAATGATGATTGGAATCGGGACGCCGAGAAAAAACAGGAGTATTGAGCGCATGATCGTCTCTGTGGGTGGGGTAGGTCTGAGGGGCCTCGATCATCGTTGCTGCCAGTCCGCTGTAATCTGCGAGTCTGCGGCAGCCGAGCGGTTGCCTTCCCTGGCCTGGATTCCGGCGTCCCGGCCGGAATGACGATCAAGGCCGTCAGAGGGCTGGTCAGCAATCGCGCTGCCGACCGCCGTAAGTCGCCGCGAAGCTGGCAACGAAGGCACCGCTGAGCAGCGAGATGAAAAGCCACAGCGACGCCGAGGCGGTCGTCTTGCGCGCCGTGTCGGCCGCTGCTTTGGCCGCGATTGCCGCAGCACTCTGGCGCATCTGCCAACGCAGGAGCGTCTGCGTGACCCGCTGCTCGGCGTCCGCCTGAGTCAGGCCCGTCCGTTGCGCAACGACCTGCCCAACGTAGCGAAGGTCTTCCTCGGGCAAGGTCGCTGTCGGCATGACATTGGCGAAGATCCGCGTCACTTCGGCCGTGGTTTGGTCCGCGCCGGCGGCGGATAAGGCGTCGCGTCCAGCGGGGAAGGCGGTGGGTGTCACCCCATTGCCGTCGCTTCTGAACAGTGAATCGATGAAGTAGCCGCCACCGTCACGGTCGGCGCGCGCCGGCGTGGTCCCAGGCGCCGTCGCCGTACTGGCCATGCCGTGGTCCCGGGGCACAGGCGGGGCAGCGCCGATGATCGATGCGATCACGGATGTCAGCAGCGCGGCGGTCGCCAGCGACGCGATGGCCCAGGCCAGGAAGCCGTGTGCGGTGTCGCGGAAAAAGACCTCGTCCGCCTGGACGGCAATCCAGCGTGTCCTCAGCCGGCCGGCGAGGTAGCCACCCATGCCGGCGGCCGCGACTTGAGTGAAGGTCACCCACAGAATGGTCGAGACACCGAAGGTCGTCGCACTTACCCCTTCGCGTAGCCAGGGTGACACGGAGGACAGACCTAGACCGGTTCCCAAGATCAAAAGAATCAGCGATAGCGCCGCTGCCGCTGCCGCCCCTGCCAGGATGGCGGCCCAGGATACTGCGCTGGTCTGTACCGCCTGGGGTGGCGCTTCCAGGAGTTCCACCTCAAGCGCTGGCGAGGTGCGTTCAATGGCAAACCGGTCGACAGTCGCGACTTGGGACAGGGGCATGGGGAGGCGTCTCCGGGAGGTCAAGGGAGACACAGTATCCTGTGCGTCGCGGCGGCGAATCGGTACGCCAGCGCACAGAGGGTGAATAGGCGCTGCCGCTGGGGCTGTGCGTATTCACAGCGATTCGGACAGGAGCGGCGTTTTTGCGCCGCGGAGGTCATGGACCTTGGTATAGAATCAGCTGCTCCGGCGCAGTTGCTCGGTGAGTTTCTCGAACTCGCGCCGTAGCTCCAGGTTCTCGAATGGCCGCAGCGCCGGAACCTGGCGGTTCATCAGTCCTTCGAGCAACTGCCGGCTGGAGCGCACCAGCCCGACCAATTCGCCGGAGACGCGTACCGTCTCATAGGTGTTCCAGGCGGTGGCGATGTCCTTCGCGAGGTCGGCGCGGGCGCGGCTGACCTGCGCCTTCTGGTCGTTGAGGTATTGACGATAGACCTGCGCCGCCTCAATGGTGAGGCGTTGGGCCTCCAGGTTGGCGGCCAACAGGTCGCGCTTGGCCGGTGAGCTGCGTTGCAGTTCCCGCGTCTCCCCGGTGAGTTGCTCGGCGCGGGTGATGATGCCATTGATCTGGGGGATGTATTGTTCGCCGATGGCGCCTTCGATCTGTTGGTGCATCCGCTCCAGTGCCCGCAGCAGGACCACATACATGCCGTAATAGCGCCGCGCGCTCTGGAGGTCTTCGCCGCTCTGCGCGACCAGGTGCTCCAATTGGGCAGTCACCGCCTTGACGTTGTCGAACAGGATGCCG
Source organism: uncultured Thiodictyon sp. (assembly GCF_903946935.1). Lineage (GTDB taxonomy): Bacteria > Pseudomonadota > Gammaproteobacteria > Chromatiales > Chromatiaceae > Thiodictyon. The sequence continues at coordinate 6,516 of NZ_CAJAXH010000318.1, forward strand.
AGATCGACCATATTGTCGCCGACGACAGTAGAGAGCAGGAACTCCACCTGTTCGTCTGAGAGTTCCACCCCCAATTGGCGCACCGCCGCGGCGAATTCACGCTTGACCGCACCGAGTTGGTCGGTGAGCCGTTTGATCTCGGCCTCCTGCTCGGCGATCAGGCGATCGTAGTCGGCGACGGTTCGCTTGATGCTGGACTCGGCGGGGGCGGAGACGCGCCGCTGGCGGTATTCGGCGATCTCGGCGCGGGCGGTCTCGATCGCCTCCTGGACGGTCCGGATGCGTTCGCGAAAGCGCTGCACCGGTGAGGTGGAGAGGATGGTTACCGCATCGTCGAGCAGGGCGTCGATGGCGGCCTGGTTGGAGACCTTGTCGGTACCGACCCAGGTGCTGTCGGGCAACCCGGGCTGGCGTTCCTCCAGCACTAGGGTTTCCTCCAGTTTGGGGACCACGCCCTCCCACACCTGGGGGAAGCCCTGCGGCTGGGGCCCGATGAGTCCCTGCGCATCCTGCATCGCCTGTCCCGCTAGGTCGCGCGAGCGCTGCCACCAGGCCCCGGCGCCCTCGCGGGTGCGTTGCCAGAGGTCGGGGTTGCTGCCGGCGGCCGGCGGTGGCGACTCCAGGACGAGCGGTTTGGTCTCGGCGGCTTGCGTACCGGCCGTGCCAGTCAACAGTGCAAGCAATAAGGTCCAAGCGGTACAGGGTCGAAGGTGAGACATAGTGGGCCTTGAGTGGGAGTATGGTAACCGTTCCGGCAAATACAATTTACTTGACCGCTGCCTAATGCGTATCTACAGTATGCCCATGATCACCTATGACGAAGCCAAGCGGGTCATCAATCGTCAGCGCCATGGGTTTGACTTCGTCGGCAGCGAGGTAGTGTTCGCGGGCTTCACGGTGACCCGCGAGGATGGACGCGACGCTTACGGCGAGATGCGGATGCAAACTTTGGGCCTATGGAAGGGTGTCGTCGTGTTCGTAGTCCATACCCCCCGCGGCGACCATGACCACATCGTTTCCATTCGCAAGGCCGAAAAACATGAAGAGCGCCTCTACTGGACCTATGCCCCTGGTTGATTGCACCGACTGGCCGCGGGTGCGCGCCATGACGGACGCCGATATTGAGCATGACGCCGACAGCCCATCCACGACGACGGCCGACTGGGATGGGGCGGTACTCAAGCAAGGCGGTGTCGCTGTGGGTCGGGTGCGGGCACGCGGTCCCAACAAGCGCCCGACCAAGGAACAAGTGGCGATCCGGCTCAGCCCCGATGTCTTGTCTGCGTTCCGCGCCGACGGTCCCGGCTGGCAGACGCGCATCGATGCAGCGCTGCGCGACTGGCTCAAGACACACCGCACTTCGGCGGGGAACTGAACATACGCCATCACTCCAGGACTCGATTCACATCCACCGCGACGGTGAGATCATGGGCGCCGCCGCCGTAGAAGATGCCGCGCATGGGGGTGACGTCCTGGTAGTCGCGGCCCACCGCGGTGGTGATGTGCTGCTCCCCGGGGATGAGATTGTTGGTTGGGTCGAAATCGACCCAACCTAAGTCCGGGATCAGCAGCGAGAACCAGGCGTGGGAGGCGTCCGACCCTTGGAGCTTGACCTGACCGGGGGGCGGCAGGGTTTCCAGGTAGCCGCTGACATAGCGGGCGGCGAGCCCCAGGCCGCGCAGCCCGGCGATGGCCAGGTGGGCGAAGTCCTGGCAGACCCCGCGGCGATGGGCCATCACCTCGGCCACCGGCGTACTGATGCTGCTGAACTGGGGGTCGTAGGCAAACTCGTGGAAGATCCGCGCCATGAAGTCGTCGGCCGCCTCCAGGATCGGCCGCCCGCGGGTGAATGACAGGGCCGCGTACTCACGGGCGGCGACATTGAGCGGGACCAGCGGGGAGGCGAGGGTAAAGACCAAGGCCGCATTCATCGCCGGCTTGCGTCGCTGGTGCAGGCAGTCGCGGGCCACCTCCCAGGCGGGGGTTTCCGCCGCTTCGGGCAGGCTCGGCGCACTCACCTCGACCTCGCTCACCGCGGTGACCTCCAGTACGTTATGGGACTGCTGGATGGAGAAATAATTGACCCGATTGCTAAAAAAGTCCTCGTGCTCGCGGTTGACCGCGGGCCCGGGGCTGATCCGCAAGGTACTGGACAGGCAGCGTTGGTGCGGACACTGGCGCGGCTTGAGGTGGACGATGCTGTGACACAGCGAGACCGCGTCCGTGTAGTCATAACGGGTCAGGTGACTGACGCGGAGCCTTATCATTTGACCACCCCGATGCGCCGCAGCAGACTGTGCGGCTGCTCCTCGTGACGGAAATATTGGGCGGTCAAGGCGTCGGAGATGGCCGCCAGATCGGCCTCCAGTTCCTCCAAGAACTGCTCCAGGACCAGCCGACGGTGCGACTGCGGGTCCGGCTGGACCAGTGTATCGAGTTCGGCCAGCCGCACGCGGGTGAGTGTTTTCAACACCAGTTTTTGCGTCAGACTGCGTCCCACCGCCAGTTCGCCCTTGGGCATCTCAGTCACCAGCCGCTCGAGTGCGACCAACTGATAGGCCAGCGCCCGCGGATTGCCCTCGTCCTGCAACACCAGGTCCAGCAGGGCGCCGACCCGGGTGCCGACATGATAGCGCCGCCGATAGGTGATGATGCTGTCGGTCACGCCGAGCACGGCCTCGATCAGAGTGGTCTCGTCCTGTTCCGGGGCGAGCGGGGTCAGGGTGGAGCGCAGCAGGGCGGTCAGTGCCGCGCCGCGCTCCAGCCGACGGCCGGTCTCCAGGAAGTGCCAGCCCTCATTGCGGGTCATATTCTCCTGGGTCAGCCCCGAGAAGGCGACCAGCGAGGTGACCAGTGGGTCGAGTTCGTCCAAGGCCTGGGAGGGTTGGGTGGGCGGGTTGCTGGTGAGGGCGCCGAGCCGCGACTCGATGTCGCTGACGATGCGCCAGGTGTCGACCGACAGGCGCTCGCGCACCGAATAGGCGGCATTACCCAGGGCCTGGAGGGTCTGTGGCAGCCCGCCCAGGCGGCGCGGGTCGGCGATCAGTGACAGCAGCTCCGGCAGCGGGTCGCGCAGACGCTCCTCGGCCCCCTCGCCCAAAAACCCGGGAAAGGACTGGGTCTGTTGGGTCAGTGCCTCGAGCAATGAGCGCAGATACACCTGCGCTGGGGGGACCGTGTCCACATCGATCCGCTCCGACAGCTTGAAGATGATCATGCGCAGCAGTCGCACCAGTCCCTCGGCCCGTTCCGCATACCGGCCGATCCAGAACAGGTTGTCCGCCACCCGGCTCGACACCTCGTTCTCCTGGATGACGGTCGGGCTCTGGTTCTCGCCGCTCACGAGCAGGCTCTCCTGGCGCTCCGGCTCGGAGGCGAGCACCCAGGCATCCTTGCCCAGACCGCCCAACTGATTGCCTACCAGGAGCGCATCGTCGGTGAGCGCCACCCGCCCCAGACCGCCGGGCAGCACCGTGTAGCCCTCGTCCTCCGCACACAAAAAGGTGCGCAGCGTGATCGGCCGCGGCTCCAGGCGCTGGCCGATCAGCACCGGGGCGGTGGACGGCTTGATCCGCTCCTGGGCGACGAACCGGTGCGGGGCGGCCTGGATGGACGCAATCAGGGCCTCGCGCGCATGGGGCTCCAGGCTGGCCGGGAAGACCCCGCGCTGGCCTGGGGGCTTGCCGGCCTGCTTGATCGCCAGGATGTCGAGGTTTTCGAGCACAAAGGCGCGGGCCTTGGGCTCGCCGCACCACCAGGTGGCGATGTCGCGCAGCAACAACTCCTCGCCCAGCAGGTGGCGGCACGCCTCGGGCAGAAAGGCCATCAGCCCCGGGTGTTCCAGGACCCCGCTGCCGAGCGCATTGGCCACCACCAGGTTGCCGGCACGCACGGCCTCCACCAGCCCAGGGACCCCGAGATTGGAGTCCTCGCTCAACTCCAGCGGATCGCAGGCGCTCCCGTCGATCCGTCGCAACATGGCGTCGATGCGCTCCAGCCGGCCCAGGGTCCGCAGCCACAGGGCGCCGTCGCGCACCGACAGGTCCCCGCCCTGCACCAGGGTGTAACCCAGATAATTGGCCAGGTAGGCGTGCTCGAAATAGCCCTCGCTCTGCGGGCCGGGGTTCAAGACCACCACCCGGGCGTGCCCGTCGCGCCCCGGGGAGAGCCGGGTCATGGTGCGGCGCATGGCGCGGAAGAAGCCGGCCTGGCGATGGACGTGCGAGTCGCGAAACAGGCTCGGCATGACGCGCGAGAGCACCACCCGGTTCTCCAATGCATAGCCGGCCCCCAGCGGGCTCTGGGTGCGGTCGCTGATTACGCGCCAGGCGCCGTCCGGCATGCGGGTGAGGTCAGCCGCGTAATTGACCAGCGGGCGCCGGCGCGCCACCTCCAGCCCGTGACAAGGAAACAGATATTCGCGGTAACCGTCGATCAGCTCGGCCGGCAGCAGCCCCCGGTTGATCAGCTCGCGCGGGCCGTAGAGGTCGAGCAGGATCTGGTTGAACAGCTCCGCGCGCTGCATCAGGCCCCGCTCCAGCTCCGCCCACTCCTCGCTGCGGATCAACAGCGGCAGCAGGTCCAGTTCCCAGGGCCGAGACATGCCCTGGGGGTCGCCGTTGAGGTTGTAGGTGACGCCGTTGTCGCGAAACATCCGCGCCGCCTCGCGTCCGCGCTCGGCGATACCGGCGGGGCCCAGGGTCCGCAGCGACTCCAGCACATAGCGCCACTGCGGGCGCACCTGCCCCTGCGCCGGCCGCATCTCGTCGAAGCAGCCGGGAATCGGCACGTAATCGTCAATCAGCCCGGGGCGGGCCAGGGCGGCGGCGAGGTTGGGGACAGACATGGGCACGGGCTCTCGGGGTGTCTCAAGGTCCGATTAGACACGCCAGGGGCTGGGGTGGCAAGACGCAATGTCCCCATGCCGGCCACCGCGCCCCGCGTCGGAGCGGCCCCCCGGCCGCGACGGGTCGCGATGACGGCCCGGTGGTTAGAATGGTGACCAAAGCCGGTCTTGCCTCCATCGCCGTCAGCCGACACACTAAATTTAGGTGCAGGTACCAGTCGTCGTTGTCTTCACGGAGGCCCCCCCGGTCGCGCCGATGCGGACCTGGCGCTCTTGCTTGCCGAGCGGCGCGTTGCGGCAGACTGTTAGCACGGCCTGGGTCCGCGGATCGACCCCGGTGGGGTAGAAGACGAGGCTGCGCTGGTTGGCCGTGGCCGTGCCGATCTTGAATCCGGCCGGCAGCGCCGGTTGGTACTGAAAAATAATCGCAGAGCTCCCGCCCGTCGTACAGGTCACGCTGGTGCTGGTGGTTGAAGGGCACCTGACGATCCACCCCTGTTCCCATCCGCCCGCGGTGGCGCAGGTGCTTCCATCGGTCGAGACGCAGAGCGTGATCAAGGCATTGCGCTTGATCGCCTCGCCTCGGGCCAGATAGGCGCTGGCCACCAACCGGTTGGCATAGGCGCTGAGCTTGCTGCCCAGCGTGGCCTCGTTGAACGACGGGGCGGCAAGCAACACCAGGATCGTCATGACCGTGACGGTGAGCAGTAGCTCGACCAGGGTAAAGCCACCGCTCCGACGATCGATCTGCCCCATCATTGTTGAATATACCAGTAAATCGTGCCCTTGGCCTGGCCGGCGCCGGCGGGGGCGGTGGGCTGCCGGGGCTGCAGGGGCGAATCCGGGTCGCCACCAAACAGGACGGGAACGATCGTGCCGTCATCCAACCGGACCTGTCCCGCCACCGGCGAGGGCGGCAAGCCACCCCCGGTCAAGGTCTCGAAGCGGGAGCCGGTGCCATTGTTACTGGCCGCCGTGACATAGTCGATATTATAGACCAGGGTGGTGCCCAGGTTTGCGGTGCATGCGCCGGCGACTGGGACCACTGGGATGTGGGTACTGAAGGTGGTGGTGCCGAATACCGTGACCGAGCTGGTGACCACCTGTTCGTGGGCGCTCAGGCCGAGATACCAACCCTTCGGTTTGCTATCGAGTTGGGCCTGGGTGGGGGTGTCCGTCGTCGTGATCGGCAACAGTGAGTTCAGGCAGATGCCGTTGTAGCCGCATCGGCCATTGTCCGTCCTCTCCGACGACAACCAGTCAGTCACCGTTGGCTTGTCGATTACCTTGAAGAAATAGTTATGCACGCCATAGGAGTAGCGGTCAGCGGGCGTGCAGCCCCTCGGCGGGTTGGTATCCGGGCAGAGCGCCGACGGCTTCACCGGTTTTTCCCGGTCCCCGGAGCCAATCATGAGTGCATAGGTGTCGGGGTTGCTGCCGACCAGAACCACATCCGGCGCAAACATGAATTTACGGATCGCCCGATAGTTCCAATAGGAGCCGCAACCCCCGTAGTAGACGTCGCCGGGGGTGTCGCAACCGAGCGCGGCAATCTTTCTGATCGTCCAGTTCTCTGGAGTCACGTTACCGAGCGGTTCATTGGCCGTGGTACCTGAGACCTCGGGCCCGGCGATGCGGTACAGGTTGCCCCCCATGTCAGACACGTAGATCCACTTGGCGAGGCTGGGGTAATCTGGGTCCGTGCTGGGATAGGGGACGTCGAGCACCTGGCTGACCACCGGGCGAGCGGTGTCGAAGGTCTTCAGTAACTTACCTGTATCCGCATCCATCACATAGACATGATCGCCATTGGTCGTGGATGCATCGTAGCAACTGGATGGGTCGCCATCCTCGCAGGTGTCATAGCCGCCGCCCATTACGAGCAGGGGCTTGGGCTTGGGTGGGCTCGCCGTTGACTGATAGCCCCCCGCCTTGATGACATGGGGTGCCGACCAGGTCTGACCGATATCGGTGAAATTGCCGTTGCTGTCGTTGCCGCAGCTCGCTGTCCCGGTCTGACTGGTGCAGCCTCTTTTCCACTTCAGGCTCGGGTTCGTCGGGTTGCTGACGTCAAAGGCATAGACCGCCCGGCCGCCACGTCGCATCGGGGCGAAGATCGAACTCGGGGGCAAGTCCGGATTGGCCGTGATCGTGCCGTCGATGCCGTAAGGCTTGCCGGACGCAGCACCGCCAAAATTACTGAAAACGATTGGGGCGTTGTTGTCGCGTAGCCTCTTGATCGAGGTGTAGAACTCAGGCGGCACAAAGCTCCAGAGTTCCTGGCCGGCAGTGAAGGCGGTCGCGCCATAGTTCGTGTCGCGGTTGCCATTGACTGCACGCAATATTCCGTCATTACCGCCGTAGAATACTACGATCTGCGGCGTCGCATTTGGGTCGGTTGGGTCGGCGTAGTTCAATGCCACCGGGCGCGAGTGCAACACGTCGCCATGGACTGAGGGTCGTATCCGATTGTTCTCGATGTCAGGGTCGGGCACGGCGACCAGGAACTCATTATTGTTATTGCGCCCCCTCTCCCACTCGATCAGTGTGTTTTTGGGTGTGCTGTTAGTGCTGTCGAGCAGGATCTGAGAGATCGCCGTATTGGTGGTGGCGAAGGCGGTCAAACCGCTCGTGTTACAGGTCGTCAAGCTGCTCGCGCACGTGTAGACCTGGCGCGGGACCGCTGTCGCCGTCACGGGCAAGGCCCGCAGCAGGTACCCCTGCGCCCCCTTCTCAACTATGCTGCCATCGGGGAAGTTGGAATCTTTCAACGCTGCGGCGTTCGCGTTCGGGGCCGCGGCGACGCCCAGGCAGGCGCCCAAGGGGTTGAACTTCCAATAGTCGTCCACTTGATTCGGGGTCCAGAAACTGCGGGCGCATTCGGTAATGAACCCGGTGTTGGCGTTGATCGCGACGACCTCATCGGCATCCACCAATTTCAGGGCGTTGTCGATCATCTTCAGTTTGTATTGTTTCAGGTTGCCGGGCCAGCGCGGGAGTTTGGTGGCATCCGGGCGGAACATGCCGACATACACCTGGTTGAGATAAGCCCCCTGGTTGCTGACGCTCACCGGCAGGCTGACCGATGTGAATACGCTGTTGACGGCCTGGATCTCAGACAAAATCGTCTGGAAATTGGAGACGATCATCGCCGAACTCTTCGCCAAGAAATATTTCCCCCCACCAACGATTGCCGCGCTCAACAGTAACTGTCTCAGTTCTTCGCTGGGCTTTTTGTTGTAGACATCCATAGTATAGGTCACAACATTCTGTTGGCCGAGTGCCTCGCTGACATCGGTCCGATACAGAAATCTCGCCCATTCGTCCGTGTCGCGCGAGTCTGAATCCGTGGCGTAGCCGTAAATCTGCTTTGTCGGGTCTTCGCCGACGTTCCTCAGCAGGCCCGGGGAATCTGACTCCTTCTTTAACCAGCCATTGCCGACCAGAATGATGAAGTTTTGCCCGCCACAGGTGTTTGACGCGGGACCGGCGGCGGGGATGTAGCGGGTCTTATCCGCATCGCTGAACGTATCCGGATCGCTAAACTCTTGTAATGGTGTCCGTCGCAGCGGCCCAAAGCCGGTCTTGCTATCGACTCCGCCTGCAACATTGTCATTGGCATGGGTCACCGAGGTGTAGCCGCCAAAATACTTGAACGCCTCGAACATCATGGTATCAAGGCCGGCGTTGGAGCTGGTCTTGTAAGCCGGTGTCGTGATGTGATTTCTAAAGTCATCGAGTATTGCGACCAATGCCGCTCGGTTGGCGACGGTCATGGGCTTCATTGCTGAAATCACATAAGCGCCAGCCGCCTGGTCGGCCAGAAACATGACCCCGATGTTAATAGGTGCGTCGACATCGCTGCTCGCCAGAGAATTGACGACCGTCGCCAAGGCGGCCAGCTCGGCCTCGCCCTGAGTGGGGTAGTCCGGCCATTTTTGATCCGCGGCCGCCCAGTTCGATGTGTTGTCAATCAATATCAGGACGTTTGGATACTCTTGGCTGGAACTCGATGGCGCCGCCAGAAACAGGTCGATATCCTCGGCCGTCGCGGGTAACGTCGCAAGCAGTAAGCAGGTGGCCAACACATAGCGTATGACATTGGTCTTCATGATACACTCCTGGTCATTGTCTGGCTTATTGTGGACAGGCCGCGGGTTTGATGGTTTGCAGTACCAATACGCGTACACCGCAACGTACCCGTACCACAGCGCCGCCGGCGTTGTCAGTGGCCTTGATGCTGGCGTCCAGGTCCCAGGTGGTGTTCCACCCGGTCGTCGCGGTTATCTCCACATTCACGCTGCTGGGTGCCGTGCTTTTGATCGGCAGGGCGCTAAGGCATGTCGGCACTGCGACCGTCACGGTGTAATCCGTGTTCCCGTCGTGGTCGATATCCACAGCGTAAGCTCTTTCCTTCGGTGACAAGGTGAAAGAGGAACTGAGCACCCGCGCAATCGCCTGGTTGGCGGCGGCGATGGCCTCATCGCGCGTTTGCATGTTGCCGACGGTCTTGAGGTTGGTCGTGCTCAGGTTCTGGGCGGTAACCGTCAGCAGTGTGATCACCGCGAGCAGGATCAGGCTGACCACCAGTATGGCGCCGCGTTGTTTGCCTGCGGGGTCGCGGTTCATGGCGTTTCCCGTCTGAAAGACACGTTGTTCAGGCGGATGGTGGTGGAAAAGACATGGCGCTTGTAGCGGGGGTCAAGGTTGCAGCTTGTCATGGTCGGGAGCAACTTCGCGCACAGGGTATTGGCGGTGCCGAGACGATAGAACTTGCCGTCTTTGTATCCCGGAGTGGGTTCCCGCGCGCGCACCAGAATATAGAGCTTGACCGCGGTGACGTTCATCAGTTGATCGGCGGTGCAGGCTGAGGTGCAATGCACGAAGCTGTCGGGCATGCCATCGCCCCGGTTGCTGGGACTGGGGGGGGTTCCCTGCCAGTCGACCGCCGCCCCATAGTTGATTGCGCCCCCCGTCTTGCTCAGATTGTCGATGCCCAGTTCCACCCGGAAGCCCTCGATCCCCTCGATCAGCGGGATCGGCGCTTGATGGGTCAGGGTATTGGCGATGCAGCTATTTGTCGTCGCGTCCACCTGGCAATCGAAGTCGGAGCGCACCAAGGTGGGGATGCCATCGCCGGTGGGCTTGGCGGTCGTCGGGGCCTCTATGGCATAGGTACGGACGTAATAGATATGAGAGATGAATTTACGCTTATCGGCGAGTAAGGCGCTGTTGCAGTGACCATCTTGCCGATCGAACGCGGTGCTCCCCCCAGTCGTGCTGAGTACATAACTGCCAAGTTGAGTGGGACATAATTTCGACTGAAAATACAGTTTGCCGGTCATGTCGGGATCGCAGTTTCCGGTCCCCGGCACGCAGGACTCGGCATGACGTACAACCAATATATCTGTATTGGCGAGTTGGTTAGTCACTACACTGGTGCAAGCCGCCGGGGTCGCTTGGTAGCCGTAAGCCTGGACCGGGATGCCAATGATCTCACGTTTGTAGTCGCGGGGTGGGTTAACGGTGGAATCGGTATTGGGGGAAGAGCCCCAGTTATTGTAATTCGCGCAAGGGTCGGGGACCCCCATGGGCACATCATCGGGGGGGGTGCTGGTCGGACTCAAGTCGCTGAACTGCGGCAAATAGGTGCCCCAGAATCCGGCCACGGCGAGGTCGCTTTGCAGCAACTGGATGGCGAAGCGGCCGTTCTCGATCAGACCGTTCATCTTGCTGATTTCGTTGTTGCTGCGGCTGCTGCTGGCAAAGAGCGCCAGCAGCGCCAACATCATCGCCAGGCCGATGGCGATCGCGATCATGAGCTCGATCAGGGTGAAACCCGGCCGCCATCCCGCGGGGGGCGGTGGGGCACTGACTGGGTTTGCCCGCTCGGTCACGGTGTCTCAATTCAGCGTGGCGAAGCGAACCAGGGTCGTGACGGTGCGCCGACACAGGTCATTATCGCAGGGTGAACGCGTCGTCCCATTTGAACCGATGAGCCCATTGTAGAGGCCTTTGCCGCAGGCGACGCTGTCGGGGGGGGCGGCAATGGGTGTCAGGCCCTGCCAGGCGACAGTCACGAGATACTCGTCGTTGCCGATGCCCTCGATGCAGCCCCGCCCGCCGACCATGGCGCCGAGCTTACTGGTGCCGGTCGTCTCACCCGCCCCCTGCAGCGCGTTGCACCATTCACTGATATCGATATCTTTGGGGGTGGTCGGGCTGGTGGCGCAAGTCGCGCCCTCGCCGGTTGTGGTAGCATAGGACGCGGCATCGCGACGGTTGCTGGCCAGGCGGCTGGCCATATCGTCGAGCAGCACCAGCGCCTGGGCGCGTTGATAGGACTCAAGCCCGGCGAGCTGGACGCGTGTCTGCAATTGGAGCAGTGGCAGCAGGCCCATGGTGAGAATGACGACGGTGACCAGCACCTCGACCATCGTCATACCGCGGTGGTGGCTTCGGGCGACAAATGTCTGTAGGGGTTTCATGATGTACGTTCGTTCGCGGCTGGCGATGCTTAGGCGGTATCACCATTTGTCGGTGGGGGTCTTGTTGCCGTTGCTGTCTAGCGTCAGATTGGGATTAGTGCCATGTGGGGGAAACTTCACGCTGCTCGCCCCTTTGCTTTCTTAACGATAGCGGTCCCGTGCGCCATAAAGCGAACATCGCCGGGTTCGCCAAACCGGTCAAGCTGACGTTTACAAAAAATTTACCGATTTATCATGTGAATTGGTTGCGCAATGATAATTCGCAATCGCGGGTGCCGGCTGGCCCGACTGCGGCGGTGTCGACGGGCGGTTGGAGGGCAACCGCCTGGGTCGGTTGGGCGATCGCCGCGCCCCGCGTCCGGTTTGCGTCGCGCGCGGCGTGCTAGACTTTTGGCCGTTGGTCCATTGCCCACCGGGCCCCGCCCGCTGGGCTAGTCCGGCCCCCGTTTGCCGGCGGACCATGTCGAGTATGCGGGGTGCCGTCGGGTACGGACACGCTGCGTCTCAGCCGAGCGGGGACCGGGTGGGGAGGCGGAACATGAGTCTGCACGGGACGAGGGGTATGACGCTGGTCGAGTTGCTGGTCACGGTGAGTATCGCCGTCATCTTGCTGGCGGTGGCCGTGCCGTCTTATCGGGCCCTGGCGCTGAATGGCCGTCGGATGGCGGTTGCCAACGAGTTTGTCCTGGCCTTGACCTATGCCAGGAGCGAGGCCGTCAAGCGCAATGTTCCTATCACTGTGTGCAGTCGGGCGACCAATGCCACCTGTGCCGGCAGTCTTGCCTGGGACAACGGATGGCTGGTGTTTATCGACGTTGGCACCGCCGGCAGCGTGGACGCCGCCGACCTGATCTTGATGGTCTATCCGGTGCTGCCCGGTGGGACGACCCTGCGGTCGGGGGCCAGAAAACGTGTCACCTTTCACGCGACCGGCTTCAGCGCGGGGTTCAACGATACCTTCCGTCTGTGCGATCGGCGCGGTCCGGCGGCGGGTCGCAGCATCGTCCTGTCCAATCAAGGACGCGTCCGAACCGAGCCCGGGGCGGCGACATGTCCATGATCATTGAGGTCGCCGCGCCGCCGCCCCGCTGGCCGCACGGCTTCGATCTGGTTGAGATATTGGTGACCATCGTGCTGTTCGCCATCGGCGTCTTGGGGCTTGCCGGGCTACAGTTGCGCAGCCTGAGCGACAGTCGCGCCAGTGCCTATCGGACCATCGCCTCGCAACAGGCCTACGACATCGCCGACCGGATTGCCGCGAATCTGGCCGGGGTCGCCGCGGGTTATTATGACAATCTCACCGCGACCGTCCCGAGCAATCCTCAGTGCATGAGCTCCGGTTGCAGCGTGGCCGACATGGCGCGGACCGACCACTATCAATGGCTGCGAGCGACCGCCGCTGTGCTGCCCGCGGGCACTGGTACAGTGCGTTGTGCGATCGGTCCCGCCCCTACCTGTGTCACCAATACACCCGGCTCCAACCGGATCTTCGATGTCACCGTGGCGTGGAGCGAACGCACCGCGGACGTCGACCCCGCCCGGCAATTCATCACCAGGCAATTTATCACTCGTTTTGCACCATGAATGCAATAAGTGTACGCTCGCCCGGCGCCGCTCTCACGGCTTCGATCGTGATCTCGGCCACCCAGGTGGCCACGCGGTCGTTGGTCCGCGCAGCGGACCCTACGGGTGCCGCCGCGCCCCGTAGGTTCGGCTGTGCGGATCGTTTGCCGCCGCTTTTAGCGCGTGGCCTGTCGCTGGTCGAACTCATGATCGCGCTCGCGCTCGGGCTGTTACTGATCGCCGCGGTCGGGACAGTCTACCTGGGAGGGAATCGGACCTATCGCGCCGAGCAGGACGCCGCACAGATTCAGGATGCCGGCCGCTATGCCCTGGATGTGATCGGACGCGCCCTGCGTCAAGCCGGCTATGCCAATACCTCGTCAAGCCAGGCAGCGGCGGTGGTTCCATTCGCCGGGACCGCGATCAAGCGTGTGAGTGCCGCCTGCCCCTCGGCGTTCACGATTCAATACGATGGCATTTCCGGCGACAAGGATTGCCAAGCCGAGACCATTGCGGCGGGCGAGATTGTCCAGCAGACGTTCTTTATTGGCGAGGATCGGGGAGAGGATCGGTACACTCCAGTGCCGGCCTTGCGCTGCGATGCGGTTCGCGGTTCTACCCCTTGGTTCCCCCCAGGCAACTGCCCGGCCGCCGATGCCGGGGCGGCACTGCTGAGAAATGTCGAGGATTTGCAGATCCTCTACGGGATCGATACGAATACCGATCAGTCGGCCGATCGTTATGATGCCGGCAATGGGGTGAGCGACTGGAGTCAGGTGGTCAGTGTGCGCGTGTGCATCCTGGTGCGGTCAGAGACCCCAGGCAGTGCCCCGTCCGGGCAAACGCATTTCAATTGTGCCGGGGCCTTGGGCACTGCCGCTGACGAGGCGGCGCGCTTTACCACGGTGACGACCGACACGCGCCTGCGACGCGCCTTTGTCGGCACCTTCACCCTGCGTAACCGCATCTCGGCCATCCCCTGAGTGCAACCGCGATGCTGAACTCCCCGCGACGGCGCTACCGCGGCATTGCCCTGCTCACCATGCTGGTCCTATTGGCCATGCTGACCATCATCACGGTCATCGGCGCCCGCCTGGCCGTCCTGGAAGAACGGATGGCCGGTAACACGCGCGATCGGGACCTGGCCCTGCGGGCGGCGGAAATGGGCCTGCGCGATGCCGAACGGGACCTTTTGAATACGGTGCCCGGCGCGAGCCGTGCCATCTCCGGTTGTAGCGGATTCTCGGCCGATTGCGGGAAAAGCACACCCGTGCTGACCGACGATGGTCTATGCTATAGCCGCGACGGCTATGCCGCACCGGTCTGGCAGACCACCGACATCATGAGCGCGGCGCCCAGCGTTCCCTACGGTGGGATTACGCAGGCCACGGCCATCGCCGGGGTCTACGCCCAGCCGCGGTATCTGATCGAATGTCTGCCGAAGCCGGATGGTTATCACTATCGCATTACCGTGCGCGCCCAGGGCAGCAAGCCCGGGACCACGGTGATGTTGGAGGAAATTTTTACCCCCGGTGAGCGCTGAGTCGCGGCCGTGCGTGCGTGCGCTCGCCAATAGCGAGGATCTTGCCATGAACGTCAAGCGCATCCTGTTCGTTTTACTCTTTGGGTCTTGGTCGCTGCCGAGCCTCGCGGCCCTGACCTTGCCGCACAGTCCGCTGTTTATTGCAGCCGTGGAGCCGCGCATCATGCTGGTGGTCTCGCGCGACCATCAGCTCTCGATGAAGGCCTTTACGGACTATACCGACCTCACTGACGATGCCTTGGTGGATAGTCTCTACAACGATACCATCAGGTATGATGGCTATTTCGATGCCGACCGGTGCTATAGCTACAATAACAGTGCAACACCGCCGCGGTTCGAGCCTGCAGAACCCGTCGCCGGCGGCACACACCAATGCGGCGGCAGCACCTGGAGCGGCAATTTTCTCAACTGGGGCAGCATGACACGTATGGACCTGCTGCGGAAAAATCTTTATGGCGGCTATCGCGTGAAAGATACCGTGGGGGAACCGTACGAGACGGTGCTGGAGCGCCAGTTTTTACCCGTGGATGTGCATGCATTTGCCAAGGTATACGCCCCGCCAAGCACCCCGACCCTCGCCATGCCGGCCATTCAGTCGCTCACCGGGGTGAGCGGCCAGACGGCGATCTCATTGTGCAACGTGACCGACACCGCGAGCACCACACTGACCGGGAGGATGGCGTTGCCCCTGCCGAGTCCGCTGATCAAGGTGGCGGCGGGGGCCTGGCCGCAATGGGATGCCGCCGAGGTAACCGAGTGTGCGGTGAATATCGGCAACAGCACCCAACCCACCGCGTTACTGGCGACCTATGACGCACGGGTGCAGGTGTGCGTCGCCGACAAGTTGGAGGCCAATTGCAAGCCCTATACCCACCCGATCACCGGGGTCGCGACCCTGAAGCCGATCGGATTGCTGCAGAAGTATGGGGATGTGGATGCCGACCGGCGCTCCCGCCTGGGTCTCATGACCGGCAGTTACGCCGCGAATAAGTCCGGTGGTGTGTTGCGTAAGAATGTGATGCCGATGACCAATAACAATAATGCCGACCCAGCCACCGGCGAGGTCTGCGGTAACAATAATCCGAATGATGAGATCGACGCCTGCAACGGTCAGTTCATCAACCAGGCAGCCACCGCGGCTGGCATCGTCAATACCTTGAATCGGCAGCATATCGCGGGATTCCAGTATACCTCGGGGGGACGCAACGGCTCTTACCAGTATTCCTGCAACAGTCCGGGAATATTGAGTTTTTCAAACGGTCAATGCGTGGATTGGGGGAGCCCATTGGGCGAGATGTATCTGGAGACGCTGCGCTATTTTGCTGCCGCCGGGCCCACGCCTGAATTCAATGTCAGCGACGCCGCCGTCCTCTCGTCGCTGCCCAAGGTAAGCTGGTCCGATCCACTGCCGCAGACGCAGTGGTGCGCGCTCTCCAGTGTCGTGGTGTTGTCCACCGGGCTCAATTCGTTCGACACCGACCAACTCACGTCCTTCACGCCGAGCGGCGGTACCCTGATCGACCCGGCGGCCCTGACCGTGACCGTGGGCGATGCGGCACACGAAGACATCAATGGTGGGAGTTATATGATCGGTAGCCTGGTCGGCGCTAGCGGGTCCAACGCCAACAATCAATGCACCGCCAAGACGGTGAGCGACCTGGCCCATGCCAAGGGGATCTGCCCGGAGGTCCCGAGCCTTGAAGGCGGCTACGCCATCGCCGGTCTGGCCTACGCACCCAAGACGATCGATCTGCGCCCCGATTATGCGGATCGACGCGCGGCCCGCTGGGGCGGCCCGCACCCGATCAATGCTGATTGGGCGCTACGTCAGCCATTCGACACCTATACGCTCCAACTGGCGGAGACGCTGCCGAGCTTCAGTCCGGCCGTTGGTGGCGGTCGGGTGACCCTGCTGCCGGCCTGTCAAGCAAACAGCAACGCGAGCACCGGTGTCTGGACCACGAATGCGACCGGCTGGCGTAACTGTTCGATGACCAACCTGGTCGTCGACGCCAATGTAACAAGAGATGAGGTGGGTACCGACACCTCAGCCAAGACCAAGACGTGCAGTGGCAATGGCATCACGGCCCAGTGCTTCACGATTACCTGGGAGGACTCCACCTGGGGTAATGACTACGATATGGACGGCATTGCGCGATTGGGCTATTGCGTCGGGACGGCCTGCGCCCGCTTCAAGATGCTGTGCCCGAGTACTGGCAGCGCGTATGCTACCATCGGTCCCTGGATGGTGCTCGGCGGGCAATTGGTTATTGCCACCTGTGCGACCCAGGCCCAGGCCGGCCACGCACTCACCTTCGGCTATATCGTCTCGGGGAGCACCAACGATGGGCCCTTCTACCCCATTCTGCGGCAGGGTGGTCAGAACTTCAATGTCGGCGCGCGCTTGCCAAGTAGCGGGGTGACCGCCGCCAGCAATGTCACCTTCAGCCAAGGGGCCTCCGTCGCTGGTCTATTGAAGAATCCGCTTTGGTATGCCGCGAAGTACGGCGGGTTCACCGAGTCCACGCCAAGCGCCGGGACCCCGGCACCGGATGTGCGCTCGGAGTGGGATGGCGATGCGGTGGGCACCCCCGGCTATGGAATTCCCGACAACTATTATGAGATCCGTAACCCGGCACTGCTGGCCACGGCCCTGTCGGGCATCTTCGATGCGGCCTCGCAGCCCGATGCGGCGGCCGCCTCGGTAGCCACTAACTCGAGCAATCTTCAGATCGCTGGACGGATATTTCAGGGGAAATTTTCCAGCGCGGACTGGAGCGGCCAGCTACTGTCTTACCGGATCGATACCAATGGCGTACTGGCGGCGATCCCGGAATGGGATGCGGCCGTCAAGCTCAACGCCCAGGATCCCATGAGTGGTCGCACGATCATTACCCGAGGGAGCGCTGGTGGTGTTCCCTTTGTGGCGGACAGCTTGACGGCCGCCCAGCTGGCCTTGCTCGATGTGGACGTCAACGGGGTTACCGACGGTTGTGGCTTGGATCGGGTCAATTATGTGCGCGGTAGCGATGCGCGGGAGGGGCCTAATGGGACCTTTACCAACGGGGCCTGTAGCGCGAGCAAGTTTCGTCAGCGCCGCACCACCCAATCGGGGCAGCCCGTCCATTTCAAGCTGGGCGATATCGTTCATTCCAGTCCTTGGTATTCAGGTGCCCCTCAGGCGGGGTACGCGGAACAGGACTATCCCGGGTACGGCGCATTCCGGGCGGCCAGGAGCGGCCGCACACCGGTGGTCTATGTGGGGGCCAACGATGGCATGTTGCATGGCTTCGATGTCTCGCTGGCGGTCGATGCGAGTCATCCGGATGGAGTACCCACCGCCACCGCCGGCAAAGAGGTGTTGGCCTATATCCCCACCGCGGTCTTGCCTAACCTCAGTCGTCTGACCGCCCAGACGTATAACAAGAACCACTGGTATTTTGTCGATGGCTCGCCGCTGCTGGCGGATGTCGACCTGGATGATTCACCTGCCAGCTTTGACTGGCGTACCGTATTGATCGGGGGCTTGGCTGGGGGCGGCAAGGGGTACTATGCGCTGGATGTCTCCGATCCCGCGACCTTCAGCGAAAGCGGTGTCGCCCCGGCGCGTACCGCGCTGTGGGAGTTCGATGATGTCGACATGGGCTACGTCTTTAATCTGCCGCCCGTGAGTACGCTCACGAAACAGGCGAAGCAGATTGTGCGACTCTGTACCGACGCCGGTAGTCCCTGCACCAATAGCCGTTGGGCGGCGGTCTTGGGGAATGGTTATAACAGCGTGACCGGCAAGGCGGCGCTCTATGTGCTATTCATTAATGCCGGCGTCGACGGGGCCTGGAGCTTCGGTGACTTCGTGAAGCTGGTGGCCGCGGCCCCGGTGGCCCCGGCGACCGACGGCAACAATGGTCTTTCCACCCCGGTCCCGGTCGATACCAATGGCGACGGTTATACCGACACCGTCTATGCCGGAGACCTGCAGGGCAATTTGTGGAAATTTCTGATCGGGTACAACGCGAGCGACCCGAGCGTGACCGGGAGCCCGACGACCTGGAAGGTGGCATTCGGCGGCGCGCCATTGTTTAGGGCGAGGGATAGCGCGGCGGTGCCCCAGCCAATCATTTCACCACCGGAGGTCACCGCACTGACGACTGGGCAGTTGATCCTCTTTGGGACCGGCAAGTTTCTGGAGCGCTCCGACACGACCGGCACCGCAGTCCAGACCTTCTACGGCATCTGGGACAAACACGATGGCACCACGACGGTCAGCTCCCGCGGACTCGATCTGCTCGAACAAAGGGTAACCGAGGTGGCCTTGCCCGGCGGGAATTACCGTATCCCCAGCCAACATCCGATCGACTGGCGGGTCGCCGCGGGGGACCCGGCGGCGAACTGTGCGGCCCCATGCACCCCCACCTATCTGGGCTGGTATCTGGATTTGCCGACCAGTGGGGAACGCACGACCGCCATACCGAGAGTGCTCGGGCGACTGCTCTTCTTCAATACCTTCATTCCGTCCACCGAGCCCTGCAATGTGGGGGGAACGGGTTGGCTGATGACGCTCGATTGGCGCAGCGGCGGTTTGCCGTCCTTTCAGGTGTTCGACACCAACGCGAGCGGGGAGATCGGTAGCGGCGACACACCGGTCGGGGGATACCAGGTGGGCGCGGTTTTGGGCGGCACGAATTTGATCGCCGCGGGGCGGGGCGGGTCCGTCGGCGTGGGCGTGTCGTCGCTCACCGGCGGGCGGTTGGTCTCGACCCTGATCAACTTCGGCGGCATGGTCGCCGGCCGTTCCAATTGGCGAGAAATCGTCCAGTAGTTTCATCTTGCGGGGTGGTGCGGGCGCCATGGCCGTTAGGTGGCTACCTCCAGGTTCGGCGAGGGGCGTTGCAGGAAGTTGCCCTGAACATAGTCCACTCCAGCGGTCCACAGGATGGTCAGTGACCGGGCGTCCTCGACCCCGGTCACCACGGTCTTGACGTTGAATTCCCGGGACAGATTGGCCAGTACCGCCAGGCGCTGCTGTTTGTTCTGGTCGTCAGCCAGACCTTTGGCGAACTCCGGGAGCAGGAGGACGAAATCCAGTGCGAGCCCCTGTAACAGCATCTGGGGGTGGTCGCTGGCGCCAAAGCGATTGACCGCGATCCGACATTTGATCGTCTTCAGGCTCTCGACGATCCGGGTGAGGCTGCTCAGGTTGCCATCCACCAGTGCCTCCTGGAATACGAAGGTGAGCCAATTCCCGCGGACATCGAACTCGCGTAGACAGTCGCAGATCCAGATCAGTATACCGGGATCGCGGAAACTATCCTCAGCCAGGTTGATGAAAAAGTTGAGCTGGTGTCCGGACCGGCGGTGCTCTCCCAAGGCCTTGATCGCATGGCGAATTGCCCATTTGTCGAGGCGCTCGATCAGGCCGCTGAGGATGGCCGCACCGATAAACTCCCGGGCCTCGATCAGCGTGTCGGAGGGGTCGTTCAAGCGCATCAGGACGCCGTAATTCTCCTGATTGTCCCCCATCAGACTGATGATCGGCTGGTAAACGAGCACAAAGCGATCATTCGCCAATGCCCACTTGACCATGTCGATCATCGCCGCGTCGCTGTCTGCTGCGCTCTGTTTGGTGCGGGCGGCCAGCGAGGTGCTCTTCTGGGTCCCGGTGGGGGTCCCCGTGGGTCGCACGGGCGCCGGGGCGCCGCCGCCACAGGCACGAAAGGCCTCGTCGAGCAGGTTGGCGGAGGGTGGGCTCAACCCCGCGATGACGATATAGCCGACGTCGCAGTTGCCTTCGATCTCCGACTTGGCACCCGCGGCCGGGGGTAGGCGCACCTGCGCGCGGATGCGTTCCGCCAGACCCTCGGCGCCGATCTCATCGAGCTCCGGGGCGAGGAGCCCGTAACTGTCATCGCTCAGACGCACCAGCATCCCGAGGGTCGCACACAAACGGGTCAAGGCGGCGGTGAGGCTGCCTATCAACTCCAGACCGCGGGTCAGTCCAACCTCCCGGAACAGCTTGGAGGTCTCGCGGATCGCGATATAGAACAGGGCAAAGGGCTCGTGGGCGCGGCGCTCGGGGCCCACCAGCGAGTCGATCGCCGCGATCAACTCGAGGTAGCTGGGCAGGCCATCGTCCGGGTTGTCGCCGCCCGCCTCGACCACCACAGCGGAGGGGTTCGCGACGCGCACGATGAGGCGCAGACAGTGTTCTCCATCGACCTCGGCGGGGGCGGCAGTGAGGGTTGCCGCAAAGCGGCTGGCATCGGCCCTGATACCCTGTACCCTCAGTTCAGCGGGCCCCTGGGGCGGCACCGACTGCCGGTCGCGTAGGAAGTTGCGGACCACGGATTGGTCTTTGGCCTCGATCAGGTCCAGCAAGGCGGCGGCCTGGGCGTCATCCACGGAGGGAAAGCGAAACAGGTTGAGATAGGCGGCGTTGGCGTGGACATGCATGCCCTCCTGGATGAAGGCCACCGCCTCCTCGCTACTCTCGACCAGTTCTCGCGCGCGCTCTTCACATTGGCGCAGCCGTGCCGCCAGGTCCAGGAGTTGGCGGCGCGCCCGCAGGTCCGCCAACTCGCGGCTGACCACCAGTTGGAGCTGCTCGGTATCGTTGCGGTCGGTGACGTCGCGAGCCCCGCTGTTCATCGCCCTGATCATGGACCTTGGCTCCCCGGCGCGGTCCGCGATGACGATCAATGGGACATCGCCCGCCAACTCCCGATGGCGCGCCAACACGGCGTTCAGCTCGACTGCCGGGTCGTAGGCACAGCAGACGATCAGGTCGCAGGCGCGCTGCTCCACCAGTTCCGCGATCTCTTCTGCGTGTGTGGTGTGGGTGCCGCGCACCGGCAAACCACCGTCGCGCACGGTCGTGATCAGGCGCTCAGCTTCGCTCTCCTGGGCGACCATGAGGAGCATGACGGCGGTTTGGGCTTGAGCGGGCATACGTCGTTAAGGGTTCGTTGTTGTTAGTCCAGGGCCATTATCGGCGCAGCGGGGCGGCGAGGGAAATATTGATTTTCGCGTTGTTCACGCACTGCTGTGCGGCGCCTGTTGAGCGCCGCCGGTCAAGCCAGCGGTCGCTTGTAGCCTGCACCCTCCACCTCACGCACCAGACGCGGCACCAGATACCCCGGCAGACGGGTCCGCAGGGCCGCCAGCAGGTCCAGCGCCACGCGATCCGCCACCGCGAAGTGGGCCGCTCCTTGCACCAGGTCCAATTGGTGCAGATAGTAGGGTAGCACGCCGCAGTCCAGCAGCCGTTCGCTCAATTGCGCGAGCGCGTCCGCAGTGTCGTTGACCCCGCGCAACAGGACACTCTGGTTGAGCAGGGTGACACCGCGCCCCCCCAGCGCCCGCAATCCGGTCTGCGCCGTGGCGCCGAGTTCCCGGGCATGGTTGGCGTGGATGACGAGGACCGGCCGGGGGTGCAGCGCGCCCAGAAGTTCGCCAAGCCGCGCCGTGAGCCGCGAGGGTAGCACCACGGGTAACCGGCTGTGCAGGCGCAGACGCCGCACATGGGGGATGGCGGCGAGCTGGGCGAGGAGGGTACACAGGGCGTCGTCACTGTGCATCAAGGGGTCCCCGCCACTCAAAATAACTTCGTGGAGCGTGGTATCTGAACGGATCGCCGCGATGGCGGTGGCGATTCGCGGGCCGTAGGCCCCCAGTTCGGCATAGGGGAAATGGCGACGGAAGCAGTAACGGCAGTGGACGGCGCAGCCGCCGTGGGCGATAAGCAGGGCCCGCCCCGCATACTTGCGCAGCAGCCCCGGGGTACAGGTGGCCGCACGGTCGCCCACCGGGTCGGTGCCGCATTCGGGCGCGGCGATCCGCTCGCAGCGCAGCGGCAGGACCTGGCGCAGTAGCGGGTCCTGGGCGTCGCCCGGGCGCATCAGGGCGGCGAACGCCCGCGGCACCAGCAACGGGAAGGGGCCGGGGGTCGGGTCCAGGTCGGGAAACTGATTCCGCCGCAGACCCAGCAGCGCGAGCAGTGGGTCGACCTGGGTAAATGCCGTCTTGAGCTCCGCGCGCCACGCCGCGGGCGCCACGGCGTCGGTCTGACATTGGGCCGTGCTTCGCGCTACCATGATCGGCCAATTTTCCACAGCTAACGAGGGCGACATGGCAAACTACAACACCAGTGAGTTCAAGAGTGGTCTCAAGATCATGCTGGACGGGGACCCGTACAACATCGTCGAGAACGAATTCGTCAAGCCCGGCAAGGGCCAGGCCTTCAACCGGGTGCGGGTACGCAACCTCAAGAACGGCCGGACCGTGGAGAAGACCTTCAAGTCCGGCGATACGGTGGAGGCGGCCGACGTGCATGATACCGACATGCAGTATCTGTACAACGACGGCGAGCAGTGGCATTTCATGGACCCGGCCAGCTACGAGCAGATGACGGCCGACGCCACGGTCGTCGGCGACGCGGCCAAGTGGATCAAGGATCAGGATATGTGCAAGGTGACCCTGTGGAACGGTCTGCCCCTGGCCGTGGAGGCGCCGAACTTTGTCGTGTTGCTGATCACGCAAACGGATCCTGGCCTCAAGGGCGATACCTCCGGTGGCGGCGGCAAGCCGGCGACCTTGGAGACCGGTGCCGTCGTGCGCGTCCCCCTGTTCGTGCAGAGCGGTGAGTTGGTTCGGGTGGACACCCGTACCGGCGAATACGTCTCCCGCGCCAAGGAGTGAGCCCGTCTCCCGACTGGCCGCCCAGCGCCGCCCTGGAGGCGATCCGGGCGCGGGCCGCGATGCTCGCGCGCCTGCGCGGCTTCTTTGCGGTCGCCGGCGTCCTGGAGGTCGAGACCCCCATCGCCGCGCGCTGCGCCGGGTCCGACCCGGCGCTGGATAGCCTGGTGACGTGCTGGCATGGACCGGGCTACCCGCGGGGACTGCCGCTGTATCTGCAGACCTCGCCCGAATTCCCCATGAAGCGTTTGTTGGCCGCCGGACTCGGTCCCATCTATCAGATTTGCAAAGTCTTTCGTGACGGCGAGCGGGGTCGTCTCCACCACCCTGAGTTCAGCCTGCTGGAGTGGTACCGACCGGGCTGCGGTTACCAGGCGCTGATGGACGAGGTGGCCGCGCTGGTGCGCTGCGTGCTTGAGCGTCCCGACCTGCCGAGTGAGCGCATCACCTATCGCGGGCTCTTTCGTGAGCGGTTGGGGCTCGATCCCTGGGCGGCCGGGGTGTCGGCGTTGCGCGCGCGGGCGCTGGCCGCCGGGATCACGGGGATCGAGTCCATGGAACTGGATCGGGATGGTTGGCTCGACCTGTTGCTGACCCACTGCCTGGAACCCGGCTTGGGGGTGGGGCGCCTCACCTTCCTCACGGATTACCCGCCGAGCCAGGCGGCCCTGGCCCGGCTGCGGGTCGATGAAGTGGTGGTGGCAGAGCGCTTCGAGCTCTATCTCGATGGGGTGGAACTGGCCAACGGCTTCCAGGAATTGACCGATGTCGCCGCGCAGGCGGCGCGTTTTCACGCGGACCAGGACACCCGCCGCCGCCAGGGACGCGTTACACTGCCGCTGGACGAGTCCTTCCTCGCGGCCTTGAGCGCCGGGATGCCGGAGTCGGCCGGGGTCGCCCTGGGGCTGGATCGGTTGCTGATGGCGCACCTGCACGTGCGCCACATCGACGCCGTGCTGGCCTTCCCGGTGGAGCGGGTTTAGCCCCCGAAGCCCTTCTGGATCGCCTCCACATCCATGGCTTCGATATACTGCTGCACCGCGGCAGCGTCCTGCAGGCCGCTGCCCTTGGCCTGAATCAGGAGGCGGTTACCGATCATCAGGGAAACCTCATACTCGTCGGAATCCGGCGCATGTTTGGTGATGCCCCGCTGTCCTTTGAACGTGTAAGGCTTGGAGCCCGGGTCCGCCTGCATCATGAAGGGTGAGGAGAGGAACATGGTCAACATCGGCAGCAGCGGGGAGTCGGCCGTCACGGTGACATTCACCTCGGCGCCGTCTGCGCGAAAATAGCGCCGGGTCAGATTGATGCCGGTGATCATCCCGGCGAGTCCGCCGGACTGTGATTGTCCCGGATCGGCCTGCCAACCGGCGAGCGGCTCCGGCAGCAATTTCAACAGGTCCGCCGTCTGCCGCTCCTTGATGGCGGCGACGGCGAAGTTCAGGGTGTCCGCGGCGGTGCGCAGATCACCCGCGTCATAGGCCTTGCGGGCGGCGTCGAGTTGCTCGGTGACCTGATCGGCGCGCGCCGCGGCGGCGAGGGTCAGGACGGCGGCGAGGGCCGCGTTGAGCGGCGTGCGGTGTCTCATTGAGGGTCCTCCGGTTGGGTCCAAGAGCGGGCCTGGGGTATTATGGCGCGAACCCGCCGCGCCTGCGCGAATCCTTGGCCCAAGGTACGTCGCGTGCATTGTTGGCGCCGCGCCCGGTCCTCACTTATCATGCCTGCATTGCTGCCTCGCACCTGACCCGGCGGCCAGGGCACCAGCACCAGCCACGGTCGAACACACGAGATGGATCATCATGCCTGACGCCAGTTGCACCAGCGATCCGCTGGTCTGTTTCCTTGGGTCTAACCTCAGCCTCATGGAGACCCTGCACACCCGCTTGGCCGAACACCTGATCAACCTGCGTTCAGCCGAGAACATCACGGCGCTGCGCTCCGCGGCGGGTGCCCATGCGGCGATCATCCTGATCGTGGAGCTCGACGGACTACCCGTCGGACGCACGGTGTCGAGCGTCCTGGATCGGCTGGAGGGGGACACCGGTTGCCGTCCCGAGTTGCTGTGTCTGGTGGGGCAGGCGCTGTCCGCCGAGCGTAGCGTCGAGGCCTGTCACGAGGCGTTCGCGACCTTCCAGGCGCCATTCGATACGGCGCTCATCGTCGCGCGCGTCCTCGAGTGGGTGGCCGCCCGGACGGTGCGGCGGCAACGCGTGCTGATCGTGGACGGGCTGCCCGAGGAGGGGGACGCGATCCAGGCGATTCTGCGCGGTGCCGGCCTGTCGGCAGACCAGGCGACCGAACCGCGGCAGGTGGTGCGGGCACTGGAACAGTCGCCGACCGACCTGGTCCTGTTGGATCTCAACCTGCCCGGGGGCGCCAGCCGACGACTCACTGACGCCATCCGCGGCCACGCGCTACTCTTCAACCTGCCGATCCTCTTTCTCTCGGCGGCCGCCGCGCCGCAACAGCAAGGCGAGCTCTTGCGCCTGGGCGGTGACGAATATCTGGCGCGGCCAGTGGCGGCCGAGCAGTTGCTGGCCGCGGTGCGCGGGCGGCTCGCCAGCGTGGCGGACGCCCCCGCCGACAGACCCCGGGCGAGCGACGGTGCGAAGGTGCCTCAGTTGCTCAGCCAGACCCAACTGATCAAGCGCCTCGATCAGGCCATCCTCAATCATGCGGTCCCAGCGGTCGGCCAGGCCGTCCTGTTCGTTCGGCCAGACGATTCGGCGGCACTGGCGGCATTGGACGCGGCGGGGCGCGATCAGGTGTTGAGCCTGGTGTTCGAGCTGGTCTGTCGCCAGGCGGGCGGCGCTCTGCTGGGTGGCTCACTGTGTGAGGACGGGTGCTATGCCTGGCTACACTGCGCCGGCGATGCCGAACTGATTGAAGTGGCCAATCTCATCTGCAAGAGTGCCAAGGCAATGCCCCTGCCGGCTAGGATCGGTCAGGTGTCGTTGAGCATCGGGATGGGTTTCTTCACGCCCCCGCTGGATAACGCCTTGACCCTGATCTCACGGGCCGAGGCCGCTGGCGAGCAGGCGCGCAAGGCGGGGGGCAATCGGGTCCATCGCGATTCCGGCGGGCGGCGGCCGGCGGCGGCCGGTGCCCCCATCCTGGAACTGTTGCAGCGTGCGTTGAATGGATCGGGGTTTCGGTTGGTCTACCAGCCCATCGTTTCGCTGCGCACGAGCACCCATGAACGCTATGAAGTGCTGCTGCGGCTGCGCACGCCGCATGGCGAGATTATGCCGCCCCTGACCTTCCTGCCGGTGGCCGCCGAGCACGGTCTGCTGCCGGCCCTGGATCGCTGGGTGCTGGCGGGCGCACTCGCGACCCTGCGGGCGGAACGCGACACCGGCCGGCGGACCCGTCTGATGATCCACCAGACGGCCGCCAGCTTGGCTGAACCTGGCTGGCTTGCGTGGTTACGCGACGAGATCGTGCGCCTGCACCTGATTCGTCAGCGCCCGGTGCTGGAATTCAACGCCCGGGATATTCTGGCCGACGAGGGCCAGGCGCGGTTGCTGTTCCCTGAACTAGCCAGGTTGGGCATCGAGATCTGTCTGGCCGGTGTCACCGACACCAAGGAGACCATCGAGCTGATCTCTCGTCTGCGCATCGGCTTTGTCAAACTGGCGCGTGAACTGGTCGACCGGGAGTCGGGGGCGCGCCTCAATGGGCTGGTCGGGCGCATGCATGGCCACGGGCCGCAGGTGATCGCGGCGGGCATCGAAGACCCGGAGGCCATCGGGCGCGTCTGGTCCAGCGGAGTGGATTTCATCCAGGGGAACTTCATCCAGTTTCCCGAGGAAACCCTGAACTTCCAATTCCATGAAGAGGTGCTCGGCTAGGTGGGCCGTCGGCCGCCACGGGCTTCCCCATGAAGCTGCTTGCACTCGATACCAGCGGCGACGCCTGCTCTGCCGCCCTGTACCTCGATGGTGCGATTGAGCAACGCCTGGAACTCGCCCCGCGCGGACACGCGCAGCTGATCCTGCCAATGATGCAGTCACTGCTCGCGTCCGCCGGGATCGCGCTGGGGGCACTGGACGCCATTGCCTTTGGGCGCGGGCCCGGGTCCTTTACCGGTGTGCGGATTGCGGTGGCGGTGGCCCAGGGAGTCGCCTTCGGGGCGGGACGGCCGACGGTCCCGGTCTCTACCCTGGCCGCGCTGGCTCAGGGCGCGTTGCGCCGCAGCGGCCGACGCCGGGTGCTTGCCGCACTGGATGCGCGGATGGGCGAGGTTTACTGGGGTGCCTACGAGGTCGACGCGGACGCCGTGATGAGGTGCGTCGGCGCGGAGTCGGTCGCGCCGCCCGGCGCGGTCCAGATACCCCCGGGCGACGGCTGGTACGGGGTAGGTCCCGGCTGGGCGGCCCATCGCGAGACCCTCGCGCAGCGCATCGGGAGCCGGCTGCAGGGCGTCTGCGCGCCGGCGCTCTGCGAGGCCCGCGACCTGGCCCCGATCGCGGCGGCCGAGTTGGCGGCGGGGCGTGCGGTGGCGGCGGAACTGGCGCGACCGGTCTATCTGCGCGAGCGAGTGACGTACCCGGCGGCCCGGGTCGGCACCCCGATCTAAGCGCAACGATCGCTGCCGACGACGGTCTCAGGGTTGGGCGGGCACCCGGTGGATAGCGCCGTCATGCGCATGATCGTCCTGATGGTGACAATGGCGCTTGAGACAACTCAGGATATAGGTCAGCAGGAGGCCGCCGACCACCGCGAAGGCCAGGGCGCTGGCCCCTGCCCGCGGGCCTACCTCGGGAATCGAGAGTCCCAGGGTAAGCCACGTCAGGAATGCGCTGATCGTTGCGATCATCCCCACCACAATGAATGGCAGGGGAGAGTTATTGCACTTAGAACAAAGCTTCATGGTCGACTCGGTGGTTGCGGGTGGGTCGCCTGGGTCCCTGGCATCGCAGGAAAGGCAATGCTAACTATTGATCTTATCATTATCTGGAAAATCTTTACAGAAAAGACTCAATGCGTCCATCAAGCGACGGCGGAGTCATTCAGTGTTTTTGGCCGGAAAGCATAGCGGAATTGGGAGATAGTGCATTGTCGATCATCAATCCATGACCCCACGCCCGCCGTGCGCCGAGGAACTGTGGTTGCCTGATCGTGGACCGGGGCCACGCCGCCAGTTGGAGCGGATCTATGCCGCGGCCCTCCAGGCGGTGGACGGGCGGGCGGCGGTGCGCCGGGCACTGGTGACTGGGGACATGGCCGGCCCCTGGTGGGTGATCGCCGTCGGCAAGGCCGCCGCCGCCATGACACTGGGCGCACTGGATTGCCTGGGGTCGCGGTGTCTGGGTGGGCTCGCGATCGAGAAGACCTTGCCGCCGGACCTGCGGCCCTTCGTCGCCCACGGCGTCGACTGCCGGATCGGCGGTCATCCACTGCCCACCGGGGCCAGCCTCGCCGCTGGCGAGCACTTGCTCGCGGCCCTGGCGCGCACCCCGCCGGGGGCGCGGCTCCTGTTCCTGATCTCCGGCGGTGCCTCCAGCCTGGTCGAGGTGCCGGTGGCCGGGCTGGGATTGGCGCAACTGGAGCGGCTCAACCGCTGGCTGCTGGCGAGCGGCCTGCCGATCGGGCCGATGAATCGGGTCCGCACGGCGGTCTCGCGCATCAAGGGCGGCGGACTGCTGGCGGCCCTGCCGCCGACGCCGCGGCGGGTGCTCGCGATCTCCGACGTACCCGCGGATGACCCGGGACTGATCGGCTCCGGCCTCCTGGTCCCGGCGTCGACGGCGGCGCTCGCCGTGGCACTGGCCGGGCTCGACCTGCCGCCCTGGCTGCGCACCTGGGTCGAGCTGGGGCTCGCCCAACGCGCGGCCGCACCGCGTCCGGGGCCGCCCATCGAATTGGTCGCGACGCTCGGGCTGGCCAAGTCCGCCGCCGCCGCGGCGGCGCGGGCGGCCGGACTCCCGGCGATGGTCCACCCGGCGTTGCTCGACGGCGACGCCGCCCAGCGCGGGGGTGAACTGGCCCGCCAGGTGTGCGACGGGGTACCCGGGGTTCAGGTCTGGGGGGGCGAGACGACGGTGCGCCTCCCACCGGCGCCGGGACGTGGCGGGCGCAATCAACACCTGGCCCTGGCGGCGGCGCTGGAGCTGGCCGGTCACGACGATTGCTGGCTGCTCGCCGCCGGCACCGACGGCAGCGACGGCCCCGGCGAGGATGCCGGTGCCCTGGTCGACGGCTGGACCCTGGCGCGCGCAGCCCGCGCGGGTCTCACCGGCGCGGACTGTCTGGCCCGCGCCGACAGTGGCCGCCTGCTGGCCGCCAGCGCCGACCTGATCGCTACCGGGCCGACCGGAACCAATGTCATGGACCTGGTGCTGGGGCTCAAGATGCCGCGGCTTTGAGCACCCGTTAGCGCTCCGTTTGCGTGAGCCATTCGGGCTAGCGCAGGAACGAAAGATCGCTGCGCACGTCGGGTTCGACATCCGCCCGGATACTGTGGATCGCTGCGGTTGCCGCTTCCTGTGTCGGGAATGCGAGTGGACGTCCGCTGGATTCTAAGCAATAAGGCCCCGACGCGCGTGAATGCGGCATAGATCAGCCAGGAGGGGGAGACCTGGCCGGAGAGACCGGCCGGCAGGTCGCTCGCGTTTTCGATCCGTTGGAGATAGACATGCTCCGCGATGCGGAGTGCTTGCAGACTGGTCGGACGAAGTTGAGTCGCCATGGGATTCTCCCGGGTTGAAAAGCATCGACAGGCTGCGGAGCCTAGCAGGAGCAAGTTGAACGCTTCCTGAAGGCGCCAGGTTGTGCGGCGTGAAGTTGCTACTTCGCTTTGGGCTTCAATGTGTCGATCTCAAGCGTCCTCGGCCATGTCCCGTCCCGGGGTTTGAGCCATCCCGGGGCCAGGGGTGTTTGGCAGAACCATGGCGGCCCGCACCCTGACCAATCCGGCGCCGGGGGTAGTCTGCGCGCACCGCAGTCGCTGGGCGCGGGCGCGGGGGTGTCCGGCGACGGTTTGGTCCACCAGGCGGCAGCGAGGGTGGTGAGCAGGTTCAGGATCAGTAACCCCGCCAACAGCCAGTGCCAGCGCGCCGCGGCGGGCGCCGGAGGTGTTCGCTGCGGTTCGGTACCGGAGTCGACGCCCGTTGCTGTGAGTCGATCGAGCCGGCCCTCCAGCCGCCATAGGGCGCCTTCGATACCAGGGCGGCGCAGCACATTGAGCAGGAGTGCGCGATAGTCGCCCGGCAGTCGATCCAGATGCTCCACCAATGCCGCTAGATTGGACTGGTCGGCGCGGGTGGCGGGGAGCAGGACGAAGGCGCCGGGGGCCAAGTCGAGGGGGTCGGGTCCGAGCGGTTGGCGTGCCGGCTCCTGGCCCGGGCGCAAGACCAGCAGCTCGGTGGCCGGGTCGTACCCCGGGGCGGGGATGGTCTCGACGCGCAGTTGCAGGGCGGCGCCGACCAGTCGGGTTTCGGCGATGAGTCCCCCGTCGGCCGCGTCGATCCAGGGGCGGATGGTTTCGATCTCGATGGCCAGGGCGTCCGTCGCCGCTCGGTGCAGCGCGCCCCGGCAGTACACCTGATAGAGCGTCTCGCCGCCCCCGTCGGTGTGCGTCCAGGTATACAGGTGGCAGGATGCGGTGTCGCGGTTGCAGAAAAAGGCGAGCCGTTCGTTCATCGATCCGCTGCTCCGTTCGTCGGTTGGGGCCAGATACGCTCAATGGCCTGGGTGCGCCAGGCCCCGGCGAGTGCGGCCGATTCGGCCGCGGGCAGGGCGTCGCGCTCGGCGTCGATCAGGCCGAGCGCCGCCTGCCGGGTCGCCTCCGCGAGTGGGCCGCCTGGCCCGGGGCGGGCGGGCGGCGCCGTTTGCTCCAGCACGCTGCCGAGCAGTCCCTCCCACCAGCGCGGGTCGCGGCGCAGTGCGGCGCAGTGCGGGTGATACATCAGCCAGTGCGCCAGGGTGCCGGCCTGGCGCTCGGGTTGGAGGATGACGGCGACCTGCAACAGGGGCAGGATGGGCCGGTCATCCGCGCGTGCCGTCCAGTCATAACCGGCGCTGTCGCTGGCGAGCACCTGCTGGAGGGTGTGCCAGCCGTGCGCGATGAGTGGGCTGGTGCGGTCGCGCCGCGGCGCGGGTAACTGGCTGATCGCCCGCCAGAGCGCGACCAGTGGGTGTGCGTCGGCGCGGCGCTCGCCCCCGCTCGCCGCGTCCCGCAGCTGCTGGCCCAGTTGCGCCAGCACCGGGCTCTGCGCCGACCCGCCGGACAGCGCGGCGATGACCTCCCCGACCCAGGCCCCGGGCGGCGCGAGCTGCGCCACCAGCAGCGCCCGGTCGTCGGGGTCGGCGCAATGCGCGGCCAGGTCCTGGACCTGGTCGGCCTGGAAGGGATGGACCCAGGGCCAGTGGGTGTCCGGCTGGGTCAGCAGGCGGACCTCGTCCGCAGTGAGTGTATCCAGGTCCGCCAGTATCTGGCGCCAGGTCTCCCGGGTGACATCCACCAGGGGCTCATGCAGGGCATCCTGCGGGCCATGCGGCCGCTCTAACCGCCACTGCGGCGGGCGGCCCCTGGCCTGGTCCTCGCGCAGGGGCGTGAGTGCCGGGCTGGCGATCCAGGCGAGGGCGAGTCGGTGCCGGGTCGGGGCGTCCAGGGTCGGTGCGGCGTGCCGTCGCCAGGCCAACCAGGCGCCGGCCTGGAGCAGTTGCGCCGTGGTCTGCTGCGGGGTCTGCTCCATCAGGGTTTGGAGCCGCCGCTGGTAGGCGGCGATGGCCGCCCCCGCGCCCTCGGGCAACAGGGCCCCGAGCGCGATCAGGTCGCGCCCCAGCAGCCGCCGGCCGATCGCCTCCTGCTGCAATAGCAGGGCGGCAAGCGGCGGGGTGGGTCGCACGTGCAGGCAGCCCTGGGCATCGAACAGCGCGTCGGCGTCCAGGAGGTCCCAGCGCCCGGCGAGCAATTGGGCCAAGAGCCCCGCCGGATCGGGGACCTTGGCGAGCCCCGCGGTCGCCGACCAGAAGCGCGCCCGCAACGCCCCGGCCTCCTGCGGCCTGGTCCGTGCCAAGGGCGCCGCGAGGTCGAGATAGAGCAGCGGATGGGTGGCCGGATCGAGCCGCCCGAGCGCCCCTTCCAGGTCCTGCGCGATGGCCTCCAGGCCCGCCGGTGCGGCCCCCAGTCGGGCGAACAGTTGGGGCGCCTGGTCGGCCAGGGCCGGCGGGTGGCGAAGTAACTGCCGCGCCAGCGTCGTGGCCTGGGGTACGTTCAGCGCCGCCAGGTCCCCGCACTGCCAGGGGGGCGTCAGCACACCGGCCGCGCCCGCCTCCAGCAAGAGCTCGAACAGGCCCGGCTGGTCCAGCCAGTCGAGTAAGAACGCTGCCTCGCCTTGGCGTATACCGAGCGTTCCGGCTTGATACTCCGCCCGCAACGCGCCGGCCAGCGGGCCGCCCGTGGCCGCCAGGTCCGCGATGGCGAGGGGACCGGTCAGGGCGGCCGAGCGGGTCGCGCAGAGCAGCGGCGGGGAGCGCTCGCACAACTCCAACAGGCGGCGGCGCTTGGCCCCGTCGCTCGGATTCCACCAGGCGGAGAGCCCGGCATCGAGCGTCGCGCCGCGTTGCTGGAAGGCGGCGATGAGTGCGTCCTGGAGCCGGCGCTCGCCCGCGCTGAGGTCCTCGTCCGCGCGCAGGATGAAGCGAATCAAATGGTCCGGTGGGAAGCGTGCCCAGTCCGGCGGGGGGATCAGGGCCGCCCAGGGGACCTGCGGGTTGGCGCGCGCCTGGGCGAGCAGGAAGTTGGCGAACAGGCTGCCGCAGTGGGCCGCGGTGCCGGCCAGCGCGACGGCCAGGTTATAGGTGAGGGTGACCCAGTCGGTGAGCTCCGGCCCGGGCAGGTCGCCGGGGTCGGCCCAGAGCCGATCGAAGCGCTCGCCGAACGCGGTGAGATGGGTCGGGAAGCGTTGCGCGCCCTCGATGACGGCGCGGGCATAGTCGCTCAAGCCGGCCGCCGGTGCGGGTCCGTCGCGGCGCTCGCCGCTGGCGTCGAGCAGCACGGCATGGCGTTTCACCGCGCTCAGGGCCGCTCCGCACAGCTCCTGGGGAATCACCAGGAGGTCCGCCGTCGCACCCGCCCCCAGAAAGGAGTCGGGGGCGCGGCTGAAGCACCGCACCCGACAGCGGCGCCGCAGCCGCTGCGGGAGTGCGCCGCGGGCGAAGGCGACGATCTGCGCCAGTGGCGACCCGGTGACGAACTGCGTGAGCGGCACGCCCAGGATCACCGGCCAGCCGGTCGCCATCCCGTGGAACAGGTGGGCGATGAGGCTGATCGCCAAGTCCTTGTCCGCCAGGGTGGGCGCCAGGCCGCTCGGGGGTGTCGGGTCGAGGTGCGCGCCGCCGTCCGGCCCTGCCTGACTCAGAAAGGCCGCATCCTGGCCCAGATAGAGGCCTGGATCGAAGCCGCCGGTACAGGCGGTGAGCGGCCAGGCGCGCGCGTGGGCGAAATAGGCGTCGCGCCGGTCATACTTGCCCGCGGCGGTGAGCCGCACCACGAAATAATAGGGGCCGGCGGGGAAGCAGGACCAGCCAGTCAGCCGCTCCTGGAGTCGGCCATAGTCGCCGGGGCTGGCATCCAGGGTTAGCCACTGGCGGATGGTGCGCAGCAGCTCAGGGTCGGCCAGCAAGGGTGCATCCGCCGCCAGGTACTGCTCGCCGCGCTTGATCGGCGCGCCCGCCTCGCCGATGCCTTGATCGGCCTGGCCGCGGCAGATTGAGTAACTGGGTGGAATCACGGATGCTCCGGGCAGAATTGTCGGTTGCTTCTGCTACGATAGCGCGACTGTCTCAGGCGGAAAACAGTAGCGTGCATTTGTGAGGCCGGCGGTGAATCAGTGTGGGGTTGCAAGCGGCTCAGGGCCGGGGGCCGCGGGCTCCCGATCCCGGCCTTGTGTGCGCCGGCCAGGCCCACGCTGGCGCTGGTTGTCACTGTGGCTGATCGGTCTGCTGTTGAGCGCGTCGCCGGCCGCGGCCCTCAAACTGGAGGTGGAGGTCAAAGGCTTGGAGGGGGAGCAAAAGGCCAACGTACTGGCCCTGCTCGCCATCTATCAGGAGCGCAACGACGCGGCCCTCAGCGGGGCGCGGATGCAGGTCTTGCATCGGCTCGCCCCCGAGCAGATCCGCGAGGCCTTGACCCCCTTCGGACTCTATCGTGTCGCGGTTAAGGATAGCCTCACGGCGCCCACCGACCGCCGCGGGGCCTGGGTCGCCACCTATGGGGTCGATCCCGGGCCGCCGGCCAGGATCGCCGCCGTCAACTATCGGATTGTCGGCCCCGGGGCCGAAAACCCGGCCTTTCCCAAAGAGTTTCCCATGAAGGTGGGGGATGTGCTGCTGCATAGTCGCTATGAACAGGCCAAGTCCGACCTGCGCTACGCCGCCTCTTCCCATGGATACCTGGACTACCAACTGCTGGAGCATCAGGTCCTGGTGGACCCAGTCAGCAATGGGGCAGTGGTCAACCTGGTGCTGGAGACCGGCCCACTCTATTTCTTCGGCCCGGTGAGTTTTACCCAGGACCTGCTGAACGAGGGCCTGTTGCGGCGCTTTGTGCGCATCAAACCGGGCGAGGTCTACAATCCGGACCGATTGGTGAGCCTGCAATCGCGGCTGCTGGCGACCGAATATTATAGTCAGGTCGTGATCCAACCCCATAAGGACCTCACCGGCAAGAGTCAGGTGGTGCCCATCGAGGTGATCGCGAGCCGCAATAAGGCCAACAAATTTCGGGTGGGCGCAGGTTTCGCGACCGATATCGGCCCACGCCTCAGCCTGGACTGGCATCGCCGCTATCTGACCCCCAGTGGCGACAAGTTTCATACCTTACTGAGCCTGTCCCCGGGTCTTTCACGCTTCGACTTCGACTATCGTATACCCATTCGCGATCCGCGCCGCGACTATTTCCGTATCAACCCGAGCTTCTCCCATTACGATAACAGCACCCAAAAGGGCTCGATTGCCTTGATCCACTTTGGTCAATCCATCGTCATCGGGGACCGCTGGCGGCGCGATCTGGGGGTCGACTACCGCTACGAGAACTATGAGATCAACGGGGTGACACAGCCCGCGGTCAATGAGCTCGTACCCAACGTCTCCTGGGCCAAGACGGTATCGGACGACCCGGTCTATACCACCGATGGCTATCGCATCAAATTCACCGTATTGGGGGCCGTGGGGGGGATTGTCTCACCGAACTCCTATTTGTCCGGTCTGCTCGACTTCAAATGGATCGAGCGGGTCTCGAAAAAGTATCGCGTACTCACCCGCGCCGACCTGGGTGCCACCTGGGCCGCCAGTGTGAACGACCTGCCGGCCAGCCGCCGCTTCTATGCCGGCGGCGATAGCTCGATCCGGGGTTGGGGTTTCGATGCATTGGGCCCCAACAATCCGCTCAACGACCAGACCGTCGGGGGGCGTTATCTCGCTGTCGGCAGCCTGGAGCTGGAGCGCGAGATCAAGGGCAACTGGAGCGCTGCCGTCTTCACCGACTTCGGCAATGCATTCGATCCGGCCTACCCGGAGGTCTTCAATCAGAGCGTGGGGCTGGGCGTGCGCTGGCGCTCGCCGATCGGCCAGATCCGCCTCGACCTGGCCTTTGCCCTCACCACGGGTCAGGGTCCCAGCACCTGGGGCCTCCCGCCGGCCCGGCTGCATTTCGTCATCGGGCCGGATTTGTGAATATGCGGCAAAATGGCGCCTCGCCCGGCTACTCTACGAACGGGACTGGGACCGGCAGCGGATCATCGACCTCTTCGCCGTCATCGACTGGATGATGCGCCTACCCCCAGCGCTAGAAAACAAACTCTGGCAGGAACTCACGACCCTGGAGTGTAATAAAACCATGCCTTACGTCACCTCTGTCGAACGCATCGGATACCAGCGGGGCCACTTGGAAGGCCGCGAAATTGGCCGTGAGGAAGGCCGTGAGGAAGGCCGCGAGGAAGGCAGGCATGTGGAAGCCTTCGCCCTAGTCCAAAAGTTGCTCCGCCGCCGCTTCGGCTCCCTGCCTCCGGAAGTCGAGGAGCGCATCGTCCCCTTGCCGCTGGAACGCATCGAAGCCCTCGGCGAGGCGCTGCTGGACTTCACCGCCGTGACCGACCTGGATGCCTGGCTGCGTCGGCACTGAGCCAGCCCCTGGCAAGACCATCGGAACTCCGTCCCTGGAACGCGCCCGCGACACCCCCGCCGCGGTCCTGCGTACCATTGCCGCCCGCAGCCTGGCCGAGATCGAAGACGCGCTGGTCAAGGACCGGCTCAACGCACTGGCTTGGTTCGCTGCCGCCGGACTGCTGGAGATCAAACTGGCGCTGCGGATCACGGCCCAGGGTGCCTAAGCCCGCGGACTCTTTCACGCCAAGACCGGCGTCTTCTCCGACCGACCCCAACCAAATCCGCGAGCCCGGCCCCGGCGCCACCTTAGCCCCGCCCGCCGGACTCGAACTGCGCCCCTACCGAAGGACGCCATCCGCGCCTGGAGCAAGGCGGGCGGGCGCTGCGTCCTGCCCGCTCTGCGGATCCCCCACCAAGACCTTTTTCGTGTACTGGATCAGTCCGATGAGTGCCGTATCCGAGATCGGCGTCGGCGCCAGACACTGATTTTCGCCCCGGGCGTCGCAGCGGTAGCGCAACACCACATGATTGCTGTCCACGGCCCCGGTCCCGGTCGCCTCATTGGCGCGGCTGCCCCACAGCAGATCGGCGACCTATGGGGATCGGCGATCAAGGAGGTCTTGGACTTGTGGGCGACATCGAAGGCATCTGCGACGTCGTTGACGAAGCCCTTGGAGTTGAACATCAACTCCTAAGAGTTGCAGCAGGGGTGCGTGCGCCTCGCAGTAGGGGCAATCGGAACGGAAAAAGAACCACAGCGATTCGCCCTACATCGACAACCGGCCCTTGCGCGATCCCACCAAGCCGGAGTTGCGCCGTTATACCGCTGTGTATGTCCTCAAGGAAAAAGAGGTGGGGCAGTTCAGCGACGAGTTGGTTGTGAATTGCGCGCCTTGATGTGTACGCCTTGAGCGACGAGTCAGGCGCCTGGCCAAGATAGATAAGGAAGCTATCGCACAACACTCAGGTCCAAGAAACCAAACGGGGCCGGATCAGTTCTTGGTGTCGCCAGGGGGGCAGTTCCCACGGCAAATCCGTTCTAGCCCGCCGTGGCTGGCCGTCCCCGCCGACGGCGGGAATTTTCGGTCATGCCCAGGTAGTCGAACACCAGGCGGACGTTGCGTGCCAGGCGCTGGATGGTGGCGGCGACGGTGTCGCGGGA
>NZ_CAJAXH010000319.1 GCF_903946935.1 uncultured Thiodictyon sp.
CGCTTGCCCTGCACTCTTGTTCGCGGCTTACGCCGCTCCGCAGCAGGACCAACACTCGATACGGGCGGGCGGCTAACCCTTACCCGACGGGGACTTTCACCCCGCAAGAGACGCCGAGCTTTGCTCGGCGCGATAACGTCCAGCCTTATCGCCCCGCTGTTCGCCGCCTTCAGCATCGACGATCCCGCGGCACGCTACCAGCAACTGCTGGGGCAGGCCATGGACGCCCTGCGCGCCCCCATCGAGGTCAGCCCATGACCAGCCAGACGAACCGATCGGTGAAGCGGCACACGATTCGCACCCGGTCAGCGCACAGGGCGACGGGGGCACGGTGGAACCCGTAGCCCTCCTCCCCATCCTCCCCATCCGCGGTGTGCGCCTGACCTTCACCCTCACCGCCCCCACCCGCCTGCGCTTCTTCCACCAGCCGCTGGTGGCCGCGCTGGTGCGCCATCTGATGGACGGCGCGCTCGCGGATGAACCGCGGCTGTGGCTGGAGGCACCGGAGAGCGGGCGTGTACCCTTTCCCCAGGGCGACAGCTATCACTTCCACCTGTGGGCCTGCCGTGGGGGCGAGACGCTGCTCGAAACCCTGGTCGAGCGCCTGCGCCAGCTGCCCGCGGGGGTTCCGGCCGCCGCTCGCGGCCTGGCGCTCGGCGCCAACCTGCGCTTCGTCTCCGCCGCCGACGCACTCAGCGGGGAGCGCTACGAGGGAGTCGCCCGGCTCTTACCCTACGACGCCGCGGCCCTGGCCCGGGAGCTCGATTTCTATCTGGAGCACCCGCCAACGACCTTGCGCCTGCTCGCCCCAGCGCGGCTCCTGCGCCCCAAACAGGCCGGACGTCCGACCAAGGGCGAGGGCCGCTATGTGCATGACCGCGGCGAACTGGTCGGCGACCTGCTCGGTCAACGCATCGACGACACCTTGGGCACCCTGCTGACCGCCGTCGGTGCCGCCGCCCCACCCCGCGGCGCCGCGCGGTTCATGGTTACCGAAGACGACATCGGCTGGTTCGACACCGCGTATTACGACGCCGACGGCGATGCCAACCCCATGGGCGGGATCATCGGCCAGGTCCAGCTTGAGCTCAGCGACCCCGCCGCCCTGCCCGCCCTGGTGCTCGGTCAATACACGGGTATCGGCCAACGGCGCACCTTCGGTTGGGGTCGCTACCGGCTGGAGACTGCCAGCGGCGCCGGCACCCGGCCTGCACGCTGCCCGTCGCGTGGCGTACTGGCCCGCGCCGCCGACGCCGCCAATGTCGAACTCGCCTACCGCTGCATCCGCGCCAACGCCGACGGCCGCACGGCCCCGGACCTGGACCCGCTGGATGACAACCTGACCGCGCTCGCCTGGTCCGAGCACAGCGGCCCCGTCGACGACCTGCTCGCGGAGGTGACCGAGCGGCTGCGCGCGGCGGCGCTCACCCCCGCAGCGGGAATCGATGGCGAGGTTTTGTCGCGTCCGCAGGCCGCTCCCACAGGTCCCCGTGGCCCCCGCGCCGAACCGCTGCGCGGCTGGATTCTGCAACGCGAGGGCAAGGCCCCGCGCCCGCTGGCCGTCCCCCCCTTCGCCGAACGCATCGCCCAGCGCGCCGTCCTGCAAATCCTGCGCACCGACTTCGACCCGCTGCTGTCCGCCGCCAGTTACGGCTACCGCCGCGGCATCTCCCGCCAGGACGCCCGCGACCGGCTCCAGGCCCTCTATCGTGAGGGCTATGAGTGGGTCTACGAGGCCGACATCGACGACTTCTTCGACAGCGTCTCCCATGCCCGGCTCGAAACCCGCCTGCGCAGCCTGCTGCCCGACGACCCGGTGGTCGACCAACTCATGGCCTGGGTCGCCGCACCCGTGAGCTTCCGCGGCGAGCGCATCGAGCGCCCCGCCGGACTCCCGCAGGGCGCCCCGTTGAGCCCCTTGCTCGCCAATCTGATCCTCGATGATTTCGACGCCGACCTGGAGGTGATGGGCTTTCGGCTGGTGCGCTTTGCCGACGACTTTGTGATCGCCTGCCGCTCGCTCGAGGAGGCGCAAGCCGCCGCCGCGCGGGTGCGCCAATCGCTGGCCGAGATCGACTTGAGCCTCAACGAGGACAAGAGCCGCGTCACCCACTTCGACCGCGGCTTCCGCTTTCTAGCAGCCTGTCGGACTTGATGGCGTAACCGATTGATTAAACAGGAAAACGACTTTTTGGCGCAAAAGAGGAAACTCTTTGCATTCAATCGGTTGCATCACTAAGTCCGACAGCCTGCTAGGCTACACCTTCCTGCGCGACCTGGCGGTCGACTCCGCCAAGGCCGCCCGCCAGGTCGACGCCCCGCTGCGCCTGGAAGACCTCCCGCCCGCCTCCTGGCTCGCGCGCCTGGCACGGCGCGTCCCGCGCGTGTTGGACAACGCCCCCATCACCTACCAACCGGCCGTCCCCCGCACGAACGGCGACGCCACCGCGCCCGCCTCCAGCACCCCGCGTGGGAGCGGCGTGGCCGCCGCGCTGGCCCCCGCCATCGAACCGTCCCAACGACTCACCGCCCCCGAACCCCTGAGCGACGAACCCTGCACCCTGCTGGTCGCCACCGAGGGCAGCCTGCTCAGCACCAGTAACGGCCGCCTGCACATCGCCACCCCTGAAGGCCAGACCCATGAGCAACCCTTCGCCGCCTTGGGCGCGGTGCTCCTCATCGGCCGCCAACGCATCACCGGCCCCACCCTCACCGCCGCACTGGAGGCCGGCGTACCCATCCACTTCGCCAGCCGCGGCGGTTCCTATCAGGGCGTACTCAGTCACCAATGGCCAGGCCCCGACGGTGCCGCATTGTGGCTGCGTCAGCGCGAACTATTGAGCAACCCGCCATTCGCCCTGCCGCTCGCCCGCGAAGTGGTCAGCGCCCGCATCCACAACCAGATCGAGGTGCTGCGCCAACGCGCCCGCACCGACACTGAACTGGACCAGGCACTGGAACGCCTGCGCACGCTGCCCGAGCGCGTCGCCACGGTCGGGGGACTCGCAGAACTCAACGGGGTCGAGGGCTTGGCCGCCGCCCACTTCTTTCAGGGCATCGTGCGCATCCTGCCCGCGGAGTTCGGCTTCAGCAACCGGCGCCGCCGGCCGCCGCCGGACCCCTTCAACGCCCTGCTCTCGCTCGGCTATACCATGGTCTATCAGCGTGCCGACGCGGTCCTGCGCGCCGCCGGCCTGCTGCCCAGCCAGGGTTTCTATCACCAGGGCCACGGCCGCCATGCCGCCCTGGCCTCCGACCTGATGGAGTGCTTTCGCCACCTGGTGGAGCGCCAGGCGCTCAGCATGATCAATCGCGGCGAGCTCAAGCCCACTGACTTCCTGCTCGACCCGCAACAGGGCTGCCGGCTGAGCCGTCCGGCACTGCGCACCTATCTCGGCGCCCTGTCCGCGCGCCTCATCGCCCCCTTGGACAACGCCACCGACGGCAGCCGCGGCACCCTCTATGACCACCTGTGGCGCATGGCCCGCACACTCATCCATCAGCTCAACGGGCGCGAGGGTCAGTTCCAGGCGTTCCGCGTCAAGTGACCATGTACACGTATCTCATCTGCTACGACATCGAAAACGACCGCGAGCGCACCCGCGTCGCCAAGCTATTGGAACGCTATGGTGAACGGGTACAATACTCCGTCTTCGAGGTCCATCTGGCGCACGCGAGCCAGCTCGACACCATCCAAGAGGAACTGCGCGGGATACTCAGTGCGCCGGATAGCGAGGTCCGCTTCTATCGTCTCACGGCCGATGCGCTGGCGGACTCTTATCGCCTGGATGGCACGCCCTTGGGGCGCCGGGACCTGGTCGTCATCCTGTAATTTCTCCCTCCCCCCGCCACCCTCGCGGGAGAGGGTGGGGGTGGGGGCAAGGCTCCCTCGCCCCTGATGTCGGAGGGTTCAGATGGAGCGCGAGCCCTTCATCCGGGAACCTCCAGGCCCAACCCGGCCCCGGCGCGAACCGACGCCCATAAGTCGACAGGAAACCGCGTGTTAGGACAATGACCTCAAAACGAATCGCGCAAGAGGTTCCCGGCTCTTTAACAATCAGAAACTTAGCGACTGTGCCCGGGCCGCCTGGGCGGCCAAAACCGGCCGCCCGACCCCCGCTCCCGGAGGTTCCCGAATCCCGCTTGCAAGACTCGGGAGCAACAGGCAAAATAGCACCCGCTGTCGCATTCCACTGAGCCGCAAAGGCTGTTGAAACGATGGCCAGAATGGTCAGGGCGATGAACATCGGGTCGCATTCCACTGAGCCGCAAAGGCTGTTGAAACATCTGGAACGGCAACACCTTCCAGTACTGGAGCGTCGCATTCCACTGAGCCGCAAAGGCTGTTGAAACCCTTCCGCTGAGTTCCTCACATTCGGAGTAACCTGTCGCATTCCACTGAGCCGCAAAGGCTGTTGAAACTCAAGCGGGCCTTTTACGAACGGGTCATCCAAGTCGCATTCCACTGAGCCGCAAAGGCTGTTGAAACCAGTCCTTCCCGCCTGACGGCGGCGGCCGGATGGTGTCGCATTCCACTGAGCCGCAAAGGCTGTTGAAACTTGACCTCCTCTGCTCCGAAGTGCCCTTGCACTTGTCGCATTCCACTGAGCCGCAAAGGCTGTTGAAACCTAAGGTCAGCGGGGGACATTGTGGGGCTCCGACTGAGGTCGCATTCCACTGAGCCGCAAAGGCTGTTGAAACACAAACACTCCGCACATCACCATCTGATCCTTGGTGTCGCATTCCACTGAGCCGCAAAGGCTGTTGAAACAGTACTTCGGAAATGTGTAAAAGTGGCATTACTTTGTCGCATTCCACTGAGCCGCAAAGGCTGTTGAAACTCCAT
Organism: uncultured Thiodictyon sp.; assembly: GCF_903946935.1. GTDB lineage: Bacteria > Pseudomonadota > Gammaproteobacteria > Chromatiales > Chromatiaceae > Thiodictyon. The sequence goes on from NZ_CAJAXH010000319.1 coordinate 4,847, forward strand.
CAGGGCGGCAGCGACCAAGGAAGCGAGCTTGTCGCATTCCACTGAGCCGCAAAGGCTGTTGAAACCCCCAGGCACGCGGTCCAGATCGCACGGCCGTTCGCCGTCGCATTCCACTGAGCCGCAAAGGCTGTTGAAACGATCTCCCTCCATGGCACCGAGGCGAACCGCCCCGGGTCGCATTCCACTGAGCCGCAAAGGCTGTTGAAACCCCTCTGCACGGAGTTTTTCTACATCCCGCACCCCGTCGCATTCCACTGAGCCGCAAAGGCTGTTGAAACGCCTTGAAGGCCTTGGCCAGGACGATGGTGGAGTCAGGTCGCATTCCACTGAGCCGCAAAGGCTGTTGAAACTCGTCCGTGACACAAACTCCTGTCTCCGCCCTTGTCGCATTCCACTGAGCCGCAAAGGCTGTTGAAACCCAATGTCCCGCGTTGGCCGTCGTAGGACACGACGGTCGCATTCCACTGAGCCGCAAAGGCTGTTGAAACCCACAGGGGCGGGCGTCGGCTTCGACACATCCGCGTCGCATTCCACTGAGCCGCAAAGGCTGTTGAAACCTCGATGCCGCGGGAGATGAGGACCTCGATCGTGTCGCATTCCACTGAGCCGCAAAGGCTGTTGAAACCCAACACCTGGAGCGCCAGGCCGACACCGCCGCCCGCGTCGCATTCCACTGAGCCTAAAAGGCTGTCGAAACTCGACATGGAAGCCCATACGGACGACCACATCCGTCGGATTCCACGGCCTTAATCGTCGTTAATGCCTTTACCTTGAAAGTCAGGGCGGGACCCGGTGGGAGCGGCTTCAGCCGCGACGTGACCTCGCCAGTTGCCATGGCCTCGTCGCGGCTGAAGCCGCTCCCACGGGCCTTGATCAAGATTCCGGCCACTTGGGCTCGCCGAGTGCGTAGTCAGGCCATCTTGGCCTGACACCGTCAGGGCTGGAAGCCCTGACTACGCACGCCGCTGGCCGGGATTATGATCGACGCCCCCAGCGGCCTTGATCAGCGTTCCGGCCAGTGGCGGTCCCTCTGCAACTGGAGGTCGAAACGACGATCAAGGCACTCCCGTCGCAGACCGGTTTCGCCTTCACTCTGGACGTAGAAACGCGGGTTGACGAGTGGTCGATTGTGGCTCAATGCCATCCGTCACTCATTGAGCGCAGCGTCATCGAGTGCGGAGGAGCGCTCAAGCGCCGCTGCGCCAACGCTCGAAGGCAGCACGGACCTGCGTCGCGTCGAGTACGGTACCGCCGTGGGGTGCGTCAACGATCGTATAACCATGCAGGGGGGAACGGCCGTCGTACCAGGGGTCTGGCCCCGCGTAGCCGGGGCGCGGCGCCCCTTGCCGTTCGCAGCCAAGTTGGCGGCGCCGCGCGGTCTCGGCCTCTTCCAGAACCTGGCCCAGGCCCTTGAGCCACAATCCCAAATCGGGCTGGATGCTCAGGATGATCCGGGTCGGGGACAGTTGCACGGCGGTGAAGACGAAGCCCCGGGGGTCCCCTGCACCGGAGGCGTCACCGCGCGCCCACGCCTTGAACAGCAAGGACTGGGGACGCTCGATCCAGAGTCCGGGGACCGTCTCGGTGCCGCGCCCATCGGCGCGCGGCAATGCGAGTGAGAGCCGCTCGGCGCGGGCCAGGTCGTGCCGATAGGTCTCCAGGTCGGCGTGGATCAGACCCACCTCCGCCTGGAAGTCTGGGGCCGCGGCCAGGTGTTCGCCCAGCCGATCCACCGGCACGCCTTGGTCCAACCGGTTGACCGCCCAGGCCACCAGGGCCTGACCGGCACTGAGGGCCGCCAGACTCGCCCCATCGGGTTGGGCCTGCTCGGCATCCGCCGCCGCCAGTTCCAGGCGGGCGAGAAAAACCGCATAGGGCACGATGGGTTGGCTGGGGCTCAAGCGGGTGTGGCCGCGGTCGATCAGGCACACGGCATCCGCCCAGCGGTCGGCGGCCGGGCGCGGCAACCGCCCGGTGACCAGGGACTCGACGAAATAGGCGGCGGTGATCGCGTCCAGGTCCGGCTGCTGGTGTGTGACGATCTCCAGCGGCTGCCCCGGGGGCAGTGCGCGGGCCTGACTCCGGATGGCCTGCGCCTGCTCCAGCACCAGGGCGGCGGTGCAGCGCTCGGGCGCACCGGGCTGGTGATGGTCGATGAGGCCGGCGCCCAGGCGGTTGCCGACATCCAGATAGACCCGGTGCGGCGCCGGCTCGGCGGTGGCCCCCATGGGGACGAAACAGTAACGGAACTGGATCACGCCAGAACTCCTGCGGATAGGTCGCCGGCGGGGGCCGGAATTACCAGCCTTTGCGGCGGACGGCATCCGCGATGCGCCCGAACCAGCGGCTGATACGCGGCGCCAGCAACAGATACAAGAGGATCGCACCCACCACGAGCCCGAGGGTGCCGGCCACCAATGGCAGAGTGCCCAGGGCCTTGAGCGATCCTTGAACGACATCTTTTTTCAGGTCCCACAGCAACGACACCGGATAGATCAGCGCCACCACCAGGGCGATCACCTGCTGGCGCCCCGCGCTGGCCTTGTCTTCGACGTAGCGGGCGATCTCGTCGATCTCGGCGGCCACACTGGTGTAGAGGCCGTCCAGCGCCAGGCCGGCGCGCAGGGCCTCCGCCACGGCGATGCCCTGGAAGCCGACGGCCGTTTCGCGGAACCAGAATTGGTTGCGAAACTGCATGAAGGCGTGGCGGATTTCGCGGGCATGCTGGAGGTCGGCGAGTTCATGCTCCACGACACCCTCGGAGAAGTCGTGCAGGCGCAGTTGGCTGTAATAGGTATGCAAATAAAGCGGATAGTAACGCTCCTCGGCCAGCCGCAGGATCGGCATGTCCGGATGCCAGGCGAGGAAGGCGCAACCGTCGCGCAGGGCCAGACCCCGCCAATGCGCCCAGATCTCAATGCCGCAGCGGGCCACGAGTCCGCGCAGATAGTCCATGCTGAGCCGATATGCATCGGTGCCGTCCAGCCCGAGTGCGCTGCCTTCGGCTCCGGTGCTGGCCAACTCATAGAGGAGCACCTGGCCCAAGGTCGGATAGCCCAGGCTGCCGGCCTGGATGTGGGCGAATTGCTCGCCGGACCACTGGCCCTGCGCCTGCTCCCGGGCGAGGCGCTCGGGGCTCAGCGGCGGGGCGACCTGGGGACAGTCCCAACCCGCATCCGGCGCCGGAGTGGCGATGCGGGCCGCGGTCAGGACCTTGACGTAGTCGCTATGGCCATCCGCCCGGACCAGGTCGCCAGGGCGCAAACACAGTACATTCTGCTCCTCACCGGCGGCATCCCCGGTGGCGAGCGCGCGTCCACCGGCCCCCAGGGTGATGCCGAGCCAGTCCCGCAAGGCGGCAGCCCAGAAGTTCTCCCGCTGGTCCGTCGCGGCAAGCGCGCGCAGCCAGGCACCGCCGCGCCCGCTCTGGTCCAGATCGCGCAGCAGGCGATTGAGCACGGCCAGGTCGCCAACGCGGTAGGGACGCTCACCCAGGGTGCCCTCCACCTGCGTGGGCACGACTTTGCACGCCAGTATGGCGTTGCAGAACGGGCTGAAGCTGTGGCTGTCAGGGAAGAGCCAGAGGTCCGCCCAGGCCACGCAAAAACCGAAGTGCTGCTCGCCCAGGCCCGCGACCTGGGTACTCACCTGGAGCGGACGGCCGATCCACGCGATATTCCCGCCGGCCAGGGTGAGCAGCAGTGGCTCCTCCCGACGGCACCCCCGATCCTTTACATCAAGCCGACGATGCACCAGCCGCTCATTGGCTACCGTTTGATCCAACTGAGGAAAGGTGGCGCCGAACAGTGCGTCATGCGTGCCCGGTGACAGGCCCAGATCGGGTGCGAAGTGACGTTCTTGCAGGCGCAGACCACGCGGCTGACGCAGGTAAGGATGCAGGTCCCAGCCACGCCTCATACAGGCCTGATACCAGGTGTCCTCGCGCGTGCGCAGCCGCCGGGAATGGATGACCGGCAGGGCCGCGGACTCGCGCAGATGCACCCGGTGCCGGAGGCCCACCAGGAAGATGCTGTAGCCGCCCGCGTCCAGACCCGCCGCGGCGGGCTCCAACGCGGTCGAAAAGGGATAGACACCGTGCGCCCACCGAGCGTGCTGATCCACCGGATACTCCTTATGTGAGTTTGAAGGACCGCTATTGCCTTACCAAAGTCTTGTGTTCCGTGCTCAAGCGCCCGCTCCATTCCCGGGCGTCTCACCTGGCCGGCATCGCCGCAGCCACAGCCGAACGCTGACCAGCAGCACCCCGCCGACCACCAAGGACAGCAGCAGCGAGGCCCAGGCCAACTGCGGGTCAGACTCCTGGGTCACCTGGAGAAAGGAGAGCACCAGAGACGGAAAACCGAGCAGAAAGGCAATGCCGCCGAGCCAGGTACCAATCCGCTCGGAGCGCGCTTGGGCCGCCCGCTCCCGGACCGCTTCGGCCTGGGCCTGGGCGTCCAACTGGCGGCGCTGTTCCTCCGCCAGACGCTGGATGCGCTCGGTCTTGCGCATCAGCAACATGCCGTGCAGTTCGCGCACCTCGTCGGTCACCTCCCGGTACAGCCGCTCGGTCTCAAAGACCTCCTGCCAGGCACGGAAACAACGGTGGTGGTGGTCGCGCTGCATCACCTGGTTGAAATAGCCCCGGGCGGTGAACTCCAGCAGGGTTTCACGCAGGGTGGCGAAGTGCGCCTCGGCCTGCCCGTCATCGGCGCTCAGCCAGCCGGAACAGACCTGATCGGACAGCTCCATCAGGGTGAAACGCTGGTGCAGGGCCAGCAGGAAGAGCAGGAAATATTGCTCGTCCAGGTGGTCCGGCATGGTCGTGGACCAGAATGGCGTATCCGGTGCATCGAAGGCGACGAAGCCGCCGCCCTCCAGGGTGAGCGAGAACCACATCCGGTCCGCGTAGGACAGCAGGGCGGGATGATCCGGGCGCAGGTCACCCGCCGACGGCACCAGTGACTGGCCGGCATGGAAGAAGTTGCGCAGCCGGTACAGTGTCATGGCCTGCTCCGGTTCGGGTATCTCGGCGAAGAACAGGGCATGGAAGGGCAGCAGTTGGCCGGGCACGAAGACCTCGCGCCACCAATCGGGCTGGCCGGGGGGCGGACTGGGGATCAGGCGGCGCAGTAGCCCCCCGATCAGGTGCCGGGTGACACCGCGTCCGCCCGCCGCGTCGTCCGCGGCATCCGCCAGTGGCGGGAAGAAGGGCTCAACGCTGTCCTTGCCGGTGCGGCGTTGAAACAGCAGGTCCACCTTGCCCGGTCGGTCGGCATAGCGAAAGGCGTTGAGGACCGCATACCAGTCGTCCGGCAACTGGGACCGGACCCGCACCCGCAGCACCAGATAACCCATGCCGACCCGGAACAGGGCCAGGTCGATGCCGGTGATGTCGAGCCCGATGGCGCCCGCCGGAGTCTGGCCCGGCGCCGCCGCAGCGGACTGGTTTTTCGTCCGCCCCAGACACAGGCTCAGGGCACCAGCGCGCAACCCCAGGCCGCGCGGCGAGGTCAGCACCCGGTCCTCCAGGGTCCAGAGACAGGCCGTCGCCAGCACGCCCGGGGCAGGATTCAAATAGTCCGCCACATGGCGCAGCAGGTCGTCGTGGGGAAAGGCGCGGCGGGCCCAGAGGCGCCAGGTCGCGGCCTCGACGGTCAGGGCATCCCCGTCCGCGGCCGCGACCAGGTCATCGAAGTGGGAGCGGTCGAAGGAAAAGGGGTAGACGAAGATCGCGAATGAATGGGGGCTGATGCTCATGATGCGGGCGTCCTCTTGGCATTATCGGGCAGCGGTGCCGCAAAGAGACAATGGCCGCCGCGGTCGCGCACCGTCAGTGTCAGGGCCACGCCGGCCCCGGCAAACAGGTCCCCGCTGGCGCGTGCCCGGTCCAGCGGTTGCTGCTGCCGCGCCTGCCCGTCGACCTCCAGGGCGATGGTCAAAGGGTCAGCCGCCCGAAGGGTCCCATGGATCTGTAACGCATCACCCGTGGACCCAGGAATGAACTGGAGATCGAGCCAGTCATTCAGCCGCCAGGTCTCGGGCTCAGTGGTAGCCGGCGACGCCGGCCCCATGGCTGGCTGCGGCAAGAGTACGAGCGGCAATTGCCACTGTTTCGCGGCCCCGCGCAGGGCCGCCAGCACCCGCTGCCACCAGGCCGGCGCCGGGGCGAGTTCACCCAAGGCGTGCCGTGCCAGGTCGCGCACCGCGTCGGCAGCGGCAAAATACAGTGCATGGTAGCGCCAGCGCGGGTCCTGACCATCGCCGAGCGGCGTGCCGGTCAGGACCGGGTAACCGCCACTGGTGATGCGCTGGACCAGAGTACCCGGGTCGGCCCCGGCCGGATCGGGGTGCACATCTGCCAGTTCCAGCGCCAGGTCACGCACCGCGGCGAGGCGTGCCGGGGCAAGTTCGCCCAGGGCCACGCGTGCCGCGGGACAGTCGACATGCACCGGATTCCACACCTGCACCATGGCCGCGCTGGGGTCATAGGGGGCGTCCGGACCCTCGAGCACCAGGTCCCATGGGCTTGCGTAGTCGGTCTCGGCGGCCATCAACCAGCCATACCAGATGTCCGGATGTCCGGCCGGCTCCGACAGCAGCACCGCCAGGGGACGAGCCACACGCCAGGGACCGCTGGCCCCGTCGATCTGGAGTATCAGCCCGGGTCGCGGTTGGGTACTGAGCACCGCCGCGGCGGCACGCGCCTCGCCGGGCTCGCCGCCAGGTACGGACACGCCCGCCGACCCGCGCTGCACCAGTGGGGCGAACAAGCCGGCTTCGATGACGTTTAGCGGGGGCGCGAGAGGACGCATGACGGATTCTCCTCGCCGCGGTGCCAGGGCAGTGACGGCGGACGGGCGATCGAGCGGACGTCGATCGGGTATCGCGGCATAATAGTAGCGGGTTGATGACGGCGCATAGCGGGATTCCGGGATTGGCGCGTTGGTTCACTCTTCAACGCCACCCGGCACCGGATTTTCAAGGCCACCGCGGAGGGCAGCAAGGGGCATGTGCAAGCACGACACGGATCGAGAAACCCTCGACCAAGACCACACAGACGGCCTGCCGACAGCCAGCGACACGCCGCCCATCCGCGTCTTTCCCACCCCGCGGGGGACCGAGGCCCGCTTCGCCTTGATCCTCTCGGGCGTGGATGCGACTGCCCCGGCCGATGACGGGAGGCACAGCCCCGGCAACCCTTACAGCCGCTTCCTGCCCGCCTGGCCGCCGCTACTGGCCGCGGGCGAGGGGCTCGACCTGATCTATCGGATCGCCGACGGCGGACTCAAGGTCCTGCTGCGCGCACGGGCACAAGGCGCCGACCCGGATGAGGCGACAGGGAAGGCCGTGCAACTCTGGCACAACCTGCAGTTCGTCCTGGAGGGTGCCCGGCTGCGTTACGCCTTCACCCCCACACTGGATGACTCGCTGCTCACCATCCAGGACCTGACCTACCGGCTGTGCCTCGAACCCGTCGGCTATCGCATCATCGCCGACGGCGCCAATGCCATCGGCTTCACCGCCCCCGCCGCCGCGACCGGCCCGGCGCTGCTGATCGATTGCCCATCCGCCCGCGAACCCCGCCCCTGCGATACTCTGGTGCATGCCGTGGCCATCTGCCGCGCCCGGGCGCAGGTGTGCATCGCCCTGGACCAGGTGTACCTGGACCCGGTCGGCCAGGCCGCCGTCAGCGCCGCCCTGGCGCAGTTCCACGGCAGCGGCGCCGTCATCCATGGCGACGAGGGCCGCCGCCCGGTCCGGGATCGGGCCATCTTAAAGGGCCTGGAACAGCACCTGATGCGCTGCCAGCGCAACCCCTCCGGCCTGCGTCTGGTCGTCACGGTCAGCGCCGATCAGCCGCCGCCGGCAACCCTGCTGGCCCTACTGGGGGCCGAGATCTTCCAAGGGCGGGATCTGACCTGGAGCGAACTGGTGACGCACCAGCCCCCGCCGCCCCGGTCGCCGCCCGACGCCCTGCCGCGCGGCCCCTTTCTGGTCGAACCCGATGGGGCCATCGACCTGCGCGGCTATGTACCCGCCGGCACGGCACTCTGGCCGCCGTTGCCCTCGCTGCACGCCTTGCGCGACCTGGGCCTGCCGCCCCTGTTCGCCGACCGGGTGGAGGCCCTGCCGGAGACGGGCATCCTGCTCGGGCACGTCGGCCATGGCGAGCGCGCGCGCCCGGTGCGCTTTGCCCCCGCCGACCGCGGTCGGCATTGCTACCTGCTCGGTGCCACCGGCACCGGCAAGTCGACCCTGCTCTTCACGATGCTGATGCAGGACATCCGCGCCGGGGCCGGGCTGTGCCTGCTTGACCCCCACGCGGACCTCACCGAGCAGGTGCTCGACGCCATCCCCGCCAACCGGCTGGATGATGTGATCCTGTTCGATCCCGCCGACCCGGAGCGGGCCGCCGGTCTCAACTTCCTGGAGACTGACGGGGTCCACCATGCCCGGCAGATGAACTTCATCACCAACGAGATGATCCGCATCTTCGGCCGCCTCTATGACCTGCGCCAGACCGGCGGGCCAATGTTCGAGCAGTACATGCGCAATGCACTGCTGCTGCTGATGGACGACCCGGAGGCCGGCACCACCCTGGTGGAGCTGCCGCTGCTGTTCGAGGACAAGGGGTTTCGCCGCCACCTGCTCAAGCGCTGCCGCAGTCCGCACGTCGCCTCCTTCTGGACCGGCCAGGCCGAACGCGCCGGGGGCGAGGCGGCGCTCGACAACATGGGGCCCTACATCACCTCCAAGCTCAACCAGTTCACCCACAACGCCGCCCTGCGGCCCATCATCGGGCAGTCCCGCAGCACCATCGATTTCCGGGCGTGCATGGACCAGGGCAAGATCCTGCTCGTCAAGCTCTCCAAGGGCCAGCTCGGGACCATGGATACCCAACTGCTGGGGATGCTGGTCATCGGCAAACTGTTCGACGCCGCCCTGGGGCGGGTGGACGTGGCGCTGCATGCGCGCCGTCCCTTCCATCTTTATGTGGATGAGGCCCAGAACTTCGTCACCGACACCGTGGCCGACCTCTTGAGCGAGGCCCGCAAGTTCGGCCTGCACCTGACCCTGGCCAACCAGAACCTGGCGCAGATGGCCGGGCAGACCGAGCTGGTCAGCAGCCTGCTCGGCAACGTCGGCACCCTGCTGCTGTTTCGCCTCGGCATCCTGGACGCCGAGCGGTTGGCCAACTTCATGCGCCCGGAGCTTGGCGCGCACCATCTACAGGACCTGCCCAATTACCACGTCGCCGCCCGGCTGCTGGTGGATGGCCGCCCGAGCCGCGCCTTTGTCTTCCGGACCGAGCCGTTTGAGACCAGTCCACCGGACCCGCAACAACAGCAGGCGCGCCGCCGGCAAGTTCGGCAACGGGCGGCCGCCTACACCCGGGCCGTGCCAGAGGTCGAACGGGAGATCCAGACACGGCGCGATCGGCTCAACGGCAAGACCGCGGTAGACCCGGATAAACTTTTCGATCCCCATAGCTTTCTGGCGGATCGCTGACAAGGTAGCCCGGAGCGAACGGCATGGCCCAGACCCCACTCACCTGCCCCGCCTGCGGCTGCGCCGACGTGCTGTTCAGCGCCAAGCGGCAGGAATACCAGTGCGAGAACTGCCCCCACCGTTGGCCGCTCCAAGCGCCCGCCCCGGCGGCGGACTGGCCCCCGGGCCTGGCGCCTGACGGGCTACCCACCTACCTGGCCGCGCCGCTCGCCGCCCTGTTGGCGGAGCCGCACCCGCGGGTGCGGCTGCACTGGCTGGTGGATTGCGCCGAGATCGCCGTGCGCTGGTCCGTGGCGGTGGCCCTGGCGCAGGTGCTCCGGGCCAACGCGGGCGACCTGCCGGGGCCGCTCGCCGAGCGGTTGCGTGAGCACATCGAGCGGCCGACCCTGGGGCGCTGGCTCGGCATCCTGGAACACGTGAGCGCCGCGCGGCCGACCGGCGCACTGTTGGCACCCGGGGTGTTCGACCTCTACGGGCAGGTCTTCGCCCCCCGCTTCCGCGGCGAGGGCCAGGGCGGCACCCTGGATAACTCCATCCTGCTGCTGCGCAACCACCTGGCCCACGGCGCCGGGCTGCGCAGCGAGGCCGCGCGGGCGCTGCTCGATGCCCACGAACCCGGCGTCTTCGACCTGCTGCGGGCGGTCGCGCTGGCCGGCGCCGGGACCCAGGTCATCGCCCTGGCCGGCGAGCGCGCCGAGCGACTGGCCGGGCCCCGCCCCTGTTCCATCCCCCGCCCCGCCGCACTGCAAGACTGCGCGGACGGCCCCTGGCTGGTCAGCGCGACCGGCGCCCTGCCCCTCCTGCCGCTGGCCAGCTTCGGCCCGGTGCGGCTGGTCAGCAGCGCCGGTCGGCTGGAAGAGCGGCCCGGGAACCCCGCCGCCCAGCTCTATCAACGGGCCGACCGCGAGCGCCTGGCCTATGTTCCGCTCGGGCGCGACGAGGCCGTCTCGCTGTCGTTCGACGTGGATGCCTTTCGGGCGCTGTTCCGGCTGGACAGTGCACCGGCCGGCCGCACCACGACGGGCGAGGTCTTCCACTGGACCGACTTCCTGCGCGAGGCTCGGGTACTGCAAGAGGACTTGGTCGGCCGCGTCGCCGAGCTTGCGGCGCTCAAGACCTGGCTGAAGGGGCGTGACACCCGCCGGGAGGACGTGGCCGGCCTGGGCCTGGTGTTCGGCGGGCCCGGGGTCGGCAAATCGCTCCTGATGGCACGGCTGGCCGCCGACCTCGGGAACTCCAAGCCGGAACAACAGGGGCTCTATTACCACCGCTTCCGTGCCGGCGATGCGCGCAACAACACCCGGGCCTTCCTGCTGGGGCTGTTGGCGGCGCTGGCCGACTGGGCGCCGCTGCCGGCGGCGTCGGCAGAACGCAACGAGGCGCCGGACACGGATCAGGCCCTGCTGGAGGCGGTGCGCGAACGGCTGGCCGCGGTGGCGGGGCTTGAGCCGGCTCACCCCCAGGCCCAGGCGCCCCGCTTCCTGGTGCTGGCCGACGGGCTCGACGAGGTGCTGCCCTATGAACCGCGGTTGGCGCAGCGCCTGCGCGGCCTGACCCTGCCCGGCACGGTCTGGCTGCTCGCCAGCCGCCCCGAGCCCGCACTGACGCTGGCCCTCGGAGGCGCCGGGTGCGAGACGGTGTTCCCGGACGGGCTGCCGTCCATGTCCGCGGCCGACATCCGCGCCATGCTGCTGGAAGGGCTCGCGAGCGCCCGCCATGCACTGATCAGCCGTGACCAGGACGCCGCCGAGGGGGTCAGCAACCCCTTCGTGGAGCGGGTCGTCGCCTGTGCCGCCGGCCTGCCGCTCTATGTCCACCTGCTGCTGGAGGACCTGCGCAACGGGCAACTCTCGGTGCGGGACGAGCAGCGCCTGCCGCAAGGGCTGGTCGCCTATTACGATGAGTTGATGAACCGCGTGGGGCTCTCAGACCTGAAGCGCGACCTGCCGCTCCTGGTTGCCTGTCTCGCCCGGGCCGAGGAGCCGCTGGACGCCGAGGCACTCGCCCTGCTCCTGGCCGATGTGTCGGCCGACGCCCAGCGCTATCGCGAGCGGGTGCAGAACGCGGTACGCGCCGGCCAGGCCCTGCTGCGCGGCGCCCCCACGCCGGACGGCACCTTGGGTCTGACCCTCTATCACCAGAGCTTCCGCGACTATGTGGGCGGGCGCCCCGACGGCACCGGTCAGCCGGCCGTCCCGCCGGCCCCGGCGCTGGCCGGCACGGTGGTGGATGCCGAGGCGAAGCTCTACCGGCTGGCCCAGGCGTGGACGGAGTTGCCACGCGGGGGACTGCGCAATCACCTGTTCCGCTGGGGGGTGCGCTATGCCCTGCGCTGGCAGGGCGAGGCGGGCATCGCGGCGGCACGCCGGCGGCTCACCGACTTCGTCTTCTTGCAGGCGTTCACGGCGGAACTGCCGAGCAGTGCCGTGCGCGGTCTGGTGGCGGATTACGAGACGCTACTCGCCCGCCTACCCGATGGTCCCGAGCGGCAGGAGTTCAGGCTGTGGGAGGCATTCTTCCGCGAACGCGAGCATATCCTGCGCCGCGGGGATGAGCGGTGGCCGGCGTACAAGATCCTGCTGCAACTGGCGGTTGAGCATGCGGATGATAGTCCGGTGACGGGAGAGGCGGAGCGCATAGGAAGGAAGGGCCAGAATCGTTGGCCTGTGTTACGGACACTGAGCCGTCCCCGTAATACTCGCGAAGCGGTTCTACGGCGCAGACTGCTCGGGCATTCTTTTAGCCTGATGGGCATTCGACAGCTAAAGCTATCGGGGAACGGACGTCGCCTTGCATCAATCGGCGGCGACTGTACAGCTCGCGTCTGGGATATTAAATCAGCGACATTGGTCGCTACGTTTAACCGCGGAACGCAACTTGACCATATTGCAGTCTGCGCAGACGGCAGCGTCTGCGTCGTATCCGAAAATAGTGGGAGCATTTACATATGGCGCACAGGAGATGCAGACGGAGCTATCGAACGTATTGACCACAGCCTCCCAATTGTCGCCCTGGAGATCTCATCTTGTGGCACCTGGTGCATCTTCATTGACGCCGAAGGCACCATTCGAAAGTGGAGCTTGAAAGAAGCGCGCAATGAGTCATATCTGAAGCTGAATACCCGATTCAAAATATCCGAAGCTGTTTTCTTACAAGATGGTCACGCGATTGCGATTGCCAATGACAACTACCTTGAACTGTGGGATCTAGACTCGCGACACTCAAAGCGTTGGGCTATCCCTGGGCATGGTCTGTTTCCGATCCGAGGAAATAGAATTCTACGAACATCCGGCGTTTGGGATCTTGCATCTGGCAACAGAATATTCACCCTGAAAGAATACGGATACTGGACCATCGATCCGTCTGCTGTCGCCGCCGATCCGGGAGGCAACAAAGCCATTGCGTATGTATCCGGCGACATCATTGGCTCTTTTCTGGGCGTTTGGGACGCCATGCACGGAAAACTGATCAGCACAATTCAGGCAACCCCTCCTAACGGCTTTGATCTGTGGCCGGCTCTTGCCATAAGCAATGATGAACAATATGCATTTCTTGGCGGAAAGTCTGATATCGCCATATTCCCGATCAATTGCAGCGAACCCGCGATTGGAAAACCACCCAATCTACCAGAGCATCTACTCGCAACTGCAAGATGCACGGGTCAGGTTTTCAGCGCTGGGTACGACAAGACAGTCAAGGCTTGGCACGGCTATCAATCCAGTTCGTCGCGCACGCTCTTGTCCACTAGCCCTCGAATACAAGATTTAGCCGCATCAGAAGACGGTTCCGTGGTCGCTTGCCTTTTGTTTGATCGCTCCGTACGCATAATAGCCCAAGAAGAAAACCAGGCGATCGTCATACGAGAGTGCACCGCCAAGCCCCATGCTATTGCGATGACGCCTGACGGTAGGCATATCCTTGTAGCCAATGGTAACCATATTGATATCTGGCGTATTTCAGACCAGAAAAAGGCTGGGCGTCTTTCCGGCCACGCAGGAGAGATTATGGGCATTGCAGTTAATGGCACAGGGAAAACTGCCGTGTCGTGCGATTACGACGGATCACTCCGAGCCTGGGACCTCGATCACAATCAATGTGTGGCTGAGATGTTCACGCCTCAGGGCGCGGCCTTTTTGGATGTCGCCATATCTCATTCTGGAGCGTTTGCCGTTTCTGCTGGCCATGATGGTGTCCTTGTATGGGATATGAATACTTATTGTCTGGCACACAAGCTTTCCGGCCTGGTTGGCGTGGCCGTGACCGTAGCTATTTCGACCGATGATACTCTGATAGCATCGAGAGGCAATGAAGAGCTTGCGCTAACAATCTGGCGCCTACCTGATACAGAGTGCTACACGGTGTGGGAAAGCCTATCGCGTGTCATGCAGTGCGAGTCTGTGGGCCCATCAAGATTCGTTGTTTCCGATGATGATGGAAAGGTTACCTGGCTAGAAATTTCGATGTAACTTTGTACGTGTATGATTTTGCCAACGAAGGAGCAAAAGCACCCCGGCGGCAAAGCTATGGCGCCTGTTGGACTTCGTTCCTCAGCTCAACCTATAATGGATCGCGGAGTCGGGAACGAAACAATGATCTTCAGGCAACCATGAACAGGAGCGAGACGAATGAACAGCACCGTCTATGTCTATAATCGTGATCGCAAGCCGGTCAAGCACAAGCGGGTGGCGATTTCGATCTCCGGCGGCGGCATGGCCGACGGCGTCACGGATGACTCCGGCTGCGCCACCATCTCCCATTCGAGCGAGAGCACGGCCAAGGTCTACGTGAACGGGACGGAGGTCGGGCGGTTCCACGCTCCGGGGAGTACCGAGGTCACCGTGTAGGAGGCAGATCCGGTATACGCCATTGCGGATAAACTGGCGGCGGCTGACGGGCTTGATCATCGCTCCGGACAGTGGAGGTCGAGGCTTTAGCCGGTCCGGCGTGCAGGCGCCATTGCGTTCTGTTGAATATACCTGAAACCGCCACCGGCTGAAGCCTCAACCTCCAGTTGCGGACTGGCGGCTGCCGGCCAAGCCGCTGCTTGACCGGGCCGTTGATCATCGTTGCGGCTGTCACGCTGCATTCCGAGCATCCGCGCGGGCTGAGCGGTTGTCATCCCTGGCCTGGATGCCGGCTGCCCCATCGGAATGTCAGATCGCGGTAGGTCAAAACGATGATCAAGGCCCCTGACCAGCTAATCCCGCTTCAATGACAGCACGAGTGTGAGGGGTCTTGTGGGCGACGCGACGAATCCATGTCGTGCGTAGAAGGCCGCAGCCTTCGGTGTGAGGGCATGCACCAACAATCCGCGAATTCCGAGAATGGCACTGGCGACCCCAGTACGTTCAAAGGCATCGCGCAGCAAGGCGACGCCGAGGCCCTGACCCTGCTGGGACCGATCCACTGCCAGCCGTCCCAGGATGGCCATCGGAACCGGGTCGGGCATGTTGCGGCGGATGCGACCAGGCGCTTCGCTGAGCGCCAACGCACCGGAAGCCAGGCAGTAATAGCCAGCCACCTGCCCGGCCGCAGCGACGACGTAGGTTCTCGAGGCACCGGTTCGCTGATTGTTCCAGGCACGTCGGGTCAGCCACTCGTCAAGCGCTGGTACGCCACAGGAAAAGCCCTCGACGCGATGCCCGGCGGACAGCGGCTCCGGGGCTTCGAGGCTCAGGATTTCCAAGGGCTCGGGGCACGCATCAAACGCTCGAAGCCTTCGCCCTCCGGCGGCTGGTCCAGCACGGTCAGGAAGTGTTCGTAGGTCTGCCGGTCCACCCTCACCAGGGTCTGATTGAGCAGTGCGTCCTCGGCCGCCCGTCGGGCCGCATCGATCATGAAGTCGGAACGCGAGCGGCCCTGGCTCTTGGCGGCCTGGTCGATCAGGTCGCGAATGTCTTCCCGCACCCGGAGGTTCACGGCGCGAGTGGGCGGCTCAGGGAGGGCGGCGGACGGTGGTGACGGGGGCATCAAGGACCTCGCTTCAGATGAACTCTGGCGCTAGATACACATTGTATATCGCCCGCCGGTTGTGTCAAATCGACACGCTTTCCTCGGTCCAACCTGCGCAAGCCGGGCTGCCGCATCCGCCAACCGCTTTTGAAAATCCGCCACCGCCCCGCGTTGAGCCATGTAACGGGGCTGCACCTGAGGCCAGCCCCGAGCATTTAACCCAACAACCGCGGAGGATTACATGAACACTCCCGCAGCCGACCCGATCCCCGCCTTCTTTCGCGGCACCGGCACCGACCACGCCGGCCGACGGCACCCCGAGATCCTCGCCTGGTCCGACGACCGGCTGGAGATGCAGCACGACTACATCCAATGGCTGTTCCCACTCAGACGCCGCGGCCGTTACAACCCGGACGCGCCGGTGCTGATGCCAAGCACCATCGAAGCCTTCCAGTGGGATCCGGAGCTGCGGGAGGCTCTGCTCCGGGGCTTTCGGCGCATGGCTGGCTTTTATGGCTTCGCCATCCGGACCTGTTCCGACGGCGCCCTCCAGCTTGATCCATTGGATGATTTCACCGTACGCAGCCGTACCTGGCTGACCCCGGGCAATCACAACTTTCTGCGCCTCACCCGTATCCTCACCAGCCTGCGGACCCTGGGTTGCGAGGGCCAGGCCCAGGCCCTGCTCGGCGCGCTTGAGGCCGTGGACCGCCGCCACCCCGTGGTGATCGGCGGCCAGACCCTGGGGTTCTGGCGCTCGGCGGCCGAACCGCGGGCCGTTCGGCACTGCACCTGAACGGTGGGAGCACGGATTCTGAGATGGCCGTTCACTGTGGCTCAAACGCCACGGCCGCCGAATAGCATTCACCGGCCGACACGGGGTATTATCCCCCCGCCCGAGGCGCTGAATTAAAAATGACTTTCCGGGGTGCCCAATGAGCGGAGAAGCCGTCGTCGTCTTGATTCCGATCGCCGCGGTCGCGGTGGCCGGGCCGATCCTTTTGGCCGGTGCGGCGATTGCCGGGACCGCGCTGGTGGCGGGCTTTGCCCTGAAGGGGATCGCCGCCGGGGTCGGTGCCGCCATCGAGCACGAGGCACGCGAGGCACGGCGGCGCGCCGAACAGGAGCGCGCGCGGCTGGCGCAATGGCGGGAATTCGAGGAACGCCAGCGGCAGGCGATGGCCCAGGCGCGGGAGCGGCACGAGGCCATCGCGCAGATGCAGCAGCGGCTGATGGCGGTCCAACTGCATGAGCCCGCTCCGGCGACCGCGGCCCCGGCGAGTACGGGCGCCCGCGCTCAGGGCTATGTCTCGTCGCAACCGCGGCTGGCCGCGCAACGCGAGGCCACCGCCGGGACCTTGGCGGAGATCGCCGCGACGCTCGACACGCTGCCCGCGGCCTTGCGCCAGCATGCGGCCTCGCCCATCGCCAGCTTGCAGCAGCAGGTGGAACGCTATCGCCGGCGGCTCCGCGACGAGCGGCAGCCGCTGCCGGAAACGTCGCAGATCGCCGCCTTGAAGCACACGGCAGAACAGAGCCTGGCCGTCTTCCTGGAACGCCTGGGGTGCGAACGCGACGAGCGTGCCCGCCGGGTGGAGCGCGCCAATGCGGCGCTGGAGCTGTTGCTGGTGTTAGAGCAGTTCCCGCAACCGGACCGCCAACCCCTTCAGAACACACGGCCCTCTGTGCCAATGTAGGTGAGACAGCACCCCCCGGTTAAATTACTGTAGGGCGGTCTGAAGGAGATCACCGATGGCAACGCATGTGAAACACGTTCTGGTCGACGCGCTGGGGGAGGAAACGCAGGGAGCCCGTAG
>NZ_CAJAXH010000320.1 GCF_903946935.1 uncultured Thiodictyon sp.
CCTCACGAAGGTTCACGCACGGGGCCTCGGACAGTAAGGGGACCGACGTGCTTTATACCCGGGCCACCTGGCGTTGTCCAGTGTTGCGGACAACCGCCGGTTGCAACAGAGAGTCCTGGCTAGAACGGTTCCGCCCTGGGCTCTGTGTCCTCTGTGGTTGACTCTTCCGGGTTAAGGACTGCCGCACGGTCGGCCTCGTCGAAGCCGTAGAGATCGAATGCGAGCGCGTCGATCTCGGCCTGGATTCTGGCCAATTGGGCCACGATGGCAGGCGGGTCGTAGTCGCCCATGCGATGGCGCAGGACCACCGGCAGCAAGAAGGCGTGGGAGTTTTCGGTTGTGGTGTCGAGGGTACGTTTCAGCGACCAGGCACAGCGACCGAGCGCGGCGAGTTGTTGGTGTTGTTCGGCAGTCAGGGTTGGGATAGGTGTCTGCTGAATCAGCCCGACTTCAAATGACTGCGCCAACTCGACACGGGCCAACTGCACTGACACCAGTAGACCGAATGCACTGCTGTTCAGCAAGCAGGCGAGCATCAAGAGTTCATCTGGATCATCTTCCGCGACAAATGCTGCCGGACCCTTATCCGCAAAAATGCAACCCGCGGGCATTACCCTAAAGCTGAGGCCATTGGTCCGTCGTGGCCAAGTTAGGCCGGGGCGAAGAAAATGCTGCACGGAGGCTGGCTTTTCTAATGGCCGATTCACTGTGCCGAGAAACCCAAAATAGGTATTCTGGCTTGAACTCCAGTGAATAACCGTATCAATGTCGTAATAGTAAGGTGAGAACGAACCGCCCTTTGCCCACGCTATCCAACATGGGTCTGTGCCGGTAAATTCTCCTTCCCACCAAGCGCGCACATACCGAAAATCATCATTTAATGGATTGGTAGAGCAAACAAGTCGAGCAGGAGGCTTGTTTGCCGCTTCACAACGCAGATACCCGGTCCGCACCGCATCACTCACCCAATACGCAAATGGCTTCCCCGGCACCGCATCAAAGGCCTCCGGCACCACCTCGAAAAGACGCGGGTCGGTCTCGCCCTGGCGCAGCCGCGCGCAAGCGGTGGATAGCCCAGCCTCCTTGTCCGCCTCGGTCAGCAGGCGCAAGAAAATAGTCATCCGCCGCACCATTTATTCATCACTGATTCTCCTCTCTTCCTCTGCTCTGTGCCCTCGGTGGTGACGCTTCGGCGCGAAATTCTGGCAGTTTATCCCACACCGCCTGTTCCTGATCACTCAGTGACCACGCTAGAGGGTCGGAATCAACGGCTATCGCCCCCGTGCCCGAAAACTCCGCAAGCAGCGTGACCAACACGGCGACGGGCCGCGGAATCCAGACTGGCTCTTCGAAGGTGAGGGTGCCAGACGGTGACAACGTGGCTCTCAAGGTAGGTAACATGATATTACACCTTGATGTAACCTGATCGAAGCATGAACGGCCGGCCACAACATCGGGTCATTGCGTCACGGCTCGCACTGAGCGCATGGGAATCTCGCGGACCCGAAACATGGGTTTGCCTGGCTTTTCAGCGGAAACAAATTCGTCTACCTGCGCAGCGATGGCCAGGGCAACATGGACGGCGTCCATCGCCGCGATTCCATAGCGTTGCGCCAACTCATGGGCCTGATGCAGTGCGGCAATTTGCCAGGGAATTACCTCGGCCTGGTCGAAGATCGCTTGATAAAACGCCTGCTCATTGTGTTGTTTGTGATACAGCGACTTAGGCATAACCTCCAGCCAAACCGCATCGCTGACGACCAACCTGCGGTCCGGATCATCAAGGATGGCGAGGGCTCGCGCGCCGGTATCGTCCTTCACTTGCCAGGCGGCGATCAGCAAGTTTGCGTCGAGATAGGTCCGTTTAGACATCGGCTACGCCACCGCGACGCTGGCGCGCCTCTTCATCGAGTTCATCGTCGCTCAACAGTTTGCCGCCGCCCCGAACGTAGGCGCGGCGCAGTTCAATCAGTTTGCGCCCCAGTTCAGTGCGAGGCTGGTAATGATCGGTGACGGCATCGCCCGTTACCGGTTCCAGATGAATCCGAACCAAGGTGCCGGCCGGCACCTCATCCGGCACAGGCACAAAGTGATCAGTGCTCACCCGGGCTTCAAACGTCAGGCTGTTCATGCTGTTGCCTCTTTATGACTTAACCAAACAATAGGCCGCCGCCTCGACCATCGCGTCATCCATCACCCCGTGCCCCAGGTCGGCCATGACCTCCGGCCGGGCCAGGCCCAGCACGACGTCTTCCCGCCATTTCTGGAAGCTGGAGAGGAAAAAGCAGGTCCGCGAGGTGATGGCGCCCAGCCGCCCGCCCGGCCGCAACAGCTCCAGCCCACGCTCGACGAAGATGGCCAGCAGGTCGTTCTTACCACGCGGATAGGCCTTACCCAACGCGTCTTTGACCCCGCTGGACAGTGCACCAAAGGGCGGATTCATCACCACCACATCGAACACTTCGCGGCATAGGTCGATCAGACTCAGCCCTTGTAGCACGTCCTGGGCGAACAGACGGCCCTGATAGGTGGACTGCGCCGCCTGGGCGAACCCGGTCAGCGCCTCGCGTAACCGCGCCTCGGCCTGCTGCCAGTGCTCCCGCTCCATGGCGGCAAACAGGCCGGTACCTTTGCCGACAAAGACCTGGCGGATCAGGTCCGGAAGTTCACACTCTGTTCGCAGCAAGACGCCCAGTTCGGGCAGCCCTTTCAATAATTGTAGGGTCTTTTCGAATAGCTCGGCATCCAGCCGATCCAGCGTCGCGGTCAGCTGCTGACGCAGATCCGGTTCCGCCGGCGGAGCCACGGCCGCGACCACATGACCACGGCCGATCGCGGGGCGGTCTTTGGCCCGGACACCGGCCGCGTGCCAGGCACGCTGTGCGCGCAGCCACAGTGCCAGAGAGGCGATCTGTGCGGCGCGCGGGTCGATGTCAACACCGTAGATATTGTGTTCGATGATCAGACGCGGCACGTCGCGCAGCATGGCCGCCGCGTCGGCATAGGTCTGGCACAGTGGCTGCAAATCCGCCTGTGCCTGGGTGGACACGTCCAGCGAGCCGGGGCCGTGCTGCTGCTCCCAGTCCCAGGCATCCCGGTAGATCTCCAGGAAAAGGTCGAAGGCATACAAGCCAAAGTGCATGGACCCACACGCCGGGTCGAGCAGTTTCAGGGTCCGGGGATCGCGCAGTTTGGTCGTTGCCGGCGGCGTCTCATCAGGCTTGACCAGTAGGTACTGGCAGCCCTCACGCAAGGCACTGCGGCCGCCGGTGGCGTTGAACCACATCCGGCCCAAGGTGTTGTCGACCAGGAACTCCACCACATAGCGTGGAGTGAAGAACTGGTTGCGTACCGCCAGCTCGCGGCTGTTGCGCGGCGCCTGGCTGGCGTCGCGCATGGCCTTGCGCTCCTCACGGCAAATCCGTTCTAGCCCGCCGTGGCTGGCCGTCCCCGCCGACGGCGGGAATTTTCGGTCATGCCCAGGTAGTCGAACACCAGGCGGACGTTGCGTGCCAGGCGCTGGATGGTGGCGGCGACGGTGTCGCGGGA
>NZ_CAJAXH010000321.1 GCF_903946935.1 uncultured Thiodictyon sp.
ATTGTTGACGCTCGCGATCGGTTACGAGGACAGGCGCAGGACGAAGCAAGGGCATCGAAAAAACCAGAGTGGATCACGAAGTTTGCATCTTACAACGCGCTCTTCAGAAACGGTATTAGGATTTTCATCCTGCGGTACTAGCACGTCGCTAACTTGTTGGTCCATTTTTTTCGTATTACTCAGCTCTACCGCAAGATAGAGTGAACCGCCATGGCGACCGCAACATTCATCTTTCGCAGTGGCGCGGGCACCATGGCCGTTGCGCTGTACGCGCTGACCTGAGTGGCAGCCAACGGCAGGGTCAGCAGGAGGGCGATAGAACAGCGATTCAACATCTGGTCATCCTCAATGTGCGATCGGTGAGTGAAGTGAAGCCGTCCGTGGTTCGACTGTTCGACAAGCTCACAGCTCACAGCTCACAGCTCACCACGAACGGCTGTATAGGGCGTGCGGCACAATAAACCCGGAGCCGCTGTAGCTGTCAACTTTTTGTTGTGGCAGTCGGGACCGTCCCCTCGTGTCAGGGCAGCAATCGCCTGCATGATGGGCGATCCGCCCGTTGCCCGGCACGCCCACCCATGCGACACTTTCGGCCACCCCGCAACGTCCCCGACCGGCCTGAGCGCCCAGCCGCCATGTCACGCCAGCGTCGCCCCCGTAAGCACCGTCGTCCGTCCGTCGAAACGATGCTGGCAGAATATGTCGAAGAGTGGACGGAGAAGTGGAAGCGCGAGGGTCTGTTGGCGGGCCGGCTGGAAGGCGAGCGGGAAGGCCGGATGGAAGGCAAGCTGGAAGGCAAGCGCGATACGTTCAAGCGTTTGCTCCGGCGTCGCTTCGGCGATCTTCCCCCCTGGGCGGATGAGTGCATTGCAGGGGCGAGCGTTGCGCAACTGGACGCCTGGGTCGACGGGATCTTCGCGGCCGAAACCCTAGAGCCCCTGTTGGACGGTCCGCACCCGACGTCCGACCCATCCGCGGATTAGGCGGCGCAACCATCAACGAGGCCTAACGGGGCGGTCGGAGCCGCCTGGCGTTGGAACCAAGGTCCCCTTGTGCCGGTTAAGCTTATGGGCCCAGAAGCTTCTGATTAGCAAGATGTTTCAGCCAAGCGAATCCAGCGTGCCGGGCGGGGGCCAGCGGTCGCTGCGGCCACCAACAGTCGGTTGGGCAGGGCGTGCAGGTTGAAGCGGCGGTTGAAGCGATAGGCGATGGCGCCGAGGTAGCGCTCGGCATACTTGCCGAAGCCGAAACTGTGGTAGGCGCCGCTGAGGCTGGTTTTGAGGTTGCCGAGGACGGTATTGATCCATTGGAACATGGGCACTTCCTTGGGTTTGCGTCCACCCACAACGATGGGCCGATGGGTACAGCCGATGTCGGTGACCCCGGCCGGAATGTGTCAATGAAAATGAGACACCGGGGTGTCGAATTTAGTGTTGCTCGGGAGGCTCTTGGATCTCGGTTAAGCCTGCGGCCGGCGGGTTGATCCAAACCTCTGCGGGAGGCAGCTTGGGTGTCGGCGGTGTGCC